>DASPTT010000001.1:0-45434 GCA_035623275.1 Acidimicrobiales bacterium
CTCCCCCACACGCTGATCCCCAGCCGGGTGAGCCCGGCCACGGCCCGGTTGAAGACCCGGCGGGTGAACCAGCCCGGGCGCCGGTAGTGGGTGGTGGTCGACATGGGCATCCTTCCGGCGGGTCCGGCACCTCGGCGCGGCTCGCTCTCGCTCGGTCCTCGTGTTGCTAACACTGTTAGCCAGTGAGTTTAGCTATCGGCGTTAGCCTGTCAAGCCGACCCGCCGGGACGGCGGTGGCAGGCTGGGCGCAACGACGCGAGCCGGAGGGAAGGCGGCACATGACGTCATCACGGGAGTTCGGGGGTCGGATCGGGCGCGACTGGCGCGACTCGGAGCCCTGGTGGCCACCCGTGACCACCCCCCCCGCCGGCGCTCCCAACGTGGTGCTGGTCGTGCTCGACGACGTCGGCTTCGCTCAGTTGGGTTGCTACGGCTCCGACATCGCCACGCCGACCATCGACGGGCTCGCGGCCCGCGGCGTGCGGCTGACCAACTTCCACACCACGGCGCTGTGCTCACCGACACGCGCCTGTCTGCTCACCGGCCGGAACCACCATCGCAGCGGTATGGGACGGGTGGCGGACCTGGCCATGGGGTACCCGGGGTACTGGGGCACCCCGCCGCGGGAGAACGGGTACCTCTCGGAGATCCTGCGGGCCAGGGGTTATGCCACCTACGCCGTCGGCAAGTGGCACCTGAGCCCGGAGGACGAGACCAATATGGGCGCCTCGCGCCAGACCTGGCCGCTCGGGCGAGGGTTCGACCGCTGGTACGGATTCCACGGCGGCGAGACGCACCAGTTCGTCCCCGCCCTCTTCCACGACAACCACTCGGTGCGGCCCCAGAAGAGCATCGAGGACGGGTATCACCTCACCACCGACCTCACCGACCACGCCATCGAGTTCCTCGGCGACCTGCGCGCGGTGGACGCGGACCGGCCCTTCTTCCTCTACTTCTGCACCGGTGCGTGCCACTCCCCGCACCAGGCGCCGCGCCCGTGGGTCGAGCGCTACGCCGGCCGCTTCGACGACGGGTGGGACGCCTGGCGCGAGCGCACCTACGCCCGGCAGCTGGCGAGCGGCGTGATCCCGCCGGGCACCGACCTGTCGCCCCGGCCGCCGTGGGTCCCGGCGTGGGACGCGCTGGGCGACGAGCAACGCGCCCTGGCGGCACGCTTCATGGAGTGCTTCGCCGGGTTCCTGTCCCACGCGGACGCGGAGATCGGCCGCCTGCTGGCCTTCGTCGAGGACCTCGGGGAGCTGGAGGACACCCTGGTGGTCGTCGTGTCCGACAACGGAGCCAGCGCGGAAGGCGGCGCCGTCGGGTCGATCAACGACGTCCGCCTGTCGAACCTGGATCCGGCCGGGGTCGGCGAGATGTTCGGCCGCATCGACGAGATCGGCGGACCGCGCACCCACAACAACTACCCCTGGGGCTGGACGATGGCGGGCAACACGCCGTTCAAGCGCTGGAAGCGCGAAGTCCACGAGGGCGGGGTGGCCGACCCCTGCATCGTCACGTGGCCGGCGCGCACCAGGGCCTGCGCGGGAGAGCTGCGCCGCCAGTACGCGCACGCGATCGACGTCGCGCCGACGGTGCTCGACCTCGTCGGGATCGAGGCGCCGACGGTGCTCGACCACGTGCCCCAGTCCCGGATCGACGGGCTGAACATGGCCTCGCTGCTGCGCCCGGGCGGAGAACACGCTGCCGAGGTCCGCTCCACCCAGCACTTCGAGATGTTCGGGTCACGCGCCTTGTATCACCAGGGCTGGAAGGTGGTGGCCTTCCACCCCGTCGGCCCCCTCTACGACGACGGGCTCGATCCCAACGCCTCCTTCGACGACGACGTCTGGGAGCTCTACCACGTGGCCGAGGACTTCTCCGAATGCCACGACGTGGCCGAGGAGCACCCCGAGCGGGTGGCGGTCATGGTGCAGCGGTGGTGGGAGGAGGCGGCGCGCAACGACGTGCTGCCCCTCGACAACCGCGTGCTGTGGACGCTCGTGCACCCCAAGCCCGACCGACGCGCGCCGCGGGAACGCTTCCGCTACTTCCCCGGCGGTGCCCAGGTGCCCGAGCCGGTGGCCGTCAACGTCCGCAACCGCTCGCACCGCCTGCTGGTGGACGTCCAGGTCCCCGGGGAACGCACGCCCGCGGGGGTCCTCCTCGCCTTGGGCTCGGCCGTCGGCGGCTGGTCGCTCCACGTCCTCGACGGGCGGCTGCGCTATGTCCACAACCTCTACGGCAAGGAGCTGCACGTGGTGGAGGCGGCCGACGTGCTCGGTCCGGGCGCGCACGCGCTGGCGTACGAGTTCCACAAGGACCAAGGGCTCGGCGGGACCGGTCGGCTGTCGGTCGACGGCCGCGTGGTGGCCGAGGGCCCCATCGCCCGCTTCACGCCGTCGGGCTTCAACGGGGTGGGGGTGGGCCTCACCTGCGGCTACGAGTGGGGCCCGGCCGTGGGCGACGGCTACGACGCGCCGTTCCCCTTCACCGGCACCATCGTGCACGCTGCCGTGGAGGTCACCGGCCCCGTCGTGCGGGACCCCCTGGCAGAGATCGCCGCCATCCTGGCGGAGCAGTAGCGCCCGGTGCCCAAATCGAGTGCGGGCCTGCTGCTGTTCCGGCGCACCGCCGAGGGCACGACCGAGGTGCTCCTCGTGCACCCGGGTGGGCCCTTCTGGGCCAAGAAGGACGAGGCGGCGTGGTCCATCCCCAAGGGGGAGTTCGAGGCGGAGGACCCGCTGGCGGCGGCCGAGCGCGAGTTCGAGGAGGAGCTGGGCTCGCCCGCGCCGGTCGGCGAGCGGATCGAGCTCGGACAGGTGGCCCAGTCCGGCGCCAAGGTCGTCGTGGCCTGGGCGGTGGAGGGCGACTTCGACACCACCGGCGTCGTCAGCAACACCTTCGACATGGAGTGGCCGCCTCGCTCCGGACGCGTCGGCACGTTCCCCGAGGTGGACCGTGCGCAGTGGATGACCCTCGGCGGCGCCCGGGCCAAGCTGCTGCGCGGTCAGCGGGAACTGCTCGAGCGCCTCGAGGCGGTCCTGGCAGGGCGGGGCTAACGGTTCCCTCACGCCCCGGTGACCAGCGCCGACGCGTCAAGGAGATCTCCGGGGCGGGATGTCCATCCGGACGTCACCGGGACGTTGCCCGGCGGACCCTCGGCCACGGCCACAATGGGGCATGCCCGAGCGCCTCCCCCGCGCCACCCGCCACGGCGCCTTGCGGGTCCCCGAGATCACCGCCTTGTTCTGGGTCATCAAGGCCTTGTCGACGGCCATGGGCGAATCGACCTCCGACTACCTCGTGCACCGGTTCGCCCCGGTGCCCGCCGTCCTCGCCGTCTTCGCCGTCTTCGTCGGCGCGCTCGGCCTGCAGTTCTGGGTGCGCCGCTACACGGCGGCCACGTACTGGCTGGCGGTGGTCATGGTCGGGGTGTTCGGCACCATGGCCGCCGACGTCCTCCACGTCGGGTTCCACGTGCCCTACCTCGTGTCGAGCCTCCTCTATGCCGTGGCTCTCGCCGCCGTGTTCGTCGCCTGGCAGCGCAGCGAACGGACCCTGTCGTTCCACAGCATCGACACCGTCCGGCGCGAGGCGTTCTACTGGGCGGCGGTGGTCACCACCTTCGCCATGGGCACCGCGGTGGGCGATCTCACCGCCGTGACGCTGCACCTCGGGTACCTGGCCTCGGGGATCTTCTTCCTCGCGCTCATCGCCGTGCCCGCGCTCGGGTACTGGCGCTTTCGCTGGAACGCGATCCTCGCCTTCTGGCTCGCCTACGTCGTCACGCGCCCGCTGGGCGCCTCGTTCGCCGACTGGATGGGCAAGCCGCAGGCGCTGGGTGGGCTGGGCCTGGGCGACGGCGTCGTTGCCGGCGCGTCCGGTGCCCTGATCGTGGTCCTGGTCGGCTACCTGGCCGTGACCCGACGCGACGTGCAGGCGGCCGGCGCCGGGGGCGGCGCGGGCCGGCACCGGGACGCGCCCAGGGGGATTCAGACGTCGCCCGAGCCCGTCGACTGAGGGCCTGTCGGCTCGGTCGTGCGCCTCGACCGCGCCGGTGGTGTCACCACTCCGCCCAGCCGCGGGGGGTGACCGACCCGGTGATGGTGCGGGGGTCAACGGGTTGGCGGGTGTCGGAGGCCTGGTAGACCGCGAAGCACAGCTGCAGGACCTTGGCCGCCTCTCGGGCCGACATGGCGGCGGGCGTCCCTTGCAGCAGGGCCTCCACGAAGTGGGCGGAGGACCGCGCGAACCCCGACCCCCAGTCGGTGTCGACGTCGGCGAACTCGGTCATGGACCGCTCGCCGTCCTCGCCCCGGTAGAGCACCACGGGCGCGAGGTCGAGCAGCTCGCCGGTGGCCCGAGTGACCCACAGGAACCCCTCGTCGCCCTGGATCTCGAAGAACTCGTCGGCGCCGTAGTAGCTCGAGCGCAACCACATCGAGGGCGCGTAGTGCACCTCCATGACGCCGAGCAGCGACGGGTCCTCGTACTCGAAGATCACCGCGCAGGGCTCGAAGAACAGGTCGCGGCGGCGCACCACGGCCTGGACGGACACGATGTCCTCGTCGACCAGCCACAGGGCCATGGCGTACTTGTGCACCATGTCGTCGAAGAGGTGCCCGCCCGGGCTGCGATCGTCGAGCCGCCACCCGTAGCCCTCGGGGCGGAGGTTCGCCTGGAAGGGGGAGTCGGTCTGGCCCACGACCGTGCGGATCCGGAGCCCCGTGGGCTTCCCGATCGCCCCGTCGGCCACCAGCTGCCGGGCCAGCTCCAGGGGCGGATAGTGGAGGAAGCACTCGCTCACCCGCAGCACCAGACCCTTCCGATCGGCGAGCTCGGCCAGCGCCAGCGCCTCGTGCACGGCGTTGGTGATCGGCTTCTGCACCGACACGTGCTTGCCCGCCTCCAGGGCGGCGAGGACGTGGGCGTGGTGCAGGTGGGTGGGGGTGAGGATCTCCACGGCGTCGATCTCGTCGTCCTCGAGCAGCCGCTCGAGCTCCGTGTAGACGACGGGCACGTCCCAACGCGCCGCCGCCTCCTTGGCGACACTGCCATCCACGTCGCACACGGCACGCACTTCGCAGGCGGGATGAGCGAGGTAGCCGGCCACGTTCAGGTCCGCGATGTTGCCGGCGCCGACGACCCCCAGCCGTACCGTGTCTCGCCCCAGCCCCGCCATGCGATCCCCTGTACCGTCCCGACCGAGCCGCCGGGACCCGACCCGAAATGTAGCGAGACGGCCGCCGCAGCGCCGTGCGCCCCGGCGCGCGACCGGGACGGCCGTCGGGCCCGTGGGTAGCATGACCGGCGCCGTGGGCGACGCCACGGGGGGGCCGGAAGATGCCGGCGGGCGCGCGGCGGTGCGAGGGGGATCGATGCGACAGAGCACCACACGCGGGGCGGTCCTGGTCGGCGCGCTGTGCCTCGCCGTCGTCACGGCGGGCTGCAGTGCGAGCTCGTCGTCGTCCTCGGGGTCGGCCAAGACCGCGTCGGCGGCCACGCCGACCGGCGACACCGTGCCCACCCCGACGGCGGGCGTCCACGGCACCGCCGGCTACCTCGTCTACTGGGACCAGAACGAGGAGGTCGACTTCCTGTCGATGCCCAGCGGCCAGCAGGGCCAGCTCCTGCCGGCCTGGGACCTCAACGGGCAGGTGTGCGTCCTGCCCGACGGGCGCTTCGTGGGCGGCGTCGACCCCACGTTGCCCAACCAGCACAACGCCGGCGGCACCAAGCCCTACAAGGAGCCTGCCGACGGCGAGGAGCTCGACGAGCCCGACGGCTCGTTCAGCGGACAGGTCCTCTACGTGCCCGGCCCCTACAAGATGGCGGGCCAGAGCATCGGCGGCGACAACCCCCCCGAGCCGGACGGCACGTTCAACGGCACGAGCACGTACACCGGTTGCGCCATCGACGCCAAGGGCGACGTGTTCGGCGCCGACATCGCCACCGCCCAAGGTGACTTCCCACCGCCGAGCAGCGGCCGGCTGGTGGAATGGTTCGCCCCCAACTACACGACCTACTGCATCGTCTACGGACCCGACGCCGGCGGCACCGGGCCGCACCATACCGACGGCACCGGCGGGCTGGCCCAGCCGGGGATGATGGCCCTGGCCGACAACGGGGACCTGCTCGTCCCCAACATCGGCACCTCCAGCGTGCTGCGCTTCGCGCGCAGCTCGCTGCCCGCCGACGCGTCCGACTGCCCCGGTGGCCTCTACCCCCGCGCCGAGGTGCAGGTCTCCACCTTCTACAAGGGCCTCGGGTTCCCGAGCGGCGTGGCCAGGGACCCGACCTGCGACTGCTTCGCCGTCAGCAGTTACATCGGCGACCCGAGCATCGTCTGGGTGGACAAGAACGGCAAACCGGTGCCGAACCGTACGCCCGTACCGGGAACGACACTGGCGGACCTGGGCAAGAGCCCGGACCAGTACAACCCCTTCGGTATGGCGTTCGCCCCGGACGGGACGCTGTACTTCGTCGACATCCACGTCACCTGCAAGGGGGGCCTGCTGACGGGCTGCGGCCCCGCGGACTACCAGGGCCGGGTCATGCGCGTGACCTTCCGCAACGGCACACCGTCGACGCCGGCCGTCGTCGCCGGTGGGTTCGACTTCCCCACCAGCGTCACCGTGTGCGTCCCGGCCACGACCGTGTGCCCGTATCCCACCGGGCCCGTCCAAGCGCCGCTGTCGGGGCCCTCGGAGAACTCCGCGCCGGCGGTCGGCCCGCCGTCGACGGCACCGGCGACAGCCGGTTTCGGCTGACGCTGCGTGCATAGCACCGACAGGAACTGCGCTCCTGTCGGGTCGCGCCGGCGGAGGCGCCGGCGTTCGGCGAGGGCCCCGAGCTTCGGGCCCGACACGGTTTAGCATCGCGCCATGACCTCGACGACCTCGGCCGTCGTCGGGCACTACCGCCTCGTCCGGCTGGTCGGCCGAGGTGGGATGTCCGAGGTGCATCAGGCCGTCGACGAGCGCACCGGTGCCACCGTCGCGCTCAAGATCGTCCGCTCGGCGGACCCGGCCCTAGGCCGTCGCCTGACGCAGGAGGCGCGCGTGCTCGAGCACCTGTCGCACCCGAACCTGGTGCGGCTCCTGGACTCGGGGCTCGTCGACGGTGCGGCCTACCTGGTGATGGTGCTGGTCGAGGGACCGACCCTGGCAGAGTTCGTCGCCCGGCACGGGACGCGGGCCATGCGCCCGGAGCACACCGCCGTCATGGGCATGCAGCTGGCCGGGGCGCTCGCCTACGTCCACGCCCAGGGCATCGTCCATCGCGACGTGAAGCCCTCCAACATCCTGCTCAACGGCGACGGCCGCGCCATGGTCGGGGACTTCGGCATCTCGCGGCTCGTGGACGCGTCGACGATCACGGTGGCGGGGACGACCCTGGGCACGGTCGCGTACATGGCGCCCGAACAACTCGAGGACCACCAGGTCGGGCCGGGCGCCGACGTCTGGTCACTGGGCATCGTGCTGCTCGAGTGCCTCACGGGCCGGCGCGTCTACGACGGCCCACCGGGGACCGTCGTGGCGCGGCGGCTGGCGGCACCCGTGCCGCTGCCGGCCGACCTCCCCGTGGCGTGGCGCCTGCTGCTCGTGGGGATGCTCGACCACCGGCCCGAGGCGCGCCTCGATGCCGCCTCGGTCGCCGCGCTGTTGGCCACCGCACCCTTCCGCGCGCCATGGGACCGGGCCGAGCAACCGCCCCGAACCGGTGTGCCGAGCGCGCCCGGGGCCGTCGCCCACGTGCCCGACCTCACCGCGTTGGCCGCCGCCCCGGCGGGCACGAGCCTCACCGGTGCCCTCGGCACGCTCGTGGCGTCCGCCGGACCGTCACCCGGGTCCGTCACCCACGGCTGGCGCGCCCGCCGGGCCCTGTTCGCCGCGGTGGCGGTCGGCCTGGCCGCGGCACTCGTCGCCGCGGCCGTCGTGACGGTGGTCACCCTGCGACCGCATCGATCGACCGCGGCGCACAGCCCGGCGTCGACGAGCTCCTCGACGACCACCACCTCCACCACCACGCCGTCGACGACCACCACGACCGTGCCCGACGGGGCCTCCGCGCTCGGCGCGCTGGTCCACGACGTCGCCGCCGACGTCGACGCCGGCACCATCGACCCGCCGACCGCGGCGGCGATCTCGGCCGACGCCCAACGGGCGGTCGACGACCAGGCCGCGGGCAACGACGACCGGGCCGCCAACGACCTCCAGCAGGCGTCCGGCATCGTCAGCGACGGTGCTGCCTCGGGATCGATCAGCGACGGCGCGGCCACGGCGCTCCAGGCCGACCTGGCCGACTTGGCCGGGACGCTGGGGGTGCGCACCCCCACCACCACGACCTCGCCCTTTGCGCAGACGGCGGGCGGCAACCCGCGCCCAGGAACCGCGGATCAGGGCGGCTGAGCCGGCCGCGGCCCGAGGGCCGGTGCGGGTACTGGCCCCGGGCCGGGCATCTCCGATATCGTGATCGGCCGTTATGCCCGAAGACGGCGACGTTCAGGGCACTGCGGGCCCGACGGACGCGGCGCGCGGCTCGCGTCTCGTGCGCCTGGCCGCCGCCGGCGGGCTCGGCGCAGCAGTGCTGATCACCCTGGCCTCTGCCCCCGCGTCGGGTGACGTGGCCTCGGACCAGGCCCAGATCACACAGCTCGAGCAGAAGATCGCGCAGGACGGCGCCCAGGTCGAGGACCTCGTCGCCGAGTACAACCACGCGCAGGCGCAGCTGGACGCGCTGAACAGCGAGGTGGCCACCGGCCAGGCCCAGCTGGCGGCCGACCGCCAGGTGGAGGCGCGAGCCATCGCCAACCTGCGGTCGATCGCCCTGCAGGGGTACATGAGCGCGGGAGAGGGCGAACCGTCGCTGGCGCTCTTCAGTCCCGGGAACGACGTGATGAGCGCGCAGGCCGAGTACACCTCGCTCGCCGAGGGCCATCTCAACACGGCCGTCGACGCGGTGCGCCTCGACGAGCATCGGACGCAGATGACGCAGTCGCAGCTGAGCCAGGCACAGGCGCAGGCCGCGGCCGCCGTGACCCAGCTCGCCGACGATCGCCAGGCCGCGCAGGGCGCGATGAACCGCGACAGCGCGCTGCTCGCCGGCGTCAAGGGCAATCTCCAGACGCTGCTGGCGGCGGCCGCCGCCCAGGCGGCCGCCGCCGAGCGGGCCAAGGAGGAGGCGATGGTCCCCAAGACCCCGCTGACGTCGGCCCAACCCGCCCCGCCGGTCACCTTCCATCCGTCGCCGGGCTCCTACGCCAACCCCCTGCGCGGGATCGCCGCGCTCAACCCCGAGCGCATCGACCAGGGGGTGGACTACAGCGGCTACGGGCCGATCTACGCCATCGGCGACGGCGTGGTCATGAGCACCTCCAACGGCGGGTGGCCCGGTGGCACCTTCATCGCCTACCGGCTCTCCGACGGCCCCGCCTCGGGGCTGGTGGTCTACGCGGCCGAGGACATCAACCCCACGGTGTCGGTCGGGCAGACCGTGACGGCGGCGACGCAGATCGGCACCGTCTACGAGGGCCCCAGCGGCATCGAGACGGGATGGTCGAACCCCGACGCCAACGGCACCACGATGGCCAACGACTACGGGCAGTTCAACGGGTCGAATTCGACCGCCTTCGGCGCCAACTTCTCCCAGCTGCTGGCATCGCTGGGGGCGCCGCCGGGGATCCTCCAGAACGACCCGCCCACCGGCACCCTGCCGCCGGGCTGGCCCACCTGGTAGGCGCCGGGTCGCACGTCGCCCGAGACCGGGCCCGATCAGACCGGTGCGACGAGCGTCAGCCGGTTGGCGGCGCGGAGGCGCTGTGCCATCGACACCAGCATCCGGTTGGCGATCGACGGGGCCACCTCGATAAGCGCCTCGAACTCGAAGCGGTTGAGCACGAGCACCTCCATGTCGGTCCGCGCCACGACCGTGGCCGTCCGGGGCCCGCCGTCGAGGAGGGCGACCTCGCCGAAGAACTCGCCGACGCCGAAGCGCGCCACCTCGGCACCCCCGACGAAGCACGACGCCTCGCCCGACAGGACCAGCACCATCTCGGCGCCGCGCCGTCCCGCCACGACGAGCCGGCGACCCTCGCCGACCCGCACCCGGGTGCCGAGCGTGCGCAGCCGTCTCAGCTCGTTCGGCCGGCAGTCGGCGAAGAGCGGCAGCTGCGAGAGCTCCTGTTCGATGCTGACCTCGGTCTTCCTGCGCACGCGCCATCCACCTCGCAGATCGATGTACCTCGCCCACGGTACCGGCCGGTCGTTACGAGCAGATGAATCGGACGCGAACACGAGAGGAACATCTCGTGACGGCGACCGCACCGCGTGACCGCCCTGGAAGTCCACACGCGACACCCCTTCGTTCGCCAGTGCAACCCATCAGCGTCCGGGGATCTCCGTCGGGCACAATGGTGCGCATGCCGGCGGGGGGCGACGGGCAACCCGACCGGGCGGAGGTGACCCGGCGACCAGGCAGGGCCCTCGTGGAGCACGCCTTCGTTCCCTTCTACATCGCCGCGGTCCTGGCGCAGCTCTCTGGCCTGCTCGACGTCCCACTCACGCGGCCATGGGCCTACGTGTCGAGCACGGTCCTGCTGGTCGTGGCGTTCGTCCTGACCCTCCGGCTCGGCCAACCCCGGTGGCTCGTCGCCGCTTCCCCACTGCTCTACGTCGCCTCCGCCACGCTGCTGATCCTGTCCCAGAGGGAGGTGTCCACCGGCCTCTCCGTGGTCCTCCTGGTCCCGGTCGTGTCGGTGGCAGTCCACGGCTCGAAGGGTCTCTCGGCACTGACGACGGCCGCGGTCCTGCTCGCCCTCGTCGTCATCTCGGCGGATCGGCACCTTGGCTGGCTCGTCACCCTGCGTCTAGTGGTGCTCTGGGCCATTGTCGCCCTCGTGCTCTCCGTCGCCATCCATGGGTACCGCGACCACCTGCGCGCCGTCCACGCGAATCTTCGGCGCCTGGCAGTGACCGATCCCCTGACAGGCTTGGCAAACCGACGAGGCTTCGCAGAAGGCGTTGCCCGACGCCGGGGTCGCCTTCCGTTCGTCCTGCTCTCCATCGACGTCGACGCCCTCAAGGAGTTCAACGACGCACACGGTCACGAGGTGGGCGACGCGCTCCTCGTCGCGGTGGCTCGCGCCTGCGAGGGGGCAGCGCGTGCGGGCGACGTCGTGGCTCGGGTGGGCGGCGACGAGTTCGCCGTCTTCGTCGCCGACGCCACCCCCGACGACGGGATCGTCGTCGCCCGGCGCATGGGAGAAGCGATCGGCACCCTGCTCGTGAAGGGCCGACCGGCCCGGGCCAGCATCGGCATGGCCGCGGGCAACTCCGACGACGACCCGGATCTCGTCCTCCGCGACGCCGACGCTGACATGTACCGGCTCAAACGACGGAGTGGGGCACCCGAGTCACCGGGGTGACGATCGAGCTGCGCACACCGCGCCCCTGGTCAGGGAGCTGGGCGGGCCGGGGAGGTGCGGGTCAGCGGGCGGCTGACGGGGCCGGGATCAGGCACGTGGCGGGCTCGCACACGTGCAGATCGACGCCGTCGAACCACAGGTAGAGCGGATTCGGCGCCGGCGCCGGGGTGAGCAGGACATCCGTGCCCAGCCCACGCGCCAGCCTTCCGCCGGGCGCCGGTCCGTAGACGCAACCGGAGGTGGAGATCCCCCGTCCGCTCTCGGGCGTGTCGAAGGGGAGGTCGGGCGTGGCATGAGCGAGCACCTGGCCCCCCGGCTGACCCGAGAACCGCACCGGCTGCGCCGTCCGCGTCTCGACGACGGAGGGCGCGCACACCAGGACCGTCAGGTGGGGACGGCCGGACCTGGCCATCGCCTCGGCGAAGCCGGCGCCGAAGAGCCGCGCGGACCGGTAGGAGTCGGGCACGTTCAACAGGACCACCGTGCCGCGCTTGGGGGTCAATCGCAGCGCGTCGGCCACCACCCGGTCGCGGATCGTGCCGGCCGTCACGTAATCGAGCGACTCCACCAGGCACAGGCCGAGCGCGACCACGGCGAGGGCACCCATGGCCCATCGTCCCAGACGCATGTCGAGAAGGGGTGCAGCGACGGCTGCGAACACGAGCGCGGTTCCCACCGACGGGAGGTAGAGCAGACGCTCGCCGTTGGCGGTGTTGAGGTTCACGGCGTTGTTGTAGAGGGGGACGAGGGACACCACGAACCACAGCGCACCGACCACGAGCAGCCGCTTCCGGGTGCCGTCGGAGCTCCGGAACGTCAGGAACGCTCCGAGCACGAGCAGCGCGCCCACCACGAGCGGCACGCCGAGGAGCGCGGGGTGCCTGAGCACGAGCAGGTGAGAGGTCGAGGCGGTCGCGATGAGATAGGAGGCGACCACGACGACGAACCGGTGCGCGCCGAACGGCTCGGTGACGTCGTTACCCAGGCCGTGGACGACGACGATCCGCACGACGAAGACGGCGGCCAGCGCCACCGTGAGGGCCACGATCCCCGCCACCCGCCTGCGCCGGAGCGAGGGGTCCTCGATCGTCCACCGCGCGGCCACCAACACGACGGCCAGGGCGGGCAGGGCGAAAGCGGTCTCCTTCGACAGCGCGGCAGCGACACCGGATGCGACGCAGACGACGAGACCCCACGCCGGCGCGCCCTCGGCGGTGAGCGCCGCCAGCGAGCCCAGCGCCAGGACCCCGGCGATCACGTCGGTCGAGCCGGCGTTCCAGGCGACCGCCTCCCCGTGACGGGGATAGAGCGCAAAGGCGACACCGGCGAGGACGGCGACCCGGCGCGCCGCGAAGCGCCCGGCGATCACGATCACGAGGACCGCGCTCGCCGCGTAGAGCACGATGTTGAGCGCGTGGTGGGCCACAGCACTGTCCGAGGAGATCCAGTTGAGGGCGCCCATCACGACGACCCAGATCGGGCGGTAGGGATGGCCTTGCGTGCCCCCGATGTCGGTGCGCACGAACGCCTGCCAGGGCAGGTGCAGCACGCTCGTGGTGCGCAGCATCACGAAGTCGTCCGCGAGGAAGCCGGCCCAGAGCGACGGGAAGAAGGCCACCACGGCGGCAGCAGGAGCCAGGATCCACGCGAGGCCGCGCAGAGGCTTCGCCTGCGTCGCCGGGCGCACCACGGGCGGTGATCCTAACCAGCCCGGCCTCGCGGGCAGGCAATGCCAGACTTCGGCTCAACTGTCGTACCCTGCACGGGGCAGGACGGACAGGGCAACCGAACGGCGAGCACTCCTGATGGCGCAGACTTCACGGGCGTACCACGACCACCCGCAGTCGGCCGAGCGTCCGCGCCGCGAGCCCGGGGCCGGCGCCACCGGCTGGGTGCGCTCGTGCATGCCTGCCGTGCGCGAATCGCTCGCCGCCGTCTGGTTGCCCTGGGTGATCGCCAGGGTGGTGACGCTGCTCGCCCTGGCCCTGGCGAAGTTCGAGGTCAGGACGCTTCGGATCACCGAGCCCAAGGCGGTACAGAGCGCGCACCAGGGGCTCCTCACCGCGGACGCGGCGTGGTATCGGCTCATCGCGATGCACGGCTACGGCACCCCGCGCACGAGCCTCCGCTTCTTCCCCCTCATGCCGCTCGTGACACGGGGCGTCACCGACGTCACCCACCTCCCCACCGGCGCAGCCCTGCTCGTCGTCTCGAACGTCTGTGCGCTCGGCGCGACGATGCTCGTGTACGGCCTCGCCCGGCACGAGCTGCGCGACGTGGCGTCCGCCCGGCGGGCCGCGTGGATCTTCAGCCTGGTACCTCCGGCCTTCGTATTGGTCATGGGGTATTCCGAGTCGCTCTTCATCCTGCTCGCCGCGGCGGCTTTCCTCTGTCTGCGCCGTCGGCTCTGGGCATGGTCGGCCCTCTGGGGCTTCCTGGCCGGCGCGTGCCGGCCGATCGGGTTCCTCCTGGCGATCCCCGCCGTCATCGAAGGGGCCCGAGGATGGCGGGGACCGGACCGGCGGTCCAAGGGCACGCGGGCCGTGGCGGTCCTCGCGCCGATCGCCGGTTGCCTGGCGTACCTGGCATGGGCGGGCGCGGTATTCGGCGACTTCTTCGCGCCCTTTCGCCTGCAACACCAGGGCGAACCGCCGTCGGTCTCCGCCGATCCCCTCGTCAACCTCTACCGTGACGCCAGGGACGCGCTGACCGGCGCCCACCTGGGGTCTGGCCTCCATCTGCCGTGGATCCTCCTCGGACTGACGCTCTCCGCCGTGGCGCTGGCGCGTCTGCCGTCCTCCTTCGGTGTCTACTCCCTGGGCGTGGTGCTGGTGGCATCGGTGACCGCCATCAACTTCGAGTCGTTCGAGCGCTACGCACTCAGCGCCTTCCCGCTCTGGATCGCGGCGAGCACGTTGACCAAGTCGCCTCGCGTGATGGTCACGGTGGTGGCGGTGAGCAGCGTCGGCCTCTTCGCCTATGCGCTCCTGGCCTTCCTCGGCGCCTACGTTCCGTAGCGCGTCCGGCGACGGCCGTCACCAGGGTGGCGACGGTCAGCCGTGCTGCCAGAAGCGGTTGAAGCCGCGCCGGACCCCGTCGAGCGCCACCTCGTCGAGCTCGGCCATGTCGTCGTCGTCCAGCGACCACCCGAGCGCGCCTGCGTTCTCCAGCGCCTGATCGCGGTTCTTCGCCCCCGGGATCGGCACCGCACCCTTGGCCATCACCCAGTTGAGGGCCACCTGCGACGGCCGCTTCCCCCCGTGCGCGTCGCCGATGCGCCGGAGCAGCGCCACCACGTCGTCGACCACGGACATCGGGTGCGTCGCGAAGGTGCGCCGGCCTGGCGGTGGGTTGGCGGCCGAGTACTTGCCCGTGAGCCGCCCCTGGCCGATGGGCGAGTAGGCGAGGGGGAGGACGCCGAGGTCGCGGCATGCCGCGAGCAGGCCGGAGGTCTCCGGGGCGCGGCGCAGCAGCGAGAATTCGACCTGGTTGGTGGCCAGGCGCAGGCCGCGGCGCTCCAGGGCGCGGGCGATGGCGGCCATCTCCTCGGCCGAGTAGTTCGAGACACCGACCGCCTCGACCAGCCCCGCGTCGCTCGCCGCGGCAAGGGCGTCGGCCATGGCCTCGTGCGACCGAAGGCTGATGGGGCCGTGGATCTGGTACAGCCCGACCGACGCCAGCCCGAGGCGCCGCAGCGAGGCCCGCAGGGCCTTGAGCAGCGACGAGCGCACGAACACCTTCTGGGGGGAGGGCATGAACTTGGTGGCGATCACCACCCCTCCGGCACGACCGGGGTCGCCGGCGAGCAGCGCGCCGATGATCCGCTCGCTCTCGCCGCGCCCGTAGACCTCGGCGGTGTCGAAGAGGGTGATGCCCGCGTCGATGGAGGCCTCCCAGGCGTCATGGATCGTGGTGCGGGTCAACGAGGTGTCGTACCCTCCCATGCCCCAGGTCCCCTTGTCCCCCCAGGCCCAGGTCCCCACGCCCATCGGCGGGAAGACGACCCCGGACCCGGCGAGCTCGTGGCGTTCGGGGATCACGGCGCGAATTGCCCCGACCACGGCGCCGTGCCGAGCGCCGGCAGCCACGAGTGGTTGCGGTCGGTGTGCATGGGCTGCTCGTAGTCGACGGGGCCCGAGTACTTCGCACTGGCCTGCGCCTGGTACAGGCGGACGTCGCGCGTGCTCAGGGCGCGCTCGGCGAAGTCGATGATCGACGGGTGCACACAGAGCCGGTCGAGCACCCCCGAGGAACCGGAGGGCAGGACCCAGCACTGTCCGTGCCCGGTGTCGACCTCGGCGTGGGTGGCGAGCCGCGCGCTCACACCGCCGCCGGCTCCGCTCCGGGAAGGCGCGCCAGGGTGGCCAGGATGGCCTCGGCCAGCGCACGAGCCGAATCGGGGTCGAGCTCGGCCGCCACCCGGTACCCAGGCCCGCGCCCGGGGTTCATCAGGTCGATGTTGAGGGTGTGGGCGTCCGGGGCGTGCACCGGGTGGTCGAAGTAGACGGACGCGTCGGTCAACGCGAACCACCCCTCGGCCCCCTTGCCGCTCCCCCGGATGCGCAACCCGGTGGTGTCGTAGGTGCACATGACAGAACCTCCCGTCGTCCCGGAGGATCAGCCGGCGAGGTGCCGGCCAAAGAAGTCCCAGATCCGCTCCCAGCCCTCGTTCGCCGCAGGTGCCCGGAACGAATCGCGCTGCGTGTTGAAGAAGGCGTGGCCCGCGCCCTCGTACATGTGGAACTCGAATTCCTTGCCGCGCTCGGTGAGGATCTTCTCGAGCTCCGCCACCTCGTCGGGTGTGGGGAATTGGTCGTCGGCCCCGAAGAGGCCGAGCAACGGGCACGACAGGTCCGCGGCCAGATGGGCGACCGGGCCGATGCTGGCCGGCGCCCCCTGCGGCGGCGCATGCACCACGAAGGCGCCGTAGCAGTCGACGGCGGCGTCGAGCTGCAGGCGGCACGCGGAGAGGAACGACTGGCGGCCGCCCGAGCAGTACCCGATCGTCGCGACCTTGCCGTTGGCCAGCGGCAGGGATCGCAGGTGGCGGAGGGCCCCCTCGACGTCGCCGACCAGGCGATCGTCGGGCACCCCTCCCAGGGCGCGCACGGTGGCGGCGGCGTCGTCGGGGCTCGCGCCCGGCGCCTCGCGCCAGTACAGGTTGGGACACACCGCCAGATACCCGTGCGCGGCGAAGCGCCGGGTGATCTCCTTGGTCCCCTCGTCCCAACCGGGCATGTGGTGGATCACGACGACGCCCCCCGCCCGCTCGACGTCGAGCGGCTGGGCGAGATAGGCCTGGATCTCGTCGTCGCCGGCGCCGGCGATCATGACGTTCTCGGCTCGCAGTGCGTCCATGGCGCCCTCCTGGGTTCGGGTGCATGTCTAGCGGGAGACGACGCCGCCGGGCTGCCCGGCGTCACCCGCCCGACGGGCCGTGACCTTCAGCCCTGGTCAGCCGGGCGTCGCCGGGGTACCAAAGACCTGGTGACCCCGCAACCCGCCCCGACGCCCGCCTCCCCGCGCGCCGGCGCACCCCCCGGCGACCCCGACGCGGCCCGGTGGTCGGCGCTCGTGGTGCTGTGCTTCTCCATCCTCGTCGTGAACCTCGACAACACCGTGCTCAACGTGGCCCTGCCCACACTGGTCCGGGACCTCCACGCCACCTCCACGCAGCTGCAGTGGATCGTCGACGCCTACGCCCTGGTCTTCGGCGGGTTGCTCCTGGTCGCCGGGAGCCTCGCCGACCGGGTCGGACGCCAGCGGACGTTCCTGGCCGGGCTGCTGGCGTTCGCCGCCGGATCGGCGTGGGCGGCCTTCTCGGGGTCGGTGGACGTGCTGATCGCCGCCCGCGCCTCCATGGGGGTCGGCGCCGCGCTGATGATGCCGTCGACGCTCGCCATCATCACCAACCTCTTCACCGACCCCGACGAGCGCCAGCAGGCCATCGGCTTCTGGGCGGGAACCAGCGGCGTGGGCTTCGCGCTCGGGCCCGTGGTGGGCGGCCTGCTGCTCTCCCACTTCTGGTGGGGATCGGTGTTCCTCATCAACGTCCCCATCGCCCTCTTGGGCGCCCTGTGCGCGCTCTTCTTGGTACCCGACTCGAAGAAGGCGCGCGCACCCGCACCCGACGTCCTGGGCGCGGTGCTCTCGATCGCGGGGCTGGGCCTGGTGCTGTGGTCCATCATCGAGGCACCGGTGCACGGATGGAGCTCCGCCATCGTGGTGGTCCCCGGTGCCGCCGGTCTGGTCGTCCTGGCCGCGTTCGCGGCCTGGGAGCGGGCGAGCACGCACCCCATGCTCAACCTGGCCTTCTTCCGGGCGCGCAGCTTCTCGGTCGCCGTGTGCTCCATCGGGCTCGGCGCCTTCGGCCTGATCGGAGCGCTGTTCCTCCTCACGCAGTTCCTCCAGTTCCAGCTGGGCTACTCCCCCCTGGCCGCGGGCGTGCGCATGCTCCCGGCGGCGGCCGCCCTGGCCATCGTCGCGCCCTTGTCGGCCGCGCTCGACCGCGTCGTCGGGGTGAAGCTGACCACCGCAGCCGGACTGCTGGTCGCCGCCATCGGCCTGTGGCTCACGTCCCGCGCGTCGGTGGGCGTGACCTATGCCCAGATGGTCCCGGGTATGGTGCTCATCGGCTCGGGCGCGGCCTTGGTGATGCCCACGGTGTCGGGCTCGGTGATGGCCTCGGTCCCCCGGGGCGACACCGGGGTGGGTTCCGCCACCAACGGCACCTTCATCCAGGTCGGCGGCGCCCTCGGGGTGGCCGTGATCGGCAGCCTGCTCAACACCCGGTACCAGGACCACATGACCACCGCGCTCGCGCCCTACCGCGTCCCCCACGGCGTCGCCGAGACCATCCTGGGCTCGATCGGCGGTGCGCTGGCCGTCGCCGCCCGCCTCGGTGGCGCACTCGGCGCGTTGCTCGCGCACGCCGCGCACGCAGCCTTCATGAGCGGTGCCGACCTGGGTCTGCGCGTGGCGGCCGCCGTCGCGCTCGGCGGCTTCGTCCTCGCACTGGTGGCGCTGCCGACACGGCCGGCGCCCGCGGTCGTCGAGGGGGCCCCGGGCACGGCGCCGGGCGAGGCGGAGGGGACCGCCGGCGTGGGAGCCGCCGGCGCGCAGAGGACGGGCGCGGCCACGGCGGGCGCCGTGCCGCGCCGGTAGGGTCCGCGGTGACGATCCGGCCGGCCGGCGGAACCCGGGGCACGACCGTCGAGGACGGCGCCCCCGGCTGTGTGAGCGGCGAGGCCCACCCCGCGTTCGCACCGGCGGTCGCGTACTTCGGCCGGCTGTTCCACGCGGCGAGCCGCAGCGGTGGCGCGTTGTCGGTCCGGCTGCACGGACGGCCGGTGGTCGACGTGTGGGGCGGGTTCGCCGACTCCGGCCGCTTGCGGCCCTGGACCCGCGACACGGTGACGATCTGCTTCTCCACCACCAAGGGCCTGGCCTCGAGCGTGGTGCACCGCCTGGCCGACCGGGGCCTCCTCGACTACGACGCGCCGGTGGCCGAGTACTGGCCGGAGTTCGCGGCAGCCGGCAAGCAGGCCATCACCGTCCGACAACTCATGAGCCACCAAGCGGGACTGCACTCGGTGATCGGCCTCGTGGACCGGCCCGAGGACCTGCTCGACCATCTCGGGCTGGAGGAACGCCTGGCGGCGCGGCCGGCCGACCCGCTGCCCGGTCATCCCGGGTACCACGCCTTCACCTACGGGTGGCTCATGGCCGGCCTGGCCCGGCGGGTGACCAGCCTGGGCATGG
Organism: Acidimicrobiales bacterium; assembly: GCA_035623275.1. Classification (GTDB taxonomy): domain Bacteria; phylum Actinomycetota; class Acidimicrobiia; order Acidimicrobiales; family UBA8190; genus DASPTT01. The sequence continues at coordinate 19,190 of DASPTT010000001.1, forward strand.
CCGAGCTGGTGCGCCGGGAGCTGGCCGATCCCCTCGGCGTCGAAGGCCTCGGGATCGGCACGCCGCCCGAGGGGCTGACGCGCTTCGCGCCGCTCATCGGGCGCACGCCCCCCGTGCGACCGACGCCCCCGCTGGTGACCGAATGGAGCCGGCGGTCGATGCCCACCCTCCTGCGCGTCCGCCCCACCCGCCGGTTCTTCGAGGCGCTGTTCATGCCCCAGTTCGACCAGCTGCTGCGCGGACCGGCGCCGGCGATCCTGGAGACGGAGATGCCCTCGGTCAACGGCGTGCTCTCGGCCCACGGGCTCGCCGCCCTCTACGGGGTCATCGCCGCCGGCGGCCGGCACCAGGGCGAGCAGCTGCTCTCGCCGGCCACGGTGGCCGCGCTGAGCGAGGTCCAGACCCGGGCACGCGACGCCGTCATCGCCATGCGCATGAACTGGCGCATGGGGTACCACCGCGCCGGGGCCGCGGGGTACCGGGGTGACACCGCCTTCGGCCACTACGGGTTCGGGGGCTCGGGCGGCTGGGCCGACCCCGCGACGGGGCTCTCCTTCGGGTTCGTCACCAACGACCTGCGCCTCATCCAGGCCCCCGTGGGCGGCGACCAGCGCATCTTCCGCCTGTCGGGACTGGTGCTGCGCAGCGCGCTCTCCCTGCGGGGCGCGTCGCGCGGGAGCATGGAGGCGTGAACGGAGGGCGTCCCGCACTGCCGGCCCTGGTGGACCGGCGTTTCGAGGCCGTGCTGGTGTGGAGCAGCCGGCCGGATCTCGGGCCGGACACGGCGCGCGCGCTCTCGTCACTGCACCGCGCCGGCGCCGCCGTCGGCGTCCTCGCACCGATCTCGCCCACGGTCCTGTCCGACCGGCTGGCGGACGAGATCGAGCACCCGCCGCTGCTCATGGCCGACAGCTCGGGCAACGGGGGCATGGTCCTCGGGAGCTCGGCGCTGCGGCCCGCCCGCTCGCCCGACCACGGCGCGTCGCTCCGCGCGCTGGAGGCGGCGGGCGCGTCGCTGGCGGAGCGGCTGGCGGCGTTCGGGCTCGACGTCCCCGTCTACCGGCACCCCGACGGCCGCCCACGGGTGACGCTGGACGTCATGCCCGGCCTCGGGCTCGGGACCGTGTCGCCGGCCGCGGCGCGCGCGGCGCGTGCCGAGGTCCGGCGACTGCTCGGCGCGCGCGGCATCGGGGGGGTGGGCGACCTGGCCACGCTGGCCGCCCAGGTGGCACGCGACGCGGGGATCGAGGATCCGCGGGTCCTCGTCGACGGCGGCACGGTGGAGATCGCGCTCGTCGACGCGGGCGACGTGGCCGTGGCGATGGTCGAGGAGCTCTGGCACCGGGGCGTGGACCCGCAGGCCGTGCTCCTGGTCATCGACGGCCTGGCCGGCTTCCCGCGCCGGCCGGTCCCCCTGGTGGACCTCGACCTCGGGGCCGTCACCTCCGTCCTGGTCAACGGCGCCGGAGCCGCCGCACCGCCCGGCGTGTTGGCCCTGGCCGGCGGCCGTGCCCGGATGCGACAGCTCCTGGTCGACCAGCGCCGGCGCCGGGAGCGACGGACGCTCCCCGCCCCCGTGTTCCGCGACGGCTGGTCGCTCATCGTCGAGGGCGACGGCCGGGAGGAGCGGGTCCACGGGGCGATCCTCACGTTGGCCGACGGCCGCATCGGCATGAGCGGCTCGCTCGTGGCAGTCGACCCGGCGAGGCCGCCGTTCATGGTGGCCGAGGGCGTCTACGACGGCCAGGGGACGCGGACCCACCTGCTCACCGGTCCGGTGGCCTTCGGGCTCGGCGGGCTCGACGGCGCCGACCACGAGACGGCGCGCCGGGTGCTCGACCTGCGCACCGGCGTCCTGCACGAGCGCTTCGGGCGGCCCGGCACCGTCGTCGAGAGCGTGCGCTTCGTCTCGATCGCCCGGCCCGCCACGGCGGTCCTCCGGGTGCGACATCCCGGCGCGCTGCCGGCCGGTCCGGCCCTGCTCCCGCCCGCCGACGACCCGGTCCACGACAGGGGCCGGCGGCGCCAGGTCAGCTGGATGCGCGTCGCCGGGTCGACGGGCGGGATCGCGGCCGCCGCCACCGAGCGCAGGACGCGTCGGCAGGGGGCCGCGGGTGGAGACGAGCACGTCGTCGACCGCGTCGCCCTGTACCACCCGGACCCCGAGGAGCTTCCCGACGCCGAGGCGGTGGTCGAGGCCCTCGGTCCCGTCGCCGCTCTCGGCTTCGAGCGGCTGCTGGCCGAGCACCGCGAAGCGTGGGCGAGGCGGTGGCACGCGGCCGACGTGGTCGTCGAGGGCGACCACGAGCTCCAGCTCGGCGTCCGCTACGCGCTCTTCCACCTGATGGCGTCGGTGGCCGACACCGGCGAGGCGGCGGTAGGCGCCCGGGGGCTCACCGGTACCGGGTACAGCGGCCACGTGTTCTGGGATGCCGACACCTTCGTCCTGCCATTCCTGGCCGCCACCCACCCCGCCGCGGCACGGGCCATGCTCGAGTACCGCATCCGGCGTCTGCCGGCGGCCATGATCGCGGCACGGGCCGCGGCACGGGCGGGGGCCCGCTACCCCTGGGAATCGGCGCGCACGGGCGAGGACGTCACCCCCATCAGCGCGCGCGACCGCGCCGGGAAGCTGGTGCCGATCCGCACGGGGCAGCTCGAAGAGCACATCGTGGCGGAGGTGCCATGGGCCGCCGCCTGCTACGTGGACTGGACGGGCGACGAGGAATTCGCGTGCGGTCCCGGTCGGCACCTGTTGGTGGAGACCGCCCGCTATTGGGCCTCGCGCATCCGCGTCGAGCCCGACGGCAGCGCGCACATCTACGGGGTCGTGGGGCCCGACGAGTACCACGAGCCGGTCGACGACAACGCCTTCACGAACGTCATGGCCCGGTGGAACCTCCGCCGGGCGGCCGAGGCCGTGGCGCTCGGCGAGGACGTCGGCGAGGCCGAGTGCAGGCGGTGGCTGGCGCTGGCCGAGGCCCTCGTCGACGGCTACGACGGCGACAGCGGCGTGTACGAGCAGTTCGCCGGCTTCCACCGGCTGGAGCCGCTGCTCATCGCCGAGGTGGCGCCCCGTCGCCCGATCGCCGCGGACCTCCTCCTCGGCGCCGAGCGCACCCGCGGCGCGCAGGTGGTCAAGCAGGCCGACGTGCTCATGCTCCACCACCTCGTCCCGGACGAGGTGGTCCCCGGCAGCCTCGAGCCGAACCTCCGCTTCTACGAGCCGCGCACCGCCCACGGGAGCTCGCTCTCCCCCGCCATCCACGCGTCGGTGCTGGCCCGCGCCCAAGAGCTCGACGCGGCCCTGGCGTCGCTGCGGCTCGCGGTGCGCATGGACCTCGACGACCTCACCGGCTCCACCGCGACGGGCCTGCACCTGGCCACCATGGGCGGTGTGTGGCAGGCCCTCGCCCACGGGTTCATGGGCCTTCGGCCCCAGGGCGACGTGCTGCGGGTCGACCCCGTCCTCCCCTCGTCGTGGTCGAGCCTCGAGATCAGGGTCCGTTTCCGCGACGTCGCCCTGGTCCTGCGCAAGGAACACACGCTCCTCACCGTGTCCGCCGACGGACGGGTCTCGCTCGACGTCGGCGGTCTGGCACTCGAGATGGGACCGCAGACGTGCACGTTGCGCCGCCGCGGGCCGAAGTGGGAGGTCGTCACATGACCAGCGTCATCGCCGCCATCGACAATTCTGCCGCCGCCCGGCCGGTGCTGTCCATGGCCAGGGCGGTAGCCGAGGTGCTCCGCGCCGAGCCGATCGCCGTCCACGTGCTCGAGGACGGCGACGCCACTGCCCAGGCGGTGGCCAAGGCCGGGGGCACGCGGCTGCACGTGCTCAAGGGCGAGCCGCTCGACGAGCTGGAGCGCACCGTGAACGAGGGCGACGTGGTCGCCCTGGTCCTCGGCAGTCGCGACGTGGGCGGCGGGGGCGGCGCCCGGCCTGCCGGGCATCTCGCCCTGCAGCTGGCCGGCCGGACGGACAAGCCCGTGATCGCGGTGCCGCCCGATGCCCACCCCCCGGAGCGCATCCGCACGGTGCTCATCGCCATGGAGGGCACGCCGGGCAAAGCCCGGGCGCTGAACCGGACCATCGAGCTCTCGTCGGGCGTCGGGCTCGAGATGACCGTTGTGCACGTCGACGAGGAGGTCCCCAGCTTCACCGACCAGGTCCAGCACGAGACCGAGGCGTACGCGCAGGCCTTCCTGGCCCGTCACGTGGTGGGCGCGCCCGTGGCCACCCTGGAGCTGCGGATCGGGATCCCCGCCGTGGAGGTCCTGGCCCTCGTGGAGGAGCGCCGGCCCGACCTGGTGGCGGTCGGGTGGCCCCACAGCGGCTCCCCCGAGCGCGGCACGGTGGTGCGGGAGATCCTGGCGCGCAGTCCGGTGCCGGTGCTGCTCGTGGCGGTGTCCTGACCGTCAGGACGCGGGCCCGATCAGCTCCTCGAGGTCGGCCACCACCACGTCGGCACCGTGCCGGCGCAAGGCGTCCGCCTGGCCGGTGCGGTCGACGCCGACCACCAGTCCGAAGCGCCCCGCCCGGCCGGCCTCGACACCGGCCAGCGCGTCCTCGAACACGGCGGCCTGCGGAGGCGTGACCGCGAGGAGCTCGGCCGCGGCGAGGAACGTGTCGGGTGCGGGCTTGCCGGCCAGGTGCCGCGCCGCGGCCACCAGGCCGTCCACGCGCGCGTCGAAGAGCCCGTCGATCCCGGCGGCGGCGACGACCTGCGCGCAGTTGGCGCTCGAGGACACCACCGCGGTGCGAAGTCCCATCGCGCGCGCCTGCTCCACGAAGCGGACGGAGCCCGGGAAGGTCCGCACCCCCTGGTCGCGCAGCAAGGTGAGGAGGAGCTCGTTCTTCTCGTTGGACAGGCCGTGGACGGTGTCGGTGCCCGTCGGGTCGCTCTCCGTGCCCTCGGGGAGCTCGATGCCGCGGGCGCGCAGGAACGTGCGGGTGCCCTCGAGCCGAGGCCGGCCGTCGACGTACTCGTCGTAGTCGGACAGAGCGTCGAAGGGGACGAACGGACCGTCACCGGCGCGGCGGCGGAGCAAGCCGTCGAAGGTCTGCTTCCACGCGGCGGCGTGCACCTCCGCGGTGTTGGTGAGCACCCCGTCGAGGTCGAAGAGGCAGGCGCGGATGGTCGGGGGCAGTCGCAGCGCCACAGGCCCACGCTACGGCGGGTAGAACGGCACCATGCAGATCGGCGTCGTCTTCCCCCAGACCGAGATCGAGCCCGACGCGGGCGCGGTGCGCGCCTATGCCGAGCGGGTCGAGGAGCTCGGCTACCGCCACCTGCTCGCCTACGACCACGTGGTCGGGGCCGATCCTGCCGTGCACGAGGGCTGGTCCGGCCCCTACGACATCCGCTCCCGGTTCCACGAGCCGCTGGTCACCTACGGCTACCTCGCCGCCTTCACCTCGCTCGAGCTGGTCACGGGGATCCTCATCCTCCCCCAGCGCCAGACTGCGCTGGTGGCAAAGCAGGCGGCCCAGGTCGACCTGCTCACCGGGGGCCGGTTCCGCCTCGGCGTCGGCCTGGGGTGGAACGCGGTGGAGTACGACGCGCTCGCCCAGGACTTCTCCACCCGGGGCCGGCGGATGGGCGAGCAGGTCGCCTTGCTGCGCCGCCTGTGGACCGAGGAGTCGGTGACGTTCAAAGGCGCCTTCGACTCGGTGACGGGCGTCGGCATCGCGCCCCCGCCCGTCCAGCGGCCCATCCCCGTGTGGTTCGGGGCGGCTTCGCCCCCCGCCTTCCGGCGCGCCGGACGGCTGGCCGACGGGTGGTTCCCGCTCTTGCCGCCCGGTCCCAAGCTCGACGGGGCCAAGGCGCTGGTGGAGGCGGGTGCCCTCGAAGCGGGGCGCGACCCGGCCGGCCTCGGGCTCGAGGGGCGGGTCAACTGGAGCGGCAACGGCGTCGACCAGGTGGTGGACCACGCCGGCCGTTGGCGCGCCAGCGGAGCGACGCACCTCACGGTCAACACCATGGGCTCGAAGCTCGGGGGGGTCGACGGCCACCTGGCCGTGCTCGAGACGGTGGCCGAGGCGCTGGAGGTCCTGGCGCGCTGAGGCGTTCGCCAGCCCGGCGGTGCCGGGTCACCTAGTACAGGGCGTGCTCGTCCGCCGACCGGGGGACCGTCCGCCGACGCCATCGGGGCCGGGCGATCGCACCGATCGCCGGCGCCAGCACCAGCCACAGGCCCAGCGTCAGGACCATGGCCGTCGTGTAGCCGAAGGGCTTGATGCCCACCCGGCGGGTGGTCATGCCGGCCCCGAGCATGAGGATCCAGGCGCTCACGAAGAAGAACAGCCCGGCGGCGGGCAGGCGCAGGTAGCTGCGCATCACCGCTCCCTCGTGCCTGCGTCCGCACCTGGCGCCTGGTCGTCGGGGTCGTCGGGGTCGCCGGGATCCTCGGAGAGGATGCGATAGAGCGAGCGCTGCGCGTCGGCCAGCACCTGCTCGGCCTGGTCCACCTGCTGGCGGGTGCCGCCGGCGCCGACCTGCATGCTGGCCGCCGCCACTTGGGCGATCCGGCGTCGCAGCCGTTTCACGGCGTCGTCGGGCTCGGCGGCCATCTCCTCCCAGGGCGCCGAGCGCCCGGGGGGCAGCTCCTCCAGGGTCCGGCGGCCCGTGTCCGTGAGCGAGTAGGTCCGGCGCCCGTCACGCTCGGACGCGACGACCAGGCCCTCGTCCTCGAGCTGCTGGAGCGTCGGGTACACCGAGCCCGGGCTCGGTCGCCACGTGCCCTCGCTGCGCTCGGTCAGCTCGGTGATGATCTGGTAGCCGTGCATCGGCTCCTCGGCCAGGAGCATGAGGACGGCCAGTCGCACGTCGCCGCGCCGCGGCCTCGGGCGGGGCCGGCCGCCGCCCCAACCCGACCACCACCCGCCGAAGTCCTGACCGCCCCAGCCCCGGGCGGGGCCGCCGCGCCGGTGCCCCCGGCGCCGGCTCGCCCCTCGCCCCTCGTCCCCGGACTCGTGCCGGTGCCGACGCGCCGCATCCCACCACGTCAGGGCGAAGGAGGGACCGGGCCACATCTCGTCTGCAGTCGCTGCCCACATCGTGGACCTCCTCCTTGAACGAGTTATCACGATATATCGCGATCTCTCGTCTGTCAAGGCGGCGCCGAGGAGGCCGTCGGGGGACGCAGCTGCTCCATGAACTCGAGGCGGATCCCCCCGGGGGCGCGGACGAAGGCGATCCGCCGAGCGCCGAAGGGCCCCTCGACGACCTCGGGTCCCCAGAAGACCTCACGCCCCTCGAGCTGGCCGTCGAGGTCGTCGGTGAACAGCGCCGGGTGCAAGAAGCACTCGGCCGGCAGGGCGACGGCCTCCTCGTAGACGGCACGCGTGAAGAGGGTGATCACCACGGGCCCCAGATGGACGTCGGCGCGCTCGGTGTCGCGCCAGCGCATGCGGTCACGCACCTCGGCGCCCATGCCCTCGTAGAAGGCGCAGGCCGCGTCGAGATCGGCGACCTTCACCGCGAGATTGGCCAGCCCTGTCACGGCCATGGGGTCCTCCTGTGCTGCGGTTCGCTGCGGCGACCGGGCGGGTCCCGGCCGGAGGGGAGACGCGCCTATGGGCCCAGCGCAGGGTCTTCGAGACGGGCCCGGAACTCCTCGGTGGTGTTCACGTGGGGGAAGTCGTCGTCGGGCACAGGCATACCCAGCCGCTCGCACAGCGGGGCCCAGCCGTCGCCGGTGGTCCACTCGAGCAGCCGCGCCGGCGGGACCTCGGCTCGCACCTCGGCCAGGTGCGCCTCGTAGCCGGCCTTCGCCTTGCGCTCGTCGGTCGGGTCGATGCCGTGGCGGTCGGCGAGCAAGCGGACCACGGTCTGCATCCACGGGCCGATCGGCGGCGGTGCCTGGGTGCCTCCCGGTACCACCTGGAAGATGGTCTGGCTGGCGCTGCGCCACCAGGCATCCGCGCTCTCACGTTGGGACAGGATCACCAGCGCGTCGGGGTACGAGCCCACGAGCTCTCGCCAGAAGGCGGCGCTCGGCCAGTCCACCGTCGCCTCGTAGCCGGTGTAGATCGCCGGCCAGTCGGCGGACCCGTCGGCTGCCTGCTGCCACAGCGGGATCTGTTCGGGGTGCTCGAAGATCTCGAGCATGTGGTGGCAGGGGCCGCCGAGCAGCTGCTCAAGGGCGAGCTTCAGCGAGTTCGTCCCGGTTCGTCCCAGCCCCACTCCGACCACCTGCAGTGCCACGCTGCCCCCTCCCCTGGCGACGGACCCGCGCCGGCGTGCTCAGACCCGCTCCAACCTAACGACCGGCAGATGCCGGTGCAGTGTCGCCGCGTAGCTCCGCCACTGCTTGTTGTAGGCCACGGCGCGCTCGATCATCGACGCCCGCTCGTCACCGTGGAGCTCTCGGGCCCGCACCCGGACGCGCCGGCCGCGCCATTCCACCACGGCATCGGGCGACGCCTGCAGGTTCACCCACCACGACGGCGGCCTCTCCGCGCCGAAGTTCGACGCCAGCACGACGAAGGCGTGGCCGTCGGGCATGTACAGGAGCGGGACCCGGCGGGGCAGCTTCGATCGGCGGCCGGTCGTTTCGAGCACCAAGCAACGAAGTCGCCACGAAAGGTGCTCGGGCCGGCCGTGCGTGCGCAGCACGATCCACCCGTGCAGCCGGGCGAAGGCCCTGTACGAGCTCGTGCGCAGAGAGGTCGACACGGTTGTGCCACGCTATCGACAGAGGGCCTCGGGGGGAAGGAGCGCAGCCGTGATCGACGTTGTTCTGTGCATGCGACGGCGTGCCGACGTCAGCGAGGACGAGTTCCACCGGTACTGGCGCGAGGAGCACGCCCAGCTGGTGGCCTCGCACGGGGCGCTGCTGGGCATGGTCTCCTACACCCAGCACCACACCACGACGACGGGTCTGGAGTCGATCGTCCAAGAGGACCGGGGCTGTCCGCCCGACGTCTACGACGGCATCGCGGTGATCGGCTTCGAGAGCCTCGAGGACATGGCGGCCAAGGGGGCCGAGCCCGCCGCCCTGGCGGCCGCCGAGGAGCTCGCGGCCGACGAGCGTCGCTTCGTCGACCATGCGCACAGCCGCATCTGGTTCACGGAGCGCCACGTCGTCATCTAGGCCCGTGCCCGTGCCCGCGCCGGACGCGCCGGACGTGCCCCAGGGCCGAAGGGCCCTGGCCGGTCGGGCCGCGTCGGCAGACGCTTCCGGCACGACATCGGTGCACGCCACGGAGCCGGCGCTCGAGCCAGGAGCCCCCGAGGACGTCGGGGGGCCCTCCGACGCGTTCGGGTGGGTCCCCGGCCTGGTGGCCGGCGCGTACGAGGGAGCGCGGCGTCTGGGCGGGGACCCGCGGCTGGCGGGCGTGTTGCGCGCGGGGCCGCGTGTGGGGTCCTTCCTGGCGCGCAGCGCGGTGCGCTCGCGGCGCGCCGGCGACGACGACAGCATCGTGGCCGTCCGTCCGACACCGGCCCTGGCGCTGCAGGCGTACGTCGACGAGATCCTCATCGCCGCCTTCCGGCACCCCGACCTGGTCCCCGGCGAGGAGGACTTCGGGCCGGCGGCGGCCGACCTGGCCGCCACCCGGGACCTCTTCGCGGCGCGCGGCTGGCTGGCCGACCCCGCCCGCTACCACCGCGACCTCGGCCCGCCCGACGGCGTCGTGGCCTGGTACGAGCGGACACCCGGGCTGGGCTACGAGCACGTGACCTTCGCCAGCGACTGGGAGCCCGACCCCGAAGAGCCCGGTCGCACCCGATGGCTCGAGCACCAGGCCAACCGGACGGTGCACGCCTGGGTGGCGCGGACACCGGGGCGCGACCACCACTCCTGGCTGGTGTGCGCCCACGGCTTCGGCATGGGCACGGGCGCGTGGATGGACCTGCGCGCCTTTCGCGCCAGCCGCCTGCACCAGCTCGGGATCAACGTGGCCGTACCGGTCCTGCCCTTGCACGGCCCGCGCGCCTCGGGCCGGGTGCGAGGCGAAGACCTCATGACAATCGACCTGGTCGACTCGATGCACGGCATCGCCCAAGCCGTCTCCGACCTGCGCCGGGTCATCAGCTGGCTACGAGCCTCCCAGGGTGCGCAGTCCGTCGGCGTCATCGGATACTCGCTCGGCTCGCTCGTCGCCGCGCTGGTGGCCTCGCTGGAGGACGACCTGGCCTGTGTCATCGCCGGCATCCCCGTGGTCGGCTTGCCCGACCTGTTCCGTCGCCACACCACCACCCGGGCGCGCCAGCTGGCCGAGCGCTACGCCGTGCTCGGCTCGGCGGCCGACGACGTCCATCGCGTCGTGTCGCCACTGGCCATGGTCCCCAAGGTGCCACGCGAGCATCGCTATCTCTTCGCCGGCCTCGGCGACCGCATGTCCACCTTCGGCCAGGCCCGCCGCCTGTGGCTGCACTGGGACCGCCCCACCCTGGCCGCCTATCCCGGCGGCCACGTCGGGTTCTTCTGGTCCGGCGCGGTCAGGCGTCTGGTGGACGAGGCGGTGCAGGCGTCGCTCCCTGCGGCGGGCTGAGCGCGCCCGACGACGCCGCCTCGGCGAGGAGCTCGCCGAGCGCCACCGGAATGGCCGCGGCGATGTCCCACACGCACGGGACGAGCTCGGGACAGGTGATGATGCCGAAGTCGACCCGGTCCTCCTCGGAGATGACCGTGACGTTGAGGCCAGCACCCTCGGCGATGGGGCCCAGCGGAAAGAGGCCCACCAGCCGCGCCCCTGCGAAGTACAGCGGGACCGGCGGTCCCGGCACGTTCGACAGGATCAGGTTGTGGACCACCGGGTGGTGGTCGGCCAGATGGAGGTTCGAGTAGAGGCGGGCGCCGAGGGCGAAGGTGTTGGGCCAGAAGAGCTGGGCCCAACGCATCAGGGTGTCCGCGCCGACCATCTTGTTGAGCTCCTTGGCCCGGGCGTTCGACGCGGCGACGGCCGCCAGGCGCTCGGCGGGGTCCCCGACGTCGGTGGCCAGGGTCGAGAACATGATCGACAACCGGGTGGTGCCGGCGGGCGCGCCGGTCGCTTGGTGCACGGACACCGGCGTCGCCGCGATCAGCGAACGGGCTGGCAGCTCGCCCCGGTCCTCCAGGTACCGGCGCAGGGCGCCGCCGACCACCGCGGTGACCACGTCGTTGACGGTGACGCCGAAGGCGTCCTTGACCCGTTTGACGTCGGCCAGCGCGACGTCCGTAAAGGCGACCGAGCGCCGGGCGGTGATGGTGGCGTTGAAGCTGGTGCGCGGCGCGGTGAAGGGCGCCGCGGCCCTCGGCTCGCCCTCGGGGCGACGGCCGACGCTCCAGACGATCGACCCCAGGCGGAACACGGTGGTGGGAACCAGCCGGACGATCTCCCAGGGCTGGGCCAGGCGACTGGCAACCCCGCGCCCGAAGAGCTCGACCGATCGCAGCACGCCGCGGCCCGGTCGCGCCGGACGCGGCGGCGGCACCTCCTCCGCCGAGCTCGCCCGGGGTTCCGGCTCGAGGTCGAAGAGGGACCCCATGAGGTTGGCGCCGGTGACACCGTCGATGGTCGAGTGGTGCATCTTGGCGACGACTGCCACCCGCCCGTCGCGCAGTCCCTCGACGACCCAGAGCTCCCACAGCGGGCGGTCACGGGCGAGGGGGTGGCTGGCGATCTCGCCGACCACCTCGGCCAGGGCGCGGTCGTCGCCGGGAGCCGGCACCGACGTCCGGTGCAGGTGCCGGTCGATGTCGAGATCGGGGTCATCGGCCCAGAACGGACGACTGATGTGCAGGGGCACCGTGGCGAGCTTCTGGCGCGCCGGCGCCAGCCGGGGCAAGCGCTCGGAGACCATGGCCCGAATGCGTTCGAACGAGTACCCGCCCGGCATCGTCGAGGGGTCGAGCAGGAGCAAGCCGCACACATGCAGGTGCATGGTCGGCGTCTCGGCGTAGAGAAACGCGCCATCGAGCCCACCCAGCTGCTCCACGCTCCGAGACTACGGGCCCGCCACCCTCCGTGCACCGGGCCGAAAGACCCTGGCCCGTGCCGGCGCGTCGGGCGACCCTGGACGCGGCGGCACGGATGTGCGAGACGCCCGGTCCCGCCGGACGAAAGCGTGTTGGCGGCCCGGCCAGCCGAGGAGGTCGACATGGCGGTCATGACCCCACCCCGCGCACATGACAACGGTGCACATGACCACGGTGCACATGACCACGGTGACGGCGCCGAGGACTTCCTCGCGGCGCCGCGTCATCGCCTCTTCGCCGTCTTCGCCGAGCGCTGGGCGGCGGAGGAGGGGGTCGAGGCCTTGCGCTTCGAGGGATTCGGCGAGGACGAGGACATCTGGTTGCTCTCGGGCGACGAGGGGATCGCCCGGCTCGACGCCACCGGCGAGGGGCACGGACGGCTGGCGCGGCTCCTGCGCCGGTTCCAGGCCGCGATGAGCCCGCAGCCGGACTACTGGGTCCGACTCGACGACGCCTTGCGAGGAGGTGCGTCCGTCGTCTCGGTCCTGGTCGATCGCGAGGGCGACGTGGAGGCGGTGGCCCGGATGCTGCGCCTCCACGGCGCCACGTTCGTGGCCCGCTTCGGCGACTGGGTCTTCACCCCGGTGGCCGCCTGAGCCTCGGGGCGCGCGGGCGCGGTGCCGACCCGTGGCGTGTCAACCAGACAGCCACGGCCCGATGCGCTTGGGCCTCGGCCCGCCGTCCCCGCCCCCATCCTCGAGCCGCCCCTGACGCGGCGGGGGGTCCTCGCCCGGGGCCTCCTCGCGTACGGGGTCCCCGGCGGGGGCCTTGCGGCGCGGGGACGCCGGACGAGAGGGCTCCGACTCCGCCTCGGCCCAGCGCACGGTGCCCAGCGGCGAGGCGACGACGGCGAGTCCCGCGCCCGATGCCAGCCTGGCCGCATCGGCATGGGTCCCGTCGACCCGCTCGACCTGGCCGTCGTGGTAGCGGACCTCGATCTCGTTGGCGGCGACCTGGCGCCACATGACGCTCGCGACGTGCCGTCTGGCCCTGGCCACCCGCTCCTCCATCCCCGTCCGGACCAGGAACAGTAGTCAAAGGCAGGACGCGTCCGGCGCGGTCGACCGGCGACGACGCCGACGCCATAGTGGTGCGCGAACCGAACGGAGGGACGAGGGTGGGACTGCTCGAGGGTCAGCGTGCGCTGGTCACCGGCGGCGCGTCGGGCATCGGCCGCGCCACGGCACGCCGGATGGCCGAGGAGGGGGCCAGGGTCGCGGTGGTGGACATCGACGCCGACGGCGCGCGGGCGGTGGCCGACGAGATCGGCGCCAGCGCGCATCACGCCGACGTGAGCAGCCCCGAGGAGCTCCAGGCCGCCGTGGAGGCGGCCGCGGCGGCCATGGGCGGACTGAGCGTCGTGTTCAACAACGCGGGGGTGGGGAACCTCTCACCCCTGCACGAATGGGATCCCGACGAGTGGGACCGTCTGGTGCGCGTGAACCTGACCGGCGTGTTCCTCGGCTTTCGCGCCGCGATTCCGCTCATGCGGGCGTCGGGGGGCGGGGCAATCGTCTCCACGTCGTCGATCAGCGGCACGCGCCCCGCGGCGGGGGAGGCCCCGTACGCGGCGGCCAAGGCGGGCGTCGCCGCCATCACCGCGTCGGCGGCGCTCGAGTACGGCCCGGCCATCCGGGTGAACGCGGTGGCGCCGGGCATGATCCGGACCGCGCTCACCGAGCCCCTGCTGCAGTTCATCCCCCACGAGCGGGAGCGCTTCGAGCAGTCCACACCTATGGCCCGGATCGGCGAGCCCGAGGACGTGGCCGACGTCGTGGTCTTCCTGTGCTCGCCGGCGGCCCGGTTCGTCACCGGCCAGACGGTGGTGGTCGACGGCGGCCTGACCCTGCACGGTTCGGGAGTGGACGGCATCCTGCGCCAGCTCTTCCCGGGGCCGTCCTAGTCGGGCCGGGACCCCGGGGAGCCCGGCCGGGCGTCGTCTATTGCTTGCCGAAGGGCGCCGCGGACGGGAGCCCCGGGCCGACCGGCAACGCGAGCCCCGGGCCCTGGGGGGTCGGCGGCGTGGTGGCGGGGCCCTGGCCGCCCGGTGAAGAGGTCGAGGTGCCGGTCGCCGATCCCTGGCTGCTCGGCGGGGCGAGCGCGGACAGACATCCCTGGAGTGCACCGAGAGCGGCCGAATCCAGGCTCCCGCCGACGGCGGGCGTGCCCGCCGCCCCGCCCGCGGCGGCACCGCTCGAGCCGGGCGCGCCCTGCCCGCCGGCGCCCGATCCATTGGCAGCCGATCCATTGGCAGCGGCACCGGGGGAGCTCGGGCCCGTGGGCTCGGAAGCAGAGGTCGCCGAGCCCGGTTGCGCGGGTGGCGAGCCCGGTACGGGGGTCACACCGCCGGAGGTGGCCGAGCCGTTGGTGTCCAGCGCGCCCGTCGTCGTGGCGTTCGGCGCCGGTGACCCTGTCGCGCTGGTGTTGGCGTCGTTGGTGGTGAGCGAGCACGCACCGGCCGCCTCGAGCGCTGCCGTGTCCTGCTGGAGGCGGGTGAAGGCCTGGTCCTCGGCCATGCGGTCCGAGATCACTGCCGACGTCGCTCGGGCGACGTCCTCCGACGCGGTGCTGCGCTGCGCGATCTGCTCCTCGAGCGACGCCGCGGCGTGGCGATAGCGCGCGATCAGGTTGGTGGCAGCGATCCCGTCGTACTGCTGGACGAGCAGGGATCGCGGGTCCGAGGGCTCGAAGAGCCGAAGCGCGCTGTCCGCGCTCATGCTGCCGTTGCTCGAGTACTCGTCGAGGGCGAGCGCGCGCAGCGCCCGTGTGGCGCCGTCCAGATCCCCTTGCGCACTTACGACCGCCGTCTGCACGCTGAGGAGGTCCTGTGTCGTCGTGGCGACCTCCTCCTGGTCGGCCGCCGAGGCATCCGCGGCCTGCACGTAAGCCGTGACGTCGGCGTTGACGCTGCTGTAGACGGTGAGGGCCGAGGAGCTGGTCACCAACGCCGCGGCCAGGATCCCGGTCCCACCCAGGATCTCACTGGCGTAGCACGGCGTCCCGTCGGAAGACGGCGCGCACCACTGGCTCTTGTCCACCGCGGCCAGGAAGGCGGCCGGTGGCGACACGTTCCCGGCGCGCAACGCGTCGACGATCGGCGTCATGTTCGACTGCAGCAGCGTCGCCACCGTCGCCGCGCAGCCGGCCGGCCAGTCGGCAAAGGCAGGAAACCCGTTCGACGAGACCACGGCCGAGAGCGCGTTGTTGTCGACGTCGGTCATCCGGCGGGTGTTGTAGGGGTTGTAGGCCGCCGTGTTGTCGGTCGACCCCCCTTCGGCCAACTGCCACTCGTCGAGGTCGGTGATGTTGGCCGCGGACGCCGACGCACCCACACCCTGGAGGATGCAGAGCTCCCAGCCGGGGGGCAGCATCGTGCCGATCACGTCCGACGACCCCGATCCGGCCAACCCCGACGCCGGGTCGGCTGCGACCGGTGCGGACCAGCCCGAGGCCGCCATGGCACCCACCACGATCGTCAGAGCCAGGGCGAGGCGGCGGATGGTTGGCGGCATGGGTGTTGGTGGGGGGCGGGCGGCGCGGGCCGCGGCGGACGACAAGGACGTGGGAACCTACAGGCATACATCGGCCCGCGGCCCGCAGCACCTTGAACCGGGCGATATGACGTCCTGGCCAGGGAGTTCGTAGGCCCTTGGGCAGGCAGAGGCGCTGACCTCACCCACCGTGCTCGTCGACGGCGGCGCCGACAGCGTGCCCCCGGCCCACGCCGCGGCGTTCTTCGCGCTGCTCGGCGGCGGGCTCCAAGACGCGCTTCACGTCCCGAAGCGCCCCGGAGAGCAACGCCGCAGGATGTCGCGTCCGAGCTCGCCGCCGACGCCCGGGGGCTCGGTCCCGGCGATGGTGGCCGCCACCAGTGCCGCGGAGTAGGGGCCGAGCAGCAATCCGTTGGCGCCATGCCCGGTGCAGACGTGCACGTTGGCGAGGCCGGGCAGCGGCCCGATGACGGGCCGGCCGTCGGGGCTCGTCGGCCTGAGCCCGACCCGGACCTCCAGGAACGTCGCCTGGGCCAGCCCCGGTGCGATGGCCACGCATTCGCGCAACAGGTCCCGGAGGCCGCTCGCAGTGGCCCGGACGTCGAAGGCCGCGTCGGGCTCGAAGGTGCCGCCACAGGCCACGCGTCCTGCCGGCCAGGGCACCAGATAGAAATTGAGCACGGGCTGGACCACCGGCCACCGCCCGCTGTCCGTGTCGCCCAGGGCCGCGTCGCCCCCGGGGTCACCGCGGACCGACGGCAGCGCCATGTGCACGATCTGGCCCTTGGTCGGCGTCACCCGGAGCACGGCGCCCATGGACGCGGCGAGGCCGGCCGACCATGCGCCCGCCGCGGCGACCACGGTGCCACAGCGCACGACGAGGTCGGACGCGCGCAGCGCGTCGACCCGTCCGAGGCGGCCCTCGACGCCCGTCACCTCGGCGGCCACGATCCGAGCACCGCGGCGGGCGGCCGCGGCGCGCAACGCGGCGGAGAGGGCGCGGCCGTCGACGCGGGTGCCCGCCGGGCTGTGAAAGGCCCGCCACACGGGGCCGAGCGGCGGGAACAGCCCGCGCGCCTCGTCTCCCGTGAGCTCGGTCACATCGGGATCGCGCGCTTGTGCGAGCGCGAAGGCCGACGAGAACCACGGGTCCTCGTGCTCGGCCAGCGCCACCACCAACGAACCGCAGCGGGCGTAGGCGTCGGCGCCGAGCGTCGTCCCGTCGTCGGCCAGCCGGTCCACCAGCGCCGCCGCGTGACCGGCCGCGGCCGCCCCGAACTCGTACCAGTGGGGGTCCGGCTCCTGGAAGGTCTCCGGGGAGAGGATGCCCGCCCCCGCGTCGGAGGCCCGGCCCGCCAGCGCCGCGTCCACCAGGACCACGTCGCAGCCGGCGACGCGCAGCTCGTACGCGAGGGCCGCCCCGACCAGGCCGCCCCCCACCACGGCGACGTCGGCCGTCAGCGTCTCGCCCATGACCCCGTCCGCATGTCACCCCCCTTTCGGCTCCCCGGCCGGCGCACCGCACGGCGCGTCCCGGCCGCGCCTTGAAGCGCATCCGCCGGTTGACCATCATGGGTCGTCGCCCGCATCCGTGGACAGGGGGATCCATGCGCGCCAGACATCGAGGCCGCGACCGGCGGCCCACCAGCCGGCTCGGTGCCCGCCGCTGGGTGCTCGCCGCCTCGGGCGCGACCGCGCTGGCATGCGTCTCGCTCGTCGCGCTCCCCGCCGCCCAGGTCGCCGGCGGCTCGGCCGTCACCTACGTCGCCCTGGGCGACTCCTACACGGCCGGCCCCCTCGTCCCCGCCCAGTCGACGAACCCCCTCGGCTGCCTGCGCTCGGACCACAACTACCCGAGCGACACTGCCGGCGCGCTCGGCTTGTCGCTCGTCGACATGAGCTGCAGCGGCGCCACCACGGCCGACATGACCGGGCCGCAGCAGGTGACCCCCGGACCCGCCAACCCGCCCCAGCTCGGCGCGATCCGCGCGAGCACCCGAGTGGTCAGCCTGCAGATCGGCGGCAACGACATCGGCTTCGTCGACATCATCGAGAACTGCGCCGCGCTCACCCCCTGGGGCCCCACCAAGGTCGGCCTGAACTGCCGGGACCACTACGACCCCGGCGGGAACGACCACCTCGGGGCGACCATCGCCGCGTTGGAGCCCGCCGTCGCCGCCATCATCGACCAGGTCCACGCACAGGCGCCGCAGGCCGAGGTCTTCGTCGTCGGCTACCCGGCGATCCTGCCGGCCAGCGGCTCGTGCTGGCCCTCCCTGCCGATCGAGAAGGGGGACGCGGCCTATCTGCGCCAGAAGGAGCTGCAGCTCGACGACGTCCTCCAGAGCGCGGCGACGCAGAACGGCGCCACCTACGTGGACACCTACGGCGCGAGCCTCACCCACGACGCGTGCGCGCCCGAGTCGACCCGCTGGGTGGAGCCGTTGGTGCCGGACGCGCCGGCCGCGCCGGTGCACCCGAACGCCGCCGGGGAGGCGGGGATGGCCGCGCTGCTCGAGAGCGCCATCAGGGCAACGGGGATCTGAGCGCTCACGTCACGTAGAGGTTGCCGTCGGACCCCTCGGCGACGGCGATACCGGGCAGCGGCGTCACGGCCGGCCCGTTCAGCACCCGCCCGTTGGCTGCGTCGAACACCGAGCCGTGACAGGGGCAGACGAAGGTGTGGTCCCCCTCGGAGAACCGGACCGTGCAACCCGCATGCGTGCAGACGGCGCTGCGCGCGCTGAAGTGTCCCGCCGTGAGCTGCAGCGCGTAGGCCGGCTGCTGCGTGGACGGGTCGGTGAACTGGAGCGCACCGCCCACGGGGACGGCACTCGCGGGCCCGATGGACGTCCCCGGCGGCGTGGACGAACCCGTCCCGCCGCTGCTCCCCGTGCCCGAGCCGCCCGCGGCGGACGTCGTGGTGGCCCCGCCCCCAGGTGGCGCACCGCCCGCGCTCGGCCGCGCCGACGCCCCGGCGCGGCCGATCACCGCGGTCAGCGCAGCGGTCACGGCACCGACCGCGCCCAGCACCAGCACCATCGCGCTCTTGGACAACACCACGCGGCGCGACAGGACGGCGCCGGCCGGCGCGCCCGTGCCCGGGCGCGACGGCGCGCCGTCGAGTGTGCCCGCGCGTGAAGCGGCATAGGCGTCGAGGGACCATGCACCCGCGCCGAGGAGCACGAACGGCGTCCAGGCGAAGAGGAAGACGATGTCCGAGCCGTAGTAGTAGGGCCAGGTGCTGAAGCTGATGGTGAGGAAGAAGGTGAGCGACAGCGCCATGCCACCCAGCGCGGCGACGCGGGCCCAGAGGCCGAAGACGGTGCCGATGCCGACGGCGAGCTCGGCGAGCGCGATCCCCACGCCGAAGGCCACCGGTGCGTGCAGCGCGAGGTGCACCAGGCTCGGCACGGCCGCGACCTGCAGGGCACCGTGGAGCTGGTTCTGGATCGAGTCCGGCGACGAGGCGCGCAGGAAGTTCGGGTCGGCCAGCTTCTGGAGACCGGCGAAGACGAAGGTCACCCCGAGGAAGGCGCGCAGCGGGAGCAGCCCGGCCGACGGCTCCAGCGCCGCCCACCAGTGACGCCGCGGCGCCGACGCCCCGCCGGCGGCCTGCTCGGCGCGCCGGGCCGTGGAGGCGACCGATCGCGCCCCGCGTCCGCTCGCCGACCGGCGCCGGAGCGCCCCCGCCTGCCTTGCCCTGGCCACCCGTCTCTCGCTCCTCGTCCCGTCGTCGTCCGGCACGCGCGACGCGAACCACGCCGGCGGCCCTCCCGTGCCGGGGGCCCACGTTACGGGGGCACCGTGGGGCCCGGGGCGCGCCCCGGGTGATGGGACCGCGCGCGAACGCAGGTCGAGGCAGGATGGGGGCGTCGGGCCGGACGACGAGGGGTCGGCGATGACCTTTGTGACGAGTGCCCAGCGGCACGACGTCGTGAGCGTGGGCGACGTGGCCATGGACGTGTTCATCCCGCTGCCCGACAGCGGGGTCGACGTCCGCACCGACGGCCCGCGGCGCCAGATCGTGCTGCCCTTCGGGGCGAAGATCCCCTGTGAGCGGCGCGCCACCGTGGCCGCCGGAGGTGACGCGGCAAATGCGGCGGTCGCCTTCGCCCGGCTGGGGCTTCGCGCCGCGCTGGTCTCGTTCCTGGCCCACGATCAATACGGGCGCGACCTCCTGGTCGCGCTGCGCACCGAGGGTGTGCACACCAACCTGGTCCATGTCGACGACCCGGCGGAGACCAACCGGAACTTCGTGTTGTGGTCCGGGGCCGATCGGACGATCCTCGTGCACCATCAGCGGTTCAACTGGCACTGGCCGAGCCTGCGCCCGAGCGACGTGCCGGCCTGGCTGTACCTCACCTCCGTCGGGCCCAACGACTTCAGGTACGAGGACGAGATCGCGGCGTGGCTGGCGTCGAACCCGGCCGTCCGCCTGGCGTTCCGTCCCGGCACCCACCAGCTGGCGGCCGGGTTGGCCCGCATGGCGGCGCTGATCGGCCGATCCGAGGTCCTCGTGCTGGCCGAGGAGGACGCCGAGGCCCTGGTCGGCGCGTCGGGCGAGGCGGCCGATCCCTTCGGCGCGCTCATGGGCACGGGCGCGCGCCGGGTGGTCCTCACCGATCACCACGGCGGGGCCCGTGCGGCCGACGACGAGCACCGCTACGTGGTGCCGCCGTACCCCGACACCACCCCCGTCTACGAGCGCACCGGGTCCGACGACGCATTCGCCGCCACTGTGGTGGCGGGCCTGATCGCCGGCCTGGGCTTCCGCGACGCGCTCCAGCGGGCGCCCGTGAACGCCATGAGCGTGAAGCACGAGCTCGGGGCCCAGACCGGGCTGCTGCGACAGGAGGACCTGGCCGCCTATCTCGATGAGATGCCCGCGGGCGCCGCCGTCGCCGTCGACTGACCGGGGTCCCGGTGGCGGGACCATCGGCCCTGCCTCGGTGCCCCGCCGCGTGGCACCGTGCCCCTGAGAGCGTGCTGACGGAGGGACCACGGTGGCCGTGGCCGATCGGGTGACCGGAACGATCGTCGGACGGCGTACGAAGTACCTGGTCCTCGTGTTCTGGGTGCTCGTGATGGCCATGGCCATGCCGCTCGCCTCCAAGCTGTCGGGGGCCGAGAGCAACGAGACCAAGCAGTGGTTGCCGGCCGGCGCGGAGTCGACCAAGGTGCTCGACCTCCAGACGTCCTTCCAGTCGCCGAACCTCATCCCCGCGGTGGTCGTCTACGAGCGCCCGGGCGGCCTCACGGCGGCGGACCGGGCCAAGGTGACCGACGACGCGGACCGCTTCGGCGCGGTGGCGACGATCGACGGCGCGGTGGGCGCGCCCGTCATGTCGCAGGACGGGCGGGCCGCCGAGGTGGTCATCCCCTTCGACCTCGGGCCCAACGGCTGGCACCAGGCCCCCGGTGTGGTCGCGCGGCTGCGGACGATCGCCCAGGGGCAGCCCGGCCTCGCCGTCCACGTGACGGGGCCGCTGGGCTACGCCGCGGCGTCGTCGGACGTGTTCAAGGGCATCGACACCACCCTGCTCTACGGGACGATGCTCGTCGTGGTCGTCATCCTCCTCATCACCTACCGCAGCCCGATGCTCTGGCTGCTCCCGGTCATCTCCGCCGGGGTGGCGCTGACCACGGCCGAGGCCGTCGTCTACCTGCTCGCCCGCCACGCCGCCCTGACCGTCAACGCAATGAGCGCCGGCATCCTCACGGTCCTCGTCTTCGGCGCCGGCACGGACTACGCGCTGTTGCTCGTCGCCCGCTACCGCGAGGAGCTCCGGCTGCACGAGGACCGCCATCGGGCGATGGCGAGCGCGCTGCGGCGGGCGTCTCCAGCCATCATCGCCAGCGCCGGCACCGTCATCCTCGGCCTGCTCTGCCTGGTGTTCTCGGAGTCGAACTCGAGCAAGGGGCTCGGCCCGGTGGCCGCCATCGGCGTGGGCGTCGGGCTGCTGACCATGCTCACCCTCCTCCCCGCGCTGCTCGTCACCGTGGGCCGCTGGGTGTTCTGGCCGTTCCAGCCGCGCTTCGGCTCTCCCGAGCCGACGGTGACGGGACCGTGGGCGCGCGTCGGGCACCGCATCGCCCGCCGTCCCCGGCTCGTGTGGATGGCCACCGCCCTGGGCCTGTGCGTCATGGCCTCGGGCATCACGCTGCTGCACGCCAACGGGTTGACGAACGCGCAGTCCTACCGCGGCACCCCCGACGCCGTGGTCGGCGAGACGGTCGTGGCGCAGCACTTCCCCGCCGGCGTCGGGAGCCCCGTGATCGTGGTGGCCGACGCCCGATCGGGCGGGGCGGTGGCACGGACCTTCGCCTCCACGCCCGGCATCGAGGCCGTGAGCCCGCCCCTGACCGTGGGCGACAAGACGTTCCTCCAGGGGACGCTGGCCGTGCCCCCGGACAGCACCGCCGCCAACCACGTCGTCGACCAGCTGCGCGCCCGGCTCCGGGCCATCCCGGGCTCGGCCGCCATGGTCGGCGGCAACACGGCCATCAACCTCGACGTGGAGCGGGCGGCCGCCCATGACCGCAACCTCATCATCCCCATCGTCCTCGTCGTGGTCTTCCTCATCCTGGCGGTGCTGCTGCGGGCGCTGCTCGCACCGCTGCTCCTGATCGCCACCGTGGTGCTCTCGCTGCTGGCGGCCATCGGCTTCAGCGCCTTCGTGTACGTCCACGTGTTCGGCTTCGCCGGTGCCGACACCGCCCTGCCCCTGTACACGTTCGTGTTCCTGGTGGCGCTGGGCATCGACTACAACATCTTCCTCATGTCGCGCGTGCGCGAGGAGTCCAAGCGGTTGGGGACGCGCCTGGGCTCGCTGAAGGCGCTGGCGGCGACGGGCGGGGTCATCACCTCGGCCGGCTTCGTGCTGGCGGGGACCTTCGTCATGCTGGCCACGCTGCCGCTCACCACCTTCACCGAGATCGGCTTCGCGGTCGCCTTCGGGGTGCTGCTCGACACCATCGTGGTCCGCTCCGTGCTGGTCACGGCGCTGAACCTCGAGCTCGGCGACCGGATCTGGTGGCCGAGCCGCCTCCGGCGGGGGCCGCCCGTGCCGACCGAGCCGGTCGAGACGCCCGAGCTCGTGCGCACACCCTGAAGGCGCCGTCGGGGCCCGGCGGAGCAGCCGTTGGCGGCCGCCCACGCCCGGGCGATCGCCTCGATGCCGATCGCGCGTCCTGGCCCACGGTGCCCTCGGCCGCCGCGTCGTCCCCTCGTCGGACGGGTGCGTGGACGGGCTCGGGATCCGGCACGGCGCCAGCCTGCCACGGGCGTGCCGACGAGGAGCGGGCGAGCACGCCCGACGGCAACGGGCAAGGATGGGGCATGGCCGAATTCCTGAGCGATGTCGAGACCCTTCGGGCCCGCGCCCGAAAGCAGATCGAAGAGGGGCCCATCACCGAGTCCTACGGCGCCGACCGGACCCGCGTGATCGCGGTGCTCAACGAGGCGCTGGCCACGGAGCTCGTGTGCATCCTGCGCTACAAGCGCCACTACTTCATGGCCGAGGGCATCGACGCCGCCAACGCCGCCGCGGAGTTCCTCCAGCACGCCACCGACGAACAGGGCCACGCGGACAGGATCGCCGCTCGGATCGTGCAGTTGCAGGGCGAGCCGAACTTCGATCCCACGGGGCTGGCCACCCGCAGCCACGCCGAGTACGTCGAGGGCGACAACCTCATCGAGATGATCAAGGAGGACCTCGTCGCGGAGCGGGTGGCGATCGAGTCCTACAACGAGATCATCCGGTGGCTCGGTGACAAGGACGTGACCACCCGCCGGCTCGTCGAGGACATCCTGGCCGTGGAGGAGGAGCACGCGGACGACCTCCTCACCCTCCTGCAGTCCCAATAGCCCCGGCCCGACCGGCAACGCCGCGCTCACGCGGCGCCGTGGCGGGTCGGCTGGCGCCCGGAGTGGCCCTTGGCCAGGAACCGCCTGAGCTTGGTCAGCGGCCAGGTGTTGACGACCGACGCGGGATCGACCCAGCCCCGCTGGGCAGTGGCCACGCCGAATCGGATGTTGTCGAGGTGGCGCGTCGAGTGGGCGTCGGTCGACACGGCGAAGACCACGCCGCGCTCGTGGGCCAGGCGGGCCAGCTCGTCGCTGAGGTCGAGCCGGTCGGGGAAGGAGTTGATCTCCAGGGCCGTCCCGTTGCGCGCCGCGGCGTCGAAGACGGCCGGCACGTCGAACTCGACACCGGCCCGGTGGCCGATGCTGCGGGCCGTCGGGTGCCCGATGATGTTCACCGCCGGGTGCTCGATGGCGGCGATCAGCCGCCGCGTCATGTCCTCGCGTGACATCTGGAACCCCGAGTGGATCGAGGCGACGAGCACGTCGAAGCCGGAGAGGAAGCCCGCATCCCAGTCGACGGACCCGTCGGCCTGGATGTTGAGCTCCGACCCGTGGAACAGGGCGATGCCGTCCTTCTTCTCGAGGGCGCGCAGGCGCTTGCGCTGCTCGAGCGCCTTCGCCGCGGTCATGCGCTCCATGTAGAGCAGGGGCGCGTGGTCGGTGATGGCCAGGTAGCGGTAGCGGCGCGCCTTGGCCGCAGCCACCATGTCCTCGAGCGAGGCAAGCCCGTCGGTGAGGTCGGTGTGGACGTGCAGGTCGCCGCGGATGTCGCTGACCTCGACCACGTGCGGGAGCTTCCCCTCGGCGGCGGCCTCGATCTCTCCCCGGTCCTCGCGCAGCGTCGGCGGGATCCACACCATGCCGAGCCGCTCGTAGACCTCTGCCTCGGTGGCCGCGGCGAGGACCGTGCCGTCGTCGATCCGCTCGAGCCCGTACTCGGAGAGCTTGAGGCCGTGGCGTGCCGCGATGGTGCGCAGGTGGATGTTGTGGCCCTTCGACCCGGTGAAGTACATGAGCGCCGCGCCCCACACCTCGGGGGCCACGACCCGCAGGTCCACGTGCACGCCCTTGGTGGTCAGTGCGACCGCTTTGGTGGGCCCGCGCATGGGGACCTCGGCCACGGGGTCGAGGCCCGCCAGCGCGCCGGTCACGGTCTCGGGGTCCGAGGACGCCACGAGCAGGTCGATGTCGCCGATGGTCTCGCACATGCGCCGCAGCGACCCCGCGTACTGCGCCTCGACCACCCCCGGCAGCCGGCGCAAGGCGGCGACGAGGTCCTCGGCCACGTCCAGGGCGACGCTGAGCAGCATGCGCCCACCCGCCTGCTGCGCCTGCTCGATGGCCCGGCGCAGGTTCGCCTCGCTGGTCGCGCCCCATCCCCGCAGCTCACGGAGCCGCTCGTCGTGCAGGGCGTCGAGCAGCTCGGTCATCGACGCGATGCCCAACGCCTCGTAGACCTGCCGGGCCCGCTTGGGGCCGAGGCCGGGCACGTCCAACAGCGAGCGCAACCCGGCGGGGACGGTGGCCCGCAGCTCGTCGAGCTCGTCGATGCGCCCCGTCTCACGCAGCGATCGGATCTTGGCGGCGATGTGCGACCCCACCGAGGGGATCTGCTCGAGCCCGGCCTCGTCGAGGTCCTCGATGTCGAGGGGGTATTCCCGCACGGCGCGGGCGGCCTTCTCGTAGGCCCGCACCTTGAAGTCCTCGCCACCGATGATCGACAGCAGGTCGGCGAACTCGGTCAGGGCCTCTGCGGCCTCGTCGTTGGAACGGGCCATACCTCCATGCTCGGGGGGCGCACCCGGTCCGGGCAGGGTCGAAGGTCAGAACCGACGCGCAGGCCCCGCTCGAAGCCTTTCGCCTCTGCCCGGCCGGTCCGGGGCGGCGGACCATGGGTGCGACAGAGCCGAGGTCGACACCGGAGGTGGCCGATGACCCCCTGGATCCGCCAACCACCGCCCATCCCGCCCGAACCGCCGCCACTGCCCCCCGAGCCGGTCCCCCCACCCGAACCCCCGCCGCCGCCGGTGCCCCCCACACCGCCCCCGATGCCGCCCGAGCCACCGCCGCTTCCGGTGCCCCCGGAGCCGCTGCGTCCACCCTGGTGACGCGTCTCGGTGGTGGGTCCTCAGCGGTCGGGGCCGCCCGGCGTGCAGACCGTGTCCCGCAGCCAGTCCCAGAGCAGGTCGTTGCGGCCCCAACGGGGGTCGATGACCGTGGCCTGCCAGGCCCCGAGCAGGGCCTCGACGGCGTCGCGGTGGCACGCCGGCCCGTAGAACTCCCGGATGTCCTCCGGTCGCATCTCGGCGCCGGCCCACGTGCCCGCCACCCCCTCCGAGTAGCTGATGGGGATCCGCAGGCCGTCGAGGCGGCCGCCGGGTGGATAGACGAGGCAGACCAGGTCCGTGCCGAGCGACGCGTCCGGGAGCCGCCGCAGGAGCAGCTCCGACCCGAAGCCGCTGACCGCGGCGCGCTGGCGGCCGGTGCCGGACGCGAGCGCCATGCCGGACTGGGAGTAGTGGGTCACGAACCCGGCGCGGTTGAGCGCGGCCAGGACCGGCACCAGGGGCTCCGTCTCGGCGTCGGGACGCGTCCCCTCCCATGCCGGCTGGTGCGGGATCGTCCCCTCCAGCCAGCGGGCGGTCAGCTCGCCCAGCTCGCCCAGGGTGTGCGCGTGCGCCCAGTCGAGCGCTTCGTCAGGTCCTCCCGGAGCACGGTCCACGTCTGCCACCACCTCGCATCGTACGTTCGGCGGCGCCGACACAGAAGTGGCCCGCGCCGCCGTGGCCACGTGGCGCGACGCTGACGTCATGGGCCCGGCGGGAAGCTGGCCGGCCACAGCCGACGAGCTCATCGAGGCGCAGGAGGCCCTCGGCCGACAGGTGGACGCCGCCACCCGCGCCGCACCCTGGCG
>DASPTT010000002.1:0-12025 GCA_035623275.1 Acidimicrobiales bacterium
ATGTAGGGGAGCATCCCCGGGGTGATCTCCGTTCCCGCCTTGGCGTTGGCCATCTGGGCCGCCGTCGGGAAGTAGATCTGCTGCATGGCGAGCTGGTCGTGCACGTTGCTGCTGGCGAAGCTGTAGCCCCACATGAGCAGCACGCCGGCGGCGACGAGGGCCACCGTGAGGCCGGCACCGATCGCCGTGAGGATCAGATCCAGAGTCTTGCGTCGCATGGCGACTCTCCTCGTTCGAATTTCTGGTTCCCTGTGTGTCCCTGTACGGTTCAATCGTCGCCGAGGGGGCAACCTGGGCCCAAGAGCCGAAAGTCCCAGGGAGCGGGCGCGAAGGTCACGCGGGGGGTTGCACCACGGGGCGGCGCGAGAGGTCAGCTGGTGCGCACGCCGGAGCGGTTGATGGCCGTGTCGTCGGTCCCGAGGTAGGACTCGATCACCGCGGGGTGCTCGAGCACCTCGGCCGGTGTGCCCTCGGCGATGACCTCGCCGAGCTCCAGGGCCACCATCCGGTCGCAGATGGCGCTGAGCAGCGGCATGTCGTGCTCGATGACCAGCAGCGAGCAGCCCGACATCTGCTGGACCCGGACGAGCAGGGGTCCGAGTGCCTCGGTCTCGCGCTGGGCGACGCCACCGGAGGGCTCGTCGAGGAGGACCACGGCGGGGTCCTGCGCCAGCACGCAGGCGAGCTCGACGATGCGCCGCGTGCCGGTGGAGAGCTCGCCGAGGAGCTTCTCTGCGAACGCCCCGAGGCCCATGGCGTCGATCAGCTGGTCCACCCTGGCCGCCACCTGCGCCTCGGAGTCGAGGCACGCGGGCAGGCGCAGTCCCGCGGCGATCAGGTCCCGCGAGGCGACATGGCGCTCCAGCGACACCGCGATCGTCTCCTGCACGGTCAGCGACGGGAACAGCCGCGCCTCCTGGAAGGTGCGGCCGATGCCGGCCGCGGCGCGCAGGTGGGCGGGCCATTCGCCGATGTCCATCCCACCGAGCAGGATGCGCCCGCCGTCGAGGCCGAGGAAGCCCGAGATGCAGTCGAAGAGGGTGGTCTTGCCCGCCCCGTTGTGGCCGATCAGGCCCAGGATCTCACCGTCGTGGAGCCGCAGGCGCACGCCGTCGACGGCGCGGATGCCACCGAAGTGCTTGGCCACCTCGCGGCATTCGAGGACGACGGGTGCGTCGGGCCCGGGGGGCACCCGACCCTCGTGCGCAGGCCGCCCGCCCGGCACGGCCGAAGGCGCGTCCGCGCGACCGTCGCCGTCGGCCCCCGCGCCGGCGATGGCCCCCGCGCCGGTGATGGCCCCCGCGCCGGTGATGGCGTCGGCGCCGGCGATGAACACCGAGCGCAGGATGTCGGGGCGCTCGAGGAGCTCGGCGGTGGGGCCGGAGAAGCGCACCTCGCCCTTCTCGAGGAACACCGCCCGCTCGGCGAGCTCGAGCGCGACGTTGACCGACTGCTCGACGACCACGATGGTCGTGCCCTGCTCGTGGAGCATCCGCACCACCTGCATCAGCTGGGAGACGACGGTGGGGGCGAGCCCGAGGGAGAGCTCGTCGATCATGAGGATCCGGGGCTGGACCATGAGGGCCATGGCCAGCGACAGCATCTGCTGCTCGCCCCCGGAGAGGTTGCCGGCCTGTTGGTGCGACCGCTGGGCGAGCACCGGGAAGAGCTCGAGGACGCGGCGACGCTCGGCGAGGCAGCGGGCCTTGTCCTTGCGGACGAGCCAGCAGCCCAGCCGCAGGTTCTCGTCCACGGTGAGCGTCGGGAACACGCCGCGCCCGCCGGGCATGAGGGCGATGCCCCGGTGGGCCACCTTGTCCGCGGTGGTGTTGGTGAGCTCGTCGCCGGCCAGCGTCACCTGGCCCTTGCCCACCTTGACGAGCCCGCACACTCCCTTGAGCAGCGTCGACTTCCCGGCGCCGTTCGTGCCGAGCAGGGCCACGACCTCGCCGGGTCGGACGTCGAGGTCCACGCCGAAGAGCACCTGCACGGGCCCGTAGGAGACCTCGACGGCCCGACAGCGCAGGAGCGGGGGGTCGGCCCCCTCGCCCGGCCGGCCCGCCCCGGTCCCCACCTCAGCGCGCGCCGCGTCGGCCACCACCTCGGCCGCCTCGGCCACGACCTCGTGGATGACGCCCGGCTCGACCGGATCGGCGAGGGCCGCCGCGAGCAGGGACTCCTCGTGCGGCGCGTGGTCCTGGAGCTCCCGGGCCCGGTCGGCCACCAGGCTCGGCACCAGCAGGTGGCGGCGCTCGGCCACGATCCGCAGCAGCCGGTCGCGAATGCGCATCAGGCCTTCGCCGATCCCACCGGGGAGCGCGGCGAGGATCCACAGCAGACCCGCGCCGGTGATGATGAGCGAGTACTGCGGCAGGAAGTGCGACAGCAGCTCGATGGAGGTCACCCCGATGATCGCCCCGCTGATCGAGCCCAGCCCGCCGATGACGGCCATGGCGAACACGAGCACGCTCAGGTCCGGGCTGTAGGTCTCCTTGCCGATCGACCCCAGCGCGGTGGCGTGCAGCCCGCCGGCCACCCCGGCGATCGTGCCCGCCAGCATGAAGCCCACCAGCTTCACCCGGATGTTGGGGACGGCCATCGCCGCCGAGGCGCGCTCGTTGTCGCGCACCGCCAGCAGGACGCGGCCGGGCCGGGCGTTGCGCAGGCCCTTCACGAAGAGGATGAAGAGGACGAGGATCGCCAGGCAGAAGAAGTAGTAGGCGCGCCCGCTCGAGAGGTCGAAGCGCTTCCAGAGCACCGGGGGCACGATGGACGAGCTCGAGCCGGCCCCCGGGAGCAGGTGCTCGAAGTTGGTGGGGTTGAAGAAGAAGGCGTTGGTGGCCACGGCCAGCGCCAGGGTCGTCACCGCCAGGTACAGCCCGCGGATGCGCAGCGCCGGCAGACCGATGACCAGTGCCAGCACCGCGCCGGTCACGCCGGCGGCGGCCAGGCAGACGAAGAAGTCGACGTTGAGCTTCGACACCAGGTCCCCCGCCACCACCCCGCCCACACCGGCGAAGGCGAACTGCCCGAGGCTGATGTTGCCCGCCCAACCCGAGAGCACCACCAGGGACACGGCGACGATGGCGTAGGTGATCGTGAAGGTGAACTGCAGCGTGGCGCCGGGCCCGAAGGCGTAGGGCGCCGCCAGCACGGCGGACAGCACGGCCACCCCGAGCGCCAGGCGCGCGGCGCGCACCTCGGGCAGGCGGCGCAGCACCTCGGGGATGGGCTTGAGGATCCCGGTGGCCGACCACGACTCGTCGCCGTCCTCGGCGCGCCCCGAGCGGCGCCACTGCACCAGGAGGGCGAGGAGGATGACCACCAGGAACACGACGTCGTTGACGGACTCCTTCGACACGTTGAACCCGACGACCTGGTTGACGATCCCCAGCCCCACCCCCGCCCCGAACGCCACGGGCAGCGACTCCATGCGCGCCACCACCGCCGCCGCCAGCGCGGGCAGGAGCAGGCTCGGCCCCGCGCCGGCGGTGATGGTCAAGCCCTGGCTGGGCGCGCTCACGAGGACGGTCAGGGCCGAGAGCACGCCGGCGATGGTCCACACCAGCGTGGACAGGCGCCGGATGGGGATCCCGAGGAGCATGGCCCGATCGGCGTTGTCCGACACCGAGCGCACGGCCACCCCGGCGTCGGTGCGGGTCAGGAACCAGCCCAGGCCGACGAGCACCACGGGCACCACGATGGCGATGAGCAGGTCGTCGCCGGTGAAGACGAACGTCTCGATGCGCACGTGGGCGCCGGAGAGGGGCGTGGTCACCCCGCCCACGATGGGCGGCCCGTGCAGCCATCCCGGCAGCAGGAACTGGATGCCGCCGAGCACCTGGGCCAGGCCGATGGTGGCCACCGTCAGGATGAGGCGGGGCGCGTTGAAGAAGCGCCGCACGACGAGCAGCTCGATGGCCCCGCCCAACAGGCCGCCCAGCACGAGGCCGGCGATCATGGCCAGGAACCAATTCCAGTGCTGGCCCAGCGTCAGCATGACGCCGAAGGTGCCGGCGAGGCCGCCCATCGCCCCGTAGGAGAAGTTGATGATCCGGTTGGCGCGATAGGTCAGCACCAACCCGAGGGCGAGCAGACCGTCGACCGCACCGAACTCCACGCCCTGGAGGATCAGTCCCGACGGGGCGCGGTGGGGGAAGATCGCGGGCACGACGACGAAGGCGACGAAGACGCCACCGATCGCCCACAGCACGCCTCGCCAGCGCGGCGGGACGCGATGGAGCCGCGTGATCCGGGACAGGCGCGGCAGCGGACCCGAGAGGCGCACGACGGAGCCCGCCCTACTGTCCGAAGTTGGCGGGGACGGGCGGTGGACCGGTGGGATACTGGCCGTTCAGATAGCGCGGGCTGGCGACGACGTAGGCCCCCTGCTTGCCGTTGTAGACCGAGGTCTTCGTCGGGTCCCAGTAGATGATGTGGCTGTCTCGCTGGGGGGTGTAGGTGCCCGGCGGGAACGACCACGTGCCGAACTCCGCATTGGGCGCGTTGGCGACGGAGCCCGGGTACTTGCGCATGCCCGCCTCGAAGGTCTGCGGTGTGAGGTCGGGCCCGGCCATCTGGATCCCGATGACCATCTCGTACATCTGGGCGTAGATCAGGTCGACGATGTTGGCGGGCTCGTCGCTGCGTACGGACTTGTAGGCCGCGTAGCCCAGCGTGGCCTGCTTCTGGATGGTGTCGCCCTGGTAGCTGATGCCCACGGCGTGCGACCACTCGTTCTGCTGGAAGAGCTGGCCCACGATGTCGGCGTCGGTCAGGGCCACGCCGGCCACGATCCACTCCGGCTGGTATCCCTGCTCATAGGCCCGCGACGTCAGGTACACGGGGAAGACGGGGTCGCAGCCGCAGAAGATGGTGGTGATGCCGTCGTTGGCCAGCTTGGAGATCACCGAGGCGGCCTGGCTGGAGAGTGTGGCCAGGTCCAACTGGTACTGGATGTCGTCCGAGACGGTCAGGCCGTGCGCCTTGTCGATGCCGATGGCCTCGTTGACGCAGTCCTGGTACCAGGGGTTGTCGGGGGCGATGATGGCGAACTTGCGGGGCTGGCCCTTGAGCGACCCGCCGGCGTAGCTGGCGTTCGACCCGAGCAGCTCCTTGTACCCGAACTCGGAGGTCGTGTCGACGACGTCGTTGCACTCGGTCGCCACCGACCACGAGTACGGTGCCCGCGCCCCCATCCACTGCGACGACAGGTAGGGCGCGCCGAAGGCGATGACGTGCTGCTGGGCCAGCGCGTCCTGGTAGGGCTCGGTGTCCCCGTTGAGCTCGGCGAAGGCGTGGATCTGCTGGGCCGCGGTCACGGCGTCGGCGTCGGCCTGCTCCTGGCCCTGGCCGAGCAGCTCGTCGGTCTGGCTGCCCTGGCCGGTGAAGGGGACGATGTCGAGCTTGCGGCCGTAGAACTGGAAGTTCTTGTTGAAATAGTCGGCCAGGCCCTCGACCGTGCGGATGTAGTCGGCGTTGGTGTCGGCGAACTGCGCGCCGCCCAGCTGCGCCAGGGTCTGCTGGAAGCCGGGGTCGTTGGTGACCCGGTAGGAGACGGTGATCGAGTTGGCGGTCACACCGGGAGAGGTGGCGCCGCCGTTGTTGCCGCTGAAGGCGATGCACGGGGGCGAGTAGGGGTCGCCGGGCACCTGCAGCGTGCGCCCGGGGCAGGGGGACACGGTCCCGCCCGCGGCCGCCGTGGCGGTGCCGGAGCCGGCGCCCCCGGTGCTGGAGCCGGCGGTGCCCGCGGTCCCGGCCGCGGCGGTGCTGGAGCCGGTGTTGCCCGAGGTCGAGCTCGACGCGCCCGACACGGTCTCGACCACCTTCTCACGGGCGATGGTGGGCACGAAGGCGGCCATGAGGACGAAGGCCAACAGGAGGCCGGCCAGGGGGCCGTAGCCGTGGAGGAGCCTTCGCTCCGCCGGCGAGGTGGTCGGGAGCCGAAGCCGACTCGTCACGCGATCTCCTCCTGCGGTAGGGCGCGTCGCAGACGGCGGACGCGTACGTAGTCGGCCGTGCCCATGCCCAGCACGACGGTGAGCCCGACGAGGCCCACCGGCAGCGCGGCCCCGCCACCGCCGCATCCGGGGTGGCCGAAGGGACTGGTGGTGAGGCAGCGCAGCGTCTTGGTCAGCGGCCCGATGACGCCGCCGCCGCCCGCCGACGCGCCGGTGGTCCCGAGGGTGCCGGCGGTGCCGGCGGTGCCCGGCGTGTAGGAGCCCGGCGTGCCCGTGTCGGCGGTCGAGCCGCCCCCGACGACGTTGTCCGCGCCGAGCAGGCCCAGTGTGTCGGCGAACGGGTTGGCGTACGCCGTTCCGTCGCTCACCGCGTCGGCCCCGCCGAGCTCGAGGTCGAGGTTCCCGCCGCCGGAGAGGACGCCGAGGAGGACGTCCCCCACGGTGATCCCGTCGCCGATCTTGCAGGACACGCCCAGCAGCGCGTTCACGATCGCGTCGCGCACGGTCTCGACGCCGGACTGCCCGAGCGCGGTGCCGACGATCTGCCGGCCGAGGGCGGAGTCGTCGATGCCGATGGCCAAGGGGCCCACGGCCGTGGACCGGTTGGCAGGGTTCGTCTGGAGCGTCGGGGTGGGCCCGACGTGGAGGCCCAGCGGCGACAGCGCGGTGTTGGCGATGCCGAGGACGGTGTCGAGGTCGACGGCGGTGACGGGGGTGGTGACCCCGGCCACCGTGATCGAGCCGATCGAGAAGGACCCGGTCTGCTGCGTCAAGCTGTTGTCCGGACCTGTCTGCTGCGTCGTCTGCCAGTGCAGCCCGTCGAGCGTGACGACGCCGCCGCCGAGCGAGATCTCGCCGATGTCCGACGTGGCGGTGGCGGTGCGGCTCTGTCCGGGGACCTGCGTGGCCGTCGCCGCCGACGCCCCGCCGTCGATGCTGATGACCCCCGGCACCGACAGGTCCGCCAGCTGCGTCGCGGCCGTCGCCTGGGGCTGCGTGGTGACCGCGGCGTGCTCGACGCCGGCGCCCACGCCCGATCCGTTGACGCCCGTGGTGAGGGTCCTGTCCTGGGAGGAGTTGCCGTCGACGGACTCGGCCTGCGTCGGCTGCGGCAGCTGGCTGTTCTCCACGACGGGCTTGGTCCCGTCGCACTGCGTCGAGGTCAATGCCAGGACCAGCGCGCCACCGTCGAAGGTCTGGGACTGCGCCTGGGCCTCGTCTTGCTGGAAGTCGGCGATCGACGTGGCCAGCGTGACGTTGTACCCGAGCCCCGCCGTGGACGGGGCGAGCGCGAGCGCCTGCGAGATCGCCTGTGCGGTGCCGGGCACCCATGACGAGTCGTCGGCGGAGGCGCCCCCGGCGTGCACGACGAGCGTGCCGACACAGGCGGCGAGGACGACGACGGACGCGATGGCGCTGCGGTGGAAGGCGCGCACCGCACGCACGACCGGCGAACGCCGCGCTCGGTCCATCACGCGTCCGCTCCCGCGTATGGCACGTCCCTCCCCGTTGTCAGCGTCCACCCGCACCCGGGTGGCCGCCCCCCTGACGTCTGCGGCCCGAAGCCGCTGCCCGTCCGCAGAGGAACGGTGCGGAAGGCCGATCCTTCCGGTCGCTGTCGGCCGTGGGCTGGGCTTGGCCGGAGCTCGTCCGCGCGTCGACGAGCTGGCACCGAGACCGGCCGGACGACCTCGCTCGGTGGCGGCAGGGCCCCGTCCGGACGCCTCGCGTCCCCGCCCGCCTCGGTGCGCTGCGGGTATCGTGACCCCGCACGGCGAACGAGAGGAGAGCCTGGTGGCCAGTCTTGGGTCGTTGGGGCGGGCCCGGAAGATCGAGCTCCTGCGTCGGATCCCGCTCTTCTCGACCTGCACCCAGCGCGAGCTGGCCGAGGTGGCGACGCTGACGGTGGAGGCGACCTTCAGGAAGGACGCCGTCCTCACCCGCGAGGGTCAGTCGGGCGGCATCGCCTTCGTCATCGCCTCGGGGACGGCCGAGGTGGTGCGCGGCGGCAAGCGCCTGGCGCGCCTGGGCGAGGGCGACGTCGTCGGCGAGCTGTCGCTCATCGACGGCCAGCCCCGTTCGGCCACGGTGCGCGCCACCAGCGACCTGGAGGTGCTCGAGATCGCCGCCGTCGACCTCCGCCGCCTGCTCAAGCGAGCGCCGTCGGTGGTGCGCAAGCTCCTGGAGGCCATGTCCCTGCGCCTGCGCGAGACGGACGCGCTCGTCACCGCCAGCACCTGAGGCCGCCGCCGCCGGCGGGCGCGGCGCACGCGTGGCGGGTGCCGGGACGCGTCAGCCGGCCCGGTCGCAGTGCCGGACGAGGCGCCGGGCGAAGCTCGCCATGAGGGCCCTGGTGAACGCCTGGAGGACCGCGCCGGTCCCGGGGACCTTGGCGTCGTAGCGGCCGGACCAGCGGATCTCGGTCCCACCGTCGGCCAGCGACGTCAGCCGTACGTCGGCGCGATAGCCGCGTACCGGGTAGCCCTTGACGATCCCGTAGGCCAGGTGGCTCGGCGGGTCCCACGCCAGGACCTCCTCCTGGCTGCCCACGGGTCCCACGCCGAAGCGCCGCAGCGCGCCCACACCGTCGGGGGCGGGTGCGCCCTCGCGCAGCAGGGTGGCGGTGGTGAACCCCGCCCACTCCTTCCACCGGCGGGCCTCGCCGACGAGGGGCCACACGACGTCGACGGGGGCGCGGGTCCTGGCTACCACCTCGTAGGAGAGCCGCCCGGTGCCCCGCGCCTCGGTGCCGCGCGCCCCCATCGGGTGTCCCGCCGGCTCACACCTCCAGGCGCTCTTTGAGCACCTGGAGGTTCTGCTGGTACACCTGCTGCATCATCGCCACCATGTCCTCGGGCTCGACCTCCACGTCCCAGAGGACCCGCGAGCCGCTGTCCTCGGGCACGACCGTCACCGTGGCGAAGTGGTTCGCCACCGGCACCCCGCCGACGATGGCATAGGTCAGCTCCATAGCCTCGTCGTCGCGGCGCACGAGACGCTCGACGATCTCCATGCCCATGAGCTTCAGGATGCGGTCGTCGCCGTCGACCACGCACGACTCGACGCCCGGCATCCAGGCGCCGATCCCGCCGAAGTCGCCCGCGACGGCCCATACGTCCGCGGGTGGACGGGCGATCCCGATCTCCGCGCGTGCCTTGCCCATGTCCCCTCCTCGTGGTCCGGCGCCGAAGCATGCCACGCCCCGGTCCCGCGCGGGGCGGGACGCCTCGGTGCTCAGGTCTGCAGGTCGAGCACGCCCTCGGCGAGGCCCTCGAGCTCGGCGTGCCAGTCGGGCGGCGGGGCGATGGGGCGCAGCACGAATTTGGAGAACCCCACCTCGATGTAGCGCCCGAGCAGCGCGCGCAGGGCCGGCAGGCCGGTCGGCACCACCTCGGCGGGATCGAGCGTGCCGGCGCGCCGGCCGAGGCGGCGCACGAGCGCCTCCGCCAGGGCGGGGGAGGGCTCGTCGTGCAGGTAGCCGATGCTCACCCCGTAGTGCTCGGGGTCGACGGCCCGCCCGGCGCGCGCCGCGGCGGCCTCCACCGCGACCCGACCGCGCGCGGCCTCCTCGGGGGTGCACATGGCCGGGAGCCACCCGTCGGCCAGCGCGCCCACCCGTGCCCAGGTGCTCGGGGCGATGCCGCCCAACCAGGCCTCCAAGGGCTGCTGGAGCGGCTTGGGCTCGACGGAGACGCCCTCGAGCGTCCAGCGGCCGTGATGGGTGACACGGTCCTCGCTCCACAGCCGCCGCACCAGCGGGAGGGCCTCGTCGACCATGGGGCCACGCGCCGCGCGCTCGACGTCGAGGGCGTCGAGCTCGCCCGGCTGGGTGAGCCCGAGGACGAAGGTCACGAGGAGCCGACCGGCGGACAGGCGGTCGAGCGTGGCGAGCTGCTTGGCCAGCCGCACCGGGTTGCGGCCGGGAAGCACCATGGTGGTCCCGAGCTTGAGCCGTGCCACCTTGGCGGCGACGTACGCGAGCCCGGTGAGGGGGTCGCCGGCCGGGGCGCTCAGGACCTCGGGGAGCCAGATGGAGTCGAAGCCGAGCCGCTCCATGTCGGCGGCCAGCCGCCCGAGCTCGTCGTCGGGACCGGTGAACGACGACACGCCGACGCCGATGCGGACCTTCACGTCGGCGAGGCTACCGGGAGGGCCCCGCTGCTAGCGTGCCCGCGTCGGAGCGGCGGCCCCGGCTCCGGGCATCGGCCCGACCGCCGCGTTCACGGGCCGGGCGGAGAGGAGCGTCGATGGAGCCGGTGGAATGCGCAGCGCGCAGCGCGGAGGGGATCGGGTCGGTCCCCTCGTACTTCATGCTCGACGGCGCCACCTACGAGCGCGGCGGTGAGCTCGGGTTCGAGGGGTTCGACTTCTACACGGCCGGACGCGGCGGTCCGCTCGGCGACGTCGACGGCGCGGTGATCGCCGCCGCCTTCGTGTTCTTCGACCACGCCCAGATCGCCCAGTCCTGGGACCGGGGCCGGAAGGTCTCGGCTCCGGGGGAGTCGGCGGCCGAATTCGCGGGGTGCCTGCGGAAGTGGGCGCGGGCGCACCTGGCCGACGGGCCCGACTACGGCCGTCTGGCCGAGCTCGCCGGCCGGGTGACGGGGGGCGCGGACCTCGCGGCCGTGCCCCTGTTCGGTGCCTGGAGGGGCATGCCCGAGCCCGACCCCCCCGCGGAGCTGGCCCTGCACCGGCTCAACCTCCTGCGCGAGCTGCGCGGCGGGTTCCACGGCGCGGCGGTGGTCACGTCGGGTCTCTCCCCGATGGAGGCGCTCACCGTGAAGACGCCGTTCATGGCCGCCGTCATGGGATGGACCGACCCGCTGCCCGACGCCGAGCCGCTCCGCCCCGCCTGGGAGCAGGCCGAGCAGGCCACCAACGTGGCCATGGGTCGGGCCCTCGCCGGGCTCGACGCCGCCGAGCGCGCCGAGCTCGTCGAGCTGGTGACCGAGGTCCAGGGCGCCGTCGTCTAGCTGTCTCGTCCTTGCCGCTCAGCCCTCGGCCCCTGCCTCCTCGGCTAGCAACGCCCTGACCTCGGCGAGCGTTGCCCCCTCGTGGGGGACCGCCAGCTGCGAGGGGCGCAGGTCGTCGGCCGGCAGCAGGATGCCCGAGTGCCGGACCTCGCCGATCAGGTCGATGAGCGCCCCGTTGAACTCGTTCTCGTCCCCGCGCTCGAGCGCGTCGACGAGCTCGTCGTCGAGCTGCTCGATGGCCGGGAGGTCCGCCTCGGGCACCTCGTAGCGGCCCTCACCCAGGATCCGCACGATCATCGGGCACCCCCCTCGTCCGTCGCCGCCCCGGCAGTGGGTGCCCCAGCCTCGGCAGTGGGTGCCCCAGCCTCGGCCGCGGGAGCCCCAGGCTCGGCCGCCGGCGCCGCGGGCTCGGCGGCGCCCTCACCGGTCTCGACGGCCGGCGCTGCGCCCGCGCCGCCGGCGTCGCCCGTCCCCAGGGCCGGTTCCGCGCCCACCTGGGCCTTGAGGGCGGCGAGCTCCGCGTCGACCTGCCCGGCGCGGCCGACGGCGTCGAGCTGCTGCTGGATGTCGTCCTTGCCGGCGCCCAGCGCATCGGGGAGGGCCCCGGTGTCGAGGAGCTCGTCGATGGCCCCGGAGCGGGCCTGCATCTCGGCGATCTTGTCCTCGGCCCGCTGGAGCGTCATCCCCGCGTCGGTGATGGACTCGGAGATGCCCGAGACCGCCTCGCCGATGCTGGCCTGGGCCTTCGACGCCGTGTAGGTGGCCTTCAGCGTCTCCTTCTTGGTCCGGAACGCCTCCACCTGGGTCTGCAGGCGTGCCGCCGTCGTCTCGAGCTGCTGCTGCTGCGACTCCACCTGCTGGTGCTGGGTGCCCAGGGACGACAGCTGGTCGGCCAGCGCGGTACGGCGCGTGAGCGCCTCCCGGGCGAGGTCCTCCTGGCCCTGGCCCAGTGCCTGCTTGGCCTGGTCCTGGAGCTTCTGGGCCTGCCCCTGGAGCTGGGCGGCCTGCATCTCGAGGCGCTTCTTGGCCGTGGTCACGTCGGCCAGTGCCCGGCGGACCTTGGTCAGGTTCTCCTGCTGCTTCTCGTAGGAG
>DASPTT010000003.1:0-10449 GCA_035623275.1 Acidimicrobiales bacterium
TCGCGCCGTCCTGGTCGGGCGGTGCGCGGCGGCCGGGCAGGGAGCGTGTCGCGCGTCTTCCGTGCCTCCCCCCCTCCGGGGACGTGCCCGTCCCTCTGCGGTCGCCGCCCACCGCCCGGCCGGGGCCGCAGGCGGCCGGCGTTAGCTGCCCGTCCGCGAGTCCCGTGGCCCGGGGACGGTGCGCAGGTGGAGGCCCGCATCGGCGGGTGCACCCGAGTCGGCTCCCCCGGTGGGCGACCGATCGCCGGCCGCCCCCGCATCGCCATCGCCATCGCCTCCGCTGCCCGGGTCCGCGTCGGTACCCGCGCCGCCGGTGACGCTGCCGTCGCCGGTGACGCTGCCGCCGGTGACGCTGCCGCCGGTGGTGGGTGTCATCGGGCGCGGCACCGTCTCGGGCAGCACCGTGGAGGCCGAGGTGGAGAACGCGGCCCCGCTCGCTGGCGTCTCGGCCGTGGCCGGCAGCGGACGCGCCCGGCGAACCGGCGGCCAGGGAGTCGCCGCCTCGTGCTCCGCCCGCCGGCGTTCCATGAGGGCGACGAACTTGTGCCAGTCCGGCCCGCGAAGGACCGCCACCTTGTCCGGCAGGTTGCGGAGGAGCCGTTCGCTCTCCTCCCGGTAGCGCTCGGCGATTCCCCCCATGGTGAAGACGGTCGTCGCCGACAGGGTCGAGTCCCTGGCGGTGGCCAGCGCGTGCAGCCGCGCCGCGGCGACCTGCGCGTCCTGCATGAGGCCCAGCGCGTCCTGCAGCGCCACCACCTTGCGCACGTAGCGGACGGTCTGACCGTCGTAGACCTCAGAGACGAACTCCAGCGCGTAGCGCAGCCGCTTGCCGCGGATGCGCAGCCGGTGGAAGTCCGTGGCGATGCCGCTTCGGCGCGCCCGACGTGCCGCCTTGACCGCCGCCGCGTGGCGGGCCTGGACCAGACCGGGCACGGCGATGGCCGCCGGGGTCATGGCCACCCCAGAGCGGCGACTCGGTCCCTGACGCAGCAACGTCGTCAAGCCCGACACCAGCCGCTCGTAGCGGCGCGACTCCAGTGCGGCGAGCAGCGTCTCACGTGCCCGGTCGCGCTCGCCTTCGAGGAGAACGGCGAGCTCGTCGAGCGACGCACGGTCCTCCTCGGGGACCTCGGCAGTCCAGCCGGCGAGCCGCTCGAGCTGCACGTCGAGGTCGCGTACCCCACCGAGCGCGTCGGCCAACCAGCCCAGCTCGACCCGGAAGTGCTGGGCCCGGACGGGCAGCGCCTCGGCGAACATGGCCAGGGCGGCGCGCAGCCTCCGGGTGGCCACGCGCATGTCGTGGAGCTCCTCGACGTCCTCACCGAGGCGGGTGCCGGGCTCGTGGGCGAGCATGGCGCCCACGTTGCGGCGGAGCACCGCATAGGCGACGTCGCCCACGGTCGGGCTGGGGGTCATCGCCGTGGAGCCGAGGTCGGGCGGGGCGGGCATGCGCAGCCCCGCCGCCAGCAACCCGGCTTCGAACTTGGACAAGGTGGCGGGCTGGAGCCCGCAGTCGGTGCGCAGGCGCTCGACGAGTGGTCCGAGCGTCTCCACCCACGCGGGCGAGACCTCGACCTCCACGCGCCGGAGCCGCACCGGCCGGCCGCCGTCGCTCACCGAGATGACGGACTCGTCCAGCGCGATCTCGGCCACGCTCTCGTGGGCGACGCGCAGGTCGAAGGGCCGGCGCCGGGTGCGGACCTCGATGACCGGCTCCAGGTGCCGCGTCCCCACCAGCGCGTGCAGGCGGCGGCCCACGGGCCCGCCGTCGCCCAGCGCGTCGAGGCCGTCGGCGCCGAGCGCCTCGGTGATCTCGACGCGCCGGCGCAGCCCCGCCGCGGCCGCCGGCGACATGTCCTTGAGCGTCACCTGGCGGTGTCCGGCGCGCTGACGCATCCGCAGCGAGAACCCGGAGCGCCCCACCCGCCAGTCCGTCGTGTCCATGTAGGTGTCGGTGAGCCGTCTCGTCGGCCGGGCCACCACCTCGAGCACGGGCGCCAGGACCCCGCCCGGCTCCTCGGGGAGTGCGGGCAGGTCCGCCAGCCACCGCTCCACGGGGCGCAGGTCCAGCGCGTCGAGCTGCCACTCGACTTCGACGTCACCGGGCGCGACCGGGGAAGGGGGCATGCGCCGAGGCTATCGCCGCCGCTGCCGGTCGGCGCTCGGCGCTCGACTGCGCACCAGACCGGCCGACTGCGGATATCCCCGGTCCGGCACGTGGCCGGCGCTAACTTCGCCCCACGTGGGCACGTCCCGATCCCGCAGCCGGCGCAGACCGCCGCTCGACACCGTCCTCGCCGCCGGCGGCATCCTCCTGCGCGAGTCGTCGTCGCGCCGCGGGGAGGTCGCCGTGGTGCACCGCCCGGCACCCCGTGACGACTGGTCGCTGCCCAAGGGCAAGCTGGACCCGGGGGAGACGCTCGTGGCCTGCGCCCTACGGGAGGTCGAGGAGGAGACCGGCTTCGCCTGCCGGATCCTCGACGTGGTGGGCACCACCGAGTACGCCGACCGGCGGGGCCGCCCCAAAGAGGTCACCTACTTCCTGATGGAGGTGGTCGAGGGGTCGTTCGTCGCCAACGACGAGGTCGACGACCTCTGCTGGCTCCAGCTCGACGTGGCCCGCCGGGCCCTGACGTACCCGCACGACCGCCGGCTCCTGCGGCTCCTCGACACGCTGTCGCTGGCCCGCTCGGGCTGACGTCGTCCCTGGTCGTCGGCGGGTTCTGGCCTCCAGCCCCCGTCCCCGCCGACACGCCACGGCAGCGCTCACGTCGGCTTTCGCACGCAGAGAAATCATTTGTTCTCTTTGTGTGGGATTTCATCGCCATGACCAGGGTTGATTCCGCGTTGTCCCTGGTTGAGCGCTTGTTGCTAAATGCGTACAACCTGTCGTATGGTGCAGATCGTCACGATTAGCGCGTGGAGAACCACTAATCGTGGGTATCTGGGGTCTCTGGGGGGAGGTGCCTCGGGTGGAATTCCCGACGCAGGCAGATCACGGGGATGGTGCGGGGAATGCGGGCTCCGGCCCGGCGGGCCGACCGGCGAGCTGGGCGCCGGCCGGCGCGCCGGCCGGGGGGCCGCTCCTGCCGGGGCAGCAGGGCATGCGCGGCCCGAGCCCGGACGTGATCCGGTCCATCCTGGCCGCCGACGGGGCGCCGTCAGCCGTGCACGACACCGTCTGCCAGGGTGTCCCGGGCCCCGACGTCGTCCGCTCGATCCTGGCCGGCACCCGGCCGGTGGGCGCCGACCAGCTGGGGGAGGCCGTTGGCGCCGGCGGCGCGGTCCCGCCGCACGCCCCCGTCCCGGGACCCGTGGCGCCGATCGTCCTCGCCACCACCAACGCCGGTGCGCCACGCCCGGCCGGCGTCCCCGTCGGGGAGACGACGCTCGTCCCCGTGGAGAACGCGCTGGCCGACGTCATCGGTCGTGCCGAGCACAGCGGCACGCCCTTCACCCTGCTGCTGGCGCGCCCGGGCGGCGCGGCCCGCGCCGGGTACGCGCCGGTGCCCTCGGCGGCCGATGTGGCCGATCTCGGCGCAGCCTTCACGGCGGCACTGGGGCCGGCCGAGTCGCTGCACTCGGCGGGACTCTCGCACGTCGCCGCCATCCTCCCCGGCAAGGCCAAGCGTGACGCCACGGCACTGACCCAGCGCACCGCGGACCTCGGCGCCCCCACCTTCACGTGGGTGGCCTTGCGGTACCCCACCGACGCCCGCACCGCGCGCGGTCTGCTGCAGCTGGCCGCGCACCGGCTGGACGGGACCGAGCGGGTGGTGGCCGACGAGCTCACCGCGGCGGCCTGGTGGCGCCGGCGCGGCGTGCTGGCGGCCGTGGGGTCGGTGGCCGCGGTGCTCCTCGTGCTCGGCCTGACCATGGGAGCCTCCCATGGCCGGCGCGGCGCGCAGGGCGGCGACCCGGCCACGGGTGGCGCCTCGGACGCCGCGGGACAGGCAGGCGCCCCGCGTGCGGGGTCGAGCTCGGCGGGGACGGCGTCGCCGTCGAGCTCGGGGAGCGCGGGGTCGTCCCCCGGATCGCCGACGGGCGCCGGCTCGATCGGCGCCAGCGCCACGGGCGCATCGACCGGATCGGGCACGGGACAGCGCGGGGTCCCGGCCGGCGGCACGGCGTCCACGGGCACGGGGTCCACGGGGAGCGGTGGTGGCCCGGCCGGCACCGGGTCCACCGGCGGCGGCACCACCGGGAGCGGGTCCGGCGGCACCACCGGCGGCAGGTCGACCGGGTCGGGCACCACGGGGTCCGGCGCCAGCGGCTCCAGCTCGTCGTGCTCGAACGGCTCCAACGGAGGGCTGCTCGGAGTGGTGGGCGGCCTGGTCAACGGCCTGCTCGGCGGCGGCAGCAGGAGCTGCCCGCAGCACTGAGGCAGGCCTCGAGACCGGCGCGGCCCGCCGCGTGGCGGGAACGGTCAGCGCGGCGTGCGCTCGTCGCACGCCCAGGGGGCGCCCGACTCGTTGAGCAGCTCGAGGAAGGGCTCCGGCGCAAAGGCCTCAGGCCCGAGCACCCCGGCACCCGACCAGGCGCCGGCGTCGAGCAGCTCGAGCGCGATCACGGGGTTGATGGCGGTCTGCCACACCACCGCCTGGGACCCGAACTCGCGCATCGACCATGCGTTGTCCACCGCGTGGTGCAGGTAGACCTCGCGACGGGCGCCGTCCTTGCCCGTGCCCGTCACCCACGTGCCGGCGCAGGTCACGCCGTGCATGTTGTCGCCGAGCTCCGCGGGGTCCGGCAGGCAGGCGGCCACGAGGTCGCGCGGTGACACCTTGGCCCCGTCGACGTCCACCGGCGCCGTCGAGTCGAGCCCGAGCTTGTGCAGGGTCTTGAGCACGCCGATGAACTCCTCGCCGAGGCCGTACTTGAAGGTCACCCGGTTGACGTTCTTGATCCAGCGAGGCACGAGGAGCACCTCCTCGTGCTCCACGTTCACGCACTCGACGGGCCCGATCCCCGCCGGGAACTCGAAGACCTCCAGCTCGCTGAAGGGCTCGGTGGTGAACCACCCCCGGTCCTTCTCCCACACGACCGGCGGGTTGAGGCACTCCTCGATGGTCGTCCAGATCGAGAAGGTGGGGGCGAAGTCGTAGCCCTCCACCCACAGGTTCGCCCCGTCACGCACGCCGATCTCGTCGATCTGCGAGAAGAGGGAGTCCGCCGCATAGCGGGCGAAGACGTCGGCGAGGCCCGGCTCCACGCCCATCCCCACCAGCGCCAGGAGCCCACGGTCCTCCCAGAGCTCGGCCATGGCGAACTGCTCGTCGCCCAGCATGACCCCGGTCTGGTGGTAGGGGTCGGTGGGGTGCGGGTGGGACAGCGACATGGCCATGTCGAGATAGGTCACGCCGGCAGCCAGCGCCCCTCGGAACAGCGGCATCACGAAGCGGGGGTCCACGGCGTTCAAGAGGACGTCGCAGCGCTCGGCGCGCAGCAGGTCGGCCACCGCCTTCTCGTCGGCGGCGTCGAGGGCGAAGGCGCTGAAGCGGTCGCTGGCCGCCTGGGCGGCGCGCTGCGCCCTGCCCACGTCGTGGTCGGCCACGGCGACGTGCTCGAAGGTCCCCCGGCGCGCCGCCGTGCGGGCGAACGCCGTCCCCACCCCACCTGCTCCGACCAACAGCACGCGCATGACGGCCTCCTCGATCCCCGGTGCCTTCGATCCCCGGTGCCTTCGATCCCCGGTGCCCTGGTCCACCCGTCCTGTCGCCGGGCGATATCTCCGGGCCCGTTGAATTCTGTGCGAGCGGTGCGCGTGGCGACAGGGGAAAAGGTCCGTTGGCCCGCTGCGCGGCGCCGGGGTCCCTTGCCGACCCTGTCGCCGGATGCGAGTGTTTGACTCGGGCCAGGGGGAAGGAGAGCCGTCGTGACAGCTGACCGGCGCGTGCTGCGGAACTTCGTGGGCGGGGCCTACCTCGACACCAAGGAGGCAGAGACCGAAGAGGTCGTCGACCCCTCGACGGGCGAGGCCTTCGCGGTCATGCCCCACTCGGGCGCAGAGGACGTCGACCACGCCATGGGGGTGGCCGCGGAGGCCTTCGAGCGGTGGCGGGAAACCACGCCATCGGAGCGGAGCCTGGCCCTCTTCCGCATCGCCGACGCCATCGAGGCGCGCGCCGAGGAGCTCGTCGAGCTCGAGTGCCAGAACACCGGCAAGCCCCGGGGGCTCACGCTGTCGGAGGAGATCCCCCCCATGGTCGACCAGATCCGGTTCTTCGCGGGGGCGTGCCGG
The DNA here is from genome assembly GCA_035623275.1 of Acidimicrobiales bacterium. Classification (GTDB taxonomy): domain Bacteria; phylum Actinomycetota; class Acidimicrobiia; order Acidimicrobiales; family UBA8190; genus DASPTT01. The sequence continues at coordinate 6,242 of DASPTT010000003.1, forward strand.
ATGCTGGAGGGGCGTTCGGCCGCCGAGTACATGGCCGGCTTCACCTCGTTCGTCCGCCGTGAGCCCATCGGGGTGTGCGCCCAGGTCACACCGTGGAACTACCCGATGATGATGGCGGTGTGGAAGTTCGCCCCCGCCATCGCCGCCGGCAACAGCGTGGTGCTCAAGCCCGCCCACACCACCCCCGTCACCACGGTCCTCATGGCCGAGATCGCCGCCGAGTTCCTGCCCCCCGGCGTCTTCAACGTCGTCCTCGGCGGCCGGGAGACCGGCCGGGCGCTGATCGCCCACCCCGTGCCGCAAATGGTCTCGATCACGGGCAGCGTGCGGGCGGGACGCGAAGTCGCCATCAGCGCCGCCCAGGACATCAAGAAGGTCCACCTCGAGCTCGGCGGCAAGGCCCCGGTCGTCGTCTTCGACGACGCGGACGTGGCCAAGGCGGCCGAGGGCATCGCCATGGCCGGCTACTTCAACGCCGGGCAGGACTGCACGGCGGCGACCCGGGTGCTGGCCGGTCCCCGGATCCACGACGACTTCGTGGCGGCCCTGGTCGAGCAGGCCTCGGGGCAGACCGTGGGGGGTCCCGACAACCTCGACGCCGACTTCGGGCCGCTCAACAACGTCGACCAGCTCGGCCGGGTGAGCGGCTACGTCGACTCGCTCCCCGGCCACGCCTCGGTGGCCGCCGGCGGGCACCGCATCGGCGAGCGTGGTTACTTCTTCGAGCCCACCGTGGTCACCGACCTGCGCCAGGACGACACCATCGTCCAGGAGGAGGTGTTCGGCCCGGTGATCACCGTGCAGCGCTTCGACGACGAGGACCAGGCGGTCGCCTGGGCCAACGGCGTCGAGTACGGACTGGCCTCCTCGGTGTGGACCCGGGACCACGGGCGGGCCATGCGCATGGCCAAGCGCCTGGACTTCGGTTGCGTGTGGATCAACACCCACATCCCGCTGGTGGCGGAGATGCCCCACGGCGGCTTCAAGCACTCGGGCTACGGCAAGGACCTCTCCGCGTACGGGTTCGAGGACTACACGCGCGTCAAGCACGTCATGAGCCACATCGAGGGCTAGCGCCTCCCCGGCGAGGCAGGCGCCGCCCGAGGGCCGCCACCTGGGAGATCGTGACCGAGGCGCGCGCGGAATGGGCTCTTCGACCCTACAGGCGGAGGGGTGCCCGGCCGTAGCGTCGGAAGCGTGAGCAACGTCGGGTCCGCGCTCGCGGGGAGCGACGCCGCATGGGCCGTCGGTGGCCAGCCCCGCCGGACGCCAGGGCCCCACGGGCGGACAGAGGCGGAGGGGCCATGACGGCGATCGACACCTCGGGCACCGGTCTCTCGCCCGCGCAGGCCCCGGCCGAGAAGGGCCTCAAGGGCGGGGCCATCGGCCTCGTCTCCAACATCGTCATCGGCGTCGCCTCGACGGCCCCCGCCTACTCGCTGGCCGCCACCATCGGGCTCATCGCGGTCGTCATCGGCGTGCTGTCGCCCCTCGTCGTGGTGGCCGCGTTCGTCCCCATGCTGTTCGTGTCCATCGGCTACAGCGAGCTGAACAAGGCCGACCCCGACTGCGGCACCACGTTCACCTGGGGGACGCGGGCCTTCGGTCCCACCACGGGCTGGCTGGGGGGCTGGGGGATCATCGCCTCCGACGTCCTCGTCATGGCCAGCCTGGCCCAGGTCACGGGCCAGTACGTGTTCCTCCTCTTCGGCAAGTACGGCATCGGCACGAACCCCTCCAGCGGGTGGGTCCTGCTGGTCGGGGTCGTGTTCATCGGGCTGATGACCTACGTCTGCTACCAGGGCATCGAGCTGTCGGCCAGGCTCCAGCGCATCCTGCTCGGCACCGAGATCGCGATCCTCATCGTCTTCGCCGTCGTGGCGCTGGTCCGGGTGCTCACCGGCAACGCCCCGGCCTCCCACATCGTGCCGCGCTGGTCCTGGTTCAACCCCCTCAACGTCTCCTTCGCCGCCCTCATGAGCGGCCTCCTGCTCATGCTCTTCATCTACTGGGGCTGGGACACGTCCCTGTCCATCAACGAGGAGACCAAGGACAAGCACCGGCTCCCTGGCCTCGCCGGGATCATCTCCACCGTGATCCTGCTCGCCGTCTACTTCGTGGTCACCCTGGCCGCCCAGGCCTTCGCCGGCGTGGGGACCAAGGGCCTCGGGCTGGCCAACCCGAACAATTACGGCGACATCTTCTACTCGCTCGGCCATGCCGTGTTCGGGTCCAGCGGCATCGGACCCCTGATGGTGAAGCTGCTGGTCCTCATGGTCCTCACCTCGGCCGCCGCTTCGACCCAGACCACGATCCTCCCCACGGCCCGCACCGCGTTGTCGATGGCGGTGTACAAGGCGATCCCCAGCCAGTTCGCCAAGATGCACCGGGCCAACATGATCCCCACCGTCGCCACACTGACGATGGGCGCGATCTCGGCGGTGATGTACGCGGCGATGAACTACCTGAACGGCGTGAACATCATCAAGGACTCGGTCACCGCCATCGGGATCTTCATCGCCTTCTACTACGGCCTGACCGGGTTCGAGTGCGTGTGGTACTACCGCAAGGTCCTCACCCGCAGCACCCGTGACCTGTGGATGAAGGGGATCATCCCGCTGCTCGGCGGGATCATGCTCTACTTCGCCATGGTCTGGAGCCTCTGGCAGGACTGGGACGTGGCCAGCGGCAACAGCTACACGTCCTGGCTCATGCCCTTCTGGCCGCACTGGTACATCGGCGGCGTGTTCCTGGTGTTCTTCGTGGCCGCCGCCATCGGCGTGGTGTGCATGCTGCTGTGGCGCATCTGGGGCAGGCCGTTCTTCACCGGCCAGACGCTGAACCGCTCGACCCCGACCCTCGTGCCCGAGCAAGACTGACGGGGCGGGCCGGCGCAGGATCGAGGGGACGGATCGGCACACGCCCATGGAGATCGTCAGCGAGCACGAGCTGGAGAACCGCTTCGGGGCCCTGCCCTACGCCGAGCCGCGGGCGGTGGTGAGCGGCAACTTCGCCACGCCGGGCCGCCTGGTCGAGCTGTTCGACGCGGCAGTGGAGTGCTACCGGGTCTTCGCCCTCAACGCCCAAGACGGGGTCCCCACCCGGCCCGGCGTCGTCCCCGAGACGCCGTTCGTCGGCCCGGCCATGCGCGACCTGCCGAACCTCGACTACCTGCCGATCCGCCTGTCGTTCGTGCCCAGGCTCTTCGACGTGGCCCGCCCGCCTGACGTGGTGCTGGTGCACACCTCCACACCGCGCGACGGCAAGGTCTCGCTCGGCACCGAGGTCAACATCCTCCCCGCCGCCATCGAGCGCGCCCGGGCCCGCGGCGGGCTGGTCGTGGCCCAGCTCAACCCCCACATGCCCTACACGCACGGGGACGGCGAGCTGGAGGTGGAGGCGGTCGACGTGGCGATCGAGGTGGACGTCGAGCTGGCGTCACCGGCACGTCGGCCCGTGAGCGAGCGCACGGCTGCCATCGGCTCGGGCGTGGCCGGCCTCGTCGAGGACGGCTCGACGATCCAGGTGGGCATCGGCGAGATCCCCGATGCCGTGCTCGCCTCCCTGCACGGGCTGCGCGGGGTCGGAGTGTGGTCCGAGGCCATCTCCGACGGGATCCTCGAGCTCGAGCATGCGGGCGCGCTGGACCCGGACCGGCCCATCGTCACCACCTTCCTCTTCGGCTCCCCCGACCTCTACGGGTTCGTGGACTGCAATCCCCGGGTGCGTGTGCTGCGCACCGAAACGGTCAACGACCCCGTCACCATCGCGTCGCACCCCAAGATGTGCTCGCTCAACACCGCGCTGCAGGTCGACCTCTTCGACCAGGCGAACGCCAGCTTCGTGCGCGGGCGGATCTACTCGGGCTTCGGCGGACAGCCCGATTTCGTCGTCGGGGCGCTGCACTCCGACGGCGGGCACGCGGTCATCGCCCTGCCCTCGTGGCACGACAAGAGCGCCACGTCGACGATTGTGCCCCGCCTCACCGAGCCGGTGACCTCGTTCCAGCACTCGGCCGTGGTCACCGAGCAAGGCCGGGCGCTGCTCTTCGGCCGCAGCCGCCGGGCCCAGGCGCGCTTGCTCATCGAGGAGACGGCCCACCCCGACGCACGAGCCGGCCTCTGGGGCGCCATCGACTACGCCGTGGCCACCGGATCGACGCGCTGAGCCTGCTCGACGCCGCCCCAAGGGACGCGGCCGCCAGGAGA
>DASPTT010000004.1:0-2460 GCA_035623275.1 Acidimicrobiales bacterium
GGAGCTTGCGCCCCATCCGTCGCGAACCCTCCGATAGAGCCGACGGAGAACTCCAGATGCGCTCCCGAGACTCGCCACCCTGTGAACTGAGAAAGGTCGTAGCGACGCTTTTCCTTCGGCTCTAGCCCTTCCTGTCCGAGTGTTGAGGTTGCACATCCACCATCAGGTGGAGCCCGGCGATGGACTCTGTGGTTCCTTCCACAGAGCCAAGGAGCCCATCACCGTGACCCCAGCACAGATCATCTACCAGCGACGCCTCGCGCTGTTGGCATTGGCCGAGGAGCTCGGCAATGTGGCGGCGGCGTGTCGGAGCTTCGGGGTCTCTCGGACCCGCTACTACGAGTGGAAGCAGGTGGCCGAGCGTTTTGGCCTCGAGGCCCTCATGCCCAAGGAACGCCGGGCACCCCAGATGCCCTCGGCCACCCCCACCCACGTGGTCGAGCGGCTCTTGACCCTGGCCGTGCTCGAGCCGACCATCGGTTGTCGCCAATACGCCGATCGCCTCGGTGACCAGGGCTTCGCCATCGCCAAGTCGACCGTGCAGAAGATCCTGGTCGACCACGCCCTGGGCACCCGCCAGGAGCGCCTGGCCCGGGCGGCCGCCATCGCGGCGGCCACGACCGGCCTCTTGACCGAGGCGGCCCGAGACGACGAGCCCTTCGGGTTCTGCCTGGCGGCGCCTGGACCGGGCGAGCTGGTCTGCCTCGACAGCTTCTACATCGGCAAGCTCAAGGGCGTGGGCAAGGTGTACCAGCTGAGCGCCATCGACGTCTTCACCCGCTTCGCCTTCGTGTGGCTGGTGCTCGGCACCCCCGACGCCAGCGTCTCGCTGCGCTTCTTGGACCGCCTGCTGCGCCACTACAAGAGCCACGGGGTCACCGTCAGGGCCGTGCTCTCCGACAACGGCCCCGAGTACAACGCGTCGGCCTTCTCGGCCGCCGTGGCGGCCAAGGGCCTGCGCCACGTGCGCATCCCGGCCCGCTCTCCCAACCACAACGCCGTGGTCGAGCGCTTCCACGAGACCATCCTCCAAGAGTGCTGGCGGCCGGCCTTCCACCGGCGGTGCTTTCACCTCGGCCCGCCAGCTCCAGGCCGAAGCCGACGCCTGGTTGGTCACCTACAACAGGCGCCGGCGCAATCACGGCGACTACATGCGCGGCCGCACCCCTCAAGAGATCCTCGACAGATTCAGGTCGAAGAAGGCAGCATGACAACCATCAGGCATCACAGCGTCCATCTGTCACCTCAACCTCCGGTCCGGAAGTCCTAGGGGTGCAACTCGTGCCGTACCTCGCACCTATCGGTACTTCCGACAGACCATCCGGTTAGATGCTACGCCGCCTCCTCGTGCTTGTGCAGCTGAACTGTTCAGGATGAGTGGCGGAATCCCGCATGCCGCCGACGAACGGCATCCATCTCTGGACCCGTCGAGCCGTTGCGTCGCCCTGGCCGACTCAATTATGCGGCCCTATCGGTGACTGGCCCGGTGGGCGTACAGTCGGCCTTGCTAACGGTTGTTCCGTAGGAGGTGACTGTGACAACGGAGACTCGGGTGGGACCCGTCGACGAACTCTCAGCTGGAAAGGTGACCGGCGCTGGACGGTGGGCGGTGGGCAATACCGGCAACGAAAGGTTCGCCGTTGGTCGGCGTTGCCGCCATCTTCGGGCCGACCTTGGCGGTGGCTCGATCGACGCCGACGGATGCCTCGTGTGTCCGTGGCATCAAGCCAAGTACGACGTCCACACCGGTCGGATGGTTCGAGGTCCGCGGGGGATTTACGCCAAGATCCCCGGGTTGGAGGCCGTGGAGAAGGGCGTCACGGCCATAGCGCCGCTTCGGCGAGGAGTTGTCACGGAGCGCGATGGAACGCTGTATGTTTCGTAGCGCCTCTCGCTTTCGACCCTCGGATCACCGTCCGAGTTCCTTCTTCCACTGACAGCGATCAGCTTTTGACATTGGACTTAGGCAACGATCGATAATCCGGAACTGCAGCGCTCCCTCAAGCGAACTTGCCCTCGATGCTCTCACGGCGCAGCTTTGCCAAGGAACTTGACGCCTCGGCAGACACATCGACGATCAGGTAGTGACGTGGGAACGGTGGGGTGCGAAAGGCCCTTCGAACCTGAATTGCGCCGAGGCGTCCAGGGGACGCTGATGACGCAGCTTCGTGGTCGAGCGGATCATCGAGGTGCAGCCCACTGCGCCGGTTGCCCGACGAGCTGGGCTGCCAAGCTTGGAGCTTGAATTTGACGAAACTCAGAGAGCGAGACCGGTCACATGATCGGCTATCCAGGCATCTCGCTTCTTGATGCAGGGGGAATCCGCCCGCCTTTCACGTGTCCGGGGCTCTGGTGGTCGGCCTGCGGGCGGGACACTCCCAGCCGGTGCGGCGGGAACCACCTGGCACGCCGACGCCAAGGATGACCGTCGTCGCTCCGAGGGACGCCCAGCGCATGCCG
>DASPTT010000005.1:0-5196 GCA_035623275.1 Acidimicrobiales bacterium
ACGACGAGGCCGAGGGCATCGCCATCGCCAACGACAGCGACTTCGGCCTCTACGACTACGTCTTCTCGTCCGACACCGCCCGCGCCTTTCGGGTGGCCAAGCTGCTGCGTGCCGGCCACGTCGGGATCAACACCGCGCAACGGAACCACGAGGCTCCGTTCGGCGGGTTCAAGTTGTCGGGTGTCGGGCGTGACGGCGGCGACTACGGCCTCGAGGCCTACTCCGAGGTCCAGTCGATCATCTGGCCGGGCTGACAGGCGCCGACAGGGCAGGCGCCGACAAGACAGGCCCTGCAGGACAGACCCGACAAGGGGGAGATGTGAGCACCTACGACCTCGCCATCATGGGCGGCATCGTCGTCGACGGCACGGGCCTGGCCCGGCGCCGGGGGGACATCGGGGTGAAAGACGGCAAGATCGTCACGATCGGCTTCGTCGACCCGGCCGATGCGGAGCAGGTCATCGACGCCGACGGCCTCCACGTGGCCCCGGGCATCATCGACGCGCACACGCACTACGACCCGCAACTGACCTTCGAGCCGCACGCCACTTCGTCGTGCTACCACGGCGTCACCACGGTGCTGGCGGGGAACTGCGGATTCTCGGTCGCGCCGAACCGCCCCGACCAGCGCGACTACCTGGCCCGTATGTTCGCCAAGGTCGAAGGCATGTCGCCCGTGGCGCTCTCCGCCGTCGAATGGGACTTCGAGACGTTCCCCGAGTTCCTCGCCACCCGGGAGGGACGCCTCGGGGTGAACATGGCCTGCTACGTGGGCCACTCGGCGGTGCGCCGGACGGTGATGGGCGAGGCCGGCTCGGAGCGCGAGGCGACCGCGGAGGAGATCGAGCAGATGCGCCGGGTGGTGGGCGAGGCGATGGCCGCCGGCGCGGCGGGGTTCTCGTCGTCGCACGGGCCCACGCAGCTCGACGGCGACGACCGCCCCGTGCCGAGCCGCTTCTCTTCGATCGGGGAGCTCGAGGTGCTCTGCGCGGAGGCCGGCCGCTACCGCGGCGGGTCGATCACCTACCTGCACCGCAGCGCCATCGGCGGGCTCGACCAGGAGGACAAGGACCTCCTGGTCCGGCTCGGGACACTGAGCCGGCTCCCGATCATCCTCCAGGGGCTCGGTGGGCGCTCCAAGGTCGACGTGCCCGGTGCCGGATGGGAGGACGTGGCCAAGTGGATCGACGACGCCGGCCGCCAGGGCGTGGGCATCTACTCGCTGCTGCGCAACCACCCCTTCGACCGTGACTTCCGGATCGACACGGGGACGAACCTCTACGAGGGCGTGCCCGCCTTCCACCGGGTGCTCGGCCCCGGCCCGAGCGTCGAGGAGAAGATGGCGATCCTTCGCGACCCCGCGGCCCGTGACGAGATGCGCCACGCGGTGGACAACCCCAACCGCGACGCCTCCAAGGGCTCCACCCTGCCGCCGCCGCGCTGGAAGGTGGTCGAGGTCGACGAGGTCAGGCGGCCCGAGCACGAGAAGTTCCTCCACCGCACCATCGCCGACATCGCCGCCGAGCTGGACAAGGAGCCGGCCGACGCCATGCTGGACCTGGCCATGGCCGAGGACCTCGCCACGGTGTTCCGCTACGTGAACAAGAGCCGGGCGTGGGAGGAGTCCGTGGCGGTCGGCCAGCGCCACCCGGCGATGATCATCGGGGTGTCCGACGGCGGCGCGCACCTCGACCGCGACGACGGGTCCGACTGGTCGACGCAGTTCCTCGCCTTCTGGGTTCGCGACCGGCAGCTGTGGTCGCTCGAGGAGGGCATCCGACAGATGACGCAGGTGCCGGCCGCCCTCCTCGGCTTCGAGGGCCGGGGCATGCTCCTGCCGGGATACGCCGCCGATGCGTTCGTCTTCGACCCGGACACGATCGCCCTGGAATCGAAGAAGCAGATCCACGACCTCCCCGGCGGTGAGGCGCGGTACTCGGCCCGGCCCAAGGGCATCGCCTGGACCATCGTGAACGGCGTGCCGATCGTGCGCGACGGGGAGGTCCTCACGGCGAACCTGCCCGGGCAGGTCGTGCGTCCCGGCATCGCCTGATGCGTCCCGGCATCGCCTGACGCCCACCGCTAACCTGCCGCGTCGATGCCCGTCCCGGACTCCTTCGCCGCGATCGCGTCCAAGGTCAACAACTGGGGCCGCTGGGGTACGGACGACCAGATCGGCACCCTGAACCTGGTCACCGACGAGGTGCGGCGGCGGGGCGCGTCGTGTGTGCGCTCGGGCCGGGCGTTCCCTCTCGGTCTGGCGCTGTCGGAGGCGGAGGGGATCCAGAAGGGGGTCATCCCGGGCCGCTTCAACCCCCTGCGGACGATGTCCTACATCGACGTGCCGCTGGCCGGCGACCCGGAGTGGATCTGCGCCAACGAGGACGTGGTGGTCATGCCCCTGCAGTGCGCCACCCACTGGGACGCACTGGCCCACGTGAGCCACGGCCGCAGGCTCTACAACGGCTTCCCGCAGGAATCGGTGACCTCTGCGGGCGCGTCGAAGTGCGGGATCCACCTGGTGGAGTCGCTCGTGAGCCGGGGCGTGCTGCTCGACGTGGCCCGGGCCAAGGGCGTGGACGTCCTGGAGGGCGGCTACCCCATCACCCCGGCGGACCTCGACGACGCCCTGGCGCTGACCGGTGTCGCCATCGAGCCGGGCGACGTGGTGCTCGTACGGACGGGGCAGATGGCGCACCTCAAGCTGCGGGAGCGGTTCCCGGCGGGCGGCGCGACCATCCCGGTGCCCAATCTCCTCGGGTTCGACGACGTGATGCGCTACATGGGTCAGGCCCCCGGGCTGACCATGGCCACGGCGGCCTGGTTCCATGCCCGAGACGTGGCCGCGGTGGCCACCGACACCTTGTCGCTCGAGGTCATCCCCTGTGAGGACCCGGCCGCCTACCTGCCCGTCCACCTCCTGCACCTGGTGGAGATGGGCATGACCCAGGGCCAAAACTTCTTGCTCGACCCCCTGGCCGACGACTGCGCGACCGACGGCGTGTATACCTTCTTCCTCGATGCCACGCCGCTGCCCTTCACCAACGGGCTGGGCTCTCCGGTGAACCCGATGGCGATCAAGTAGGGGGTCTGCTGTGGCCGACGTGCACGGTTGGACGGCACCGGGCTGGGAGGGCGTGCGCGACGCCTTCGAACGCAACTTCGACAAGGGCCTCGAGGTCGGCGCCGCCTTCAGCGCCTACCACCGCGGCCAGATGGTCGTCGACCTGTGGGGTGGGCTGGCCGACGCGTTCGAGGGGCGGCCGTGGGAGGAGGACACCATCGCGCTCGTCTACTCGACGACCAAGGGGGTCACGGCCACCTGTGCCAACCTCCTCGCCGACGAGGGCCGGCTGGACGTGGACGCGCCGGTGGCGGCGTACTGGCCAGAGTTCGCAGCCGCGGGGAAGGCGGACATCCCCGTGTCCTACCTGCTATCGCACCGAGCCGGATTGGCATGGGTCGACGGCGACATGGACAGCGACGATGCACTCGCCTGGGAGCCCGTCGTGCGGGCACTGGAGGCCCAGGCGCCGGTGTGGGAACCGGGCACGCGCCACGGGTACCACGCCACGACCTATGGCTGGCTGGTGGGAGAGGTGGTGCGCCGAATCCAGGGCAAGGGCTTCGGCGCCTCGTTCCGCGACCTGGTGGGCGATCCCCTCGGCCTCGAGTTCCACGTCGGCCTGCCCGACAGCGAAGAGCCGCGGGTGGCCCGCCTGCACGCCGCGATCCCGAGCACCGAGGGTGCGTCGACGCAGGCGAGCGAGGCCACGGCGGACCCGAGCGAGGCGGGACAGCACCTCGAGAACCTTCTCGTCCAGCTCTTCGGCCCGGATGCGCCCCTCCCCAAGGCGCTGTTCGCGCCCGGCAACGCCCTTGCCGACCACAGGCTGTGGAACTCGCCGCGCCTGCACGCGGCCGAGATCCCGTCCGCCAACGGGATCGGCGACGCCAGGTCGGTGGCTCGCATGTACGCGGCGTGCATCGGCGAGGCCGCCACGCCGGACGGGGGCCGGCTGCGCCTGCTCTCGCCCGAACAGCTCGGGCGCGCCACCGAGCAGCACACGGAGGGCGGCGACCTCGTCATCCTCGACGTCGACCTGCAGTTCGGGCTCGGGTACATGCTCAACCGCGGTGTCACCGCCACCATGGGGCTGGGGAGCGAGGGCGGATTCGGCCACTTCGGCCTGGGCGGCTCCATGGGCTGGGCCGACCCCGACGCGGAGCTGGCCGTCGGCTACATCCCCAACAAGATGGAGCTCGGCCTCACTGGTGACACCCGCAGCTACCGCCTGACGAAGGCCTGCCACGCCGCGCTCGGCGCGCGGTAGCCCAGCCCCCGACCTCCGGTCCCTGGGCAGCCACCTAGGGCTCGGCCCGACGCGACGCGCCCGCCGTCCGCGCCTGCGCGGCCCCACCCCCGGCCACCGCGCCCGTGCGCGGCCGGGGGATGACCCGGGCGGAACCGTCGGCGGCGGGCGCGGGGCGGCCGGTGACGGCCCAGTGCAGGATCCGCGCCTGGCTGTCGGTCATCGAGCTCGTGCGGATGCCCCAGAACTCGAACCCGTAGCGGTGGGCCGCGACGTGGGCGAGCATCGAGATCACGGTCGCCGCCACCGCCATGGGGTCGGCCCCGGCGGGGGAATGGCCCGGCGTGGGGCCGCCGGGGTTGGCGGCCGAGATGACCCTGGCCAGGGTCACCGTCACCGCGTTGAGCGCCCGGACGCGCAGCCCCCGGAAGCGCAGGTCGCCCTCCTCGGTGGCGAGCTCGACCACCCGGAACACGGCGCGGTTGCGCTCCCAATAGTCCATGAAGCCGTCCACCACCTGGCAGGCCGTGTCCCAGCTCGCCGGCTCGGACCAGTCGCCGTCGACCAGCTCGGCCAGCTCGCCGGCCCCGGCGGTCAGCTCCTCCGCGAGCACGAGGATGGCCTGCTCGACGTTCTCGAAGTACTGGTAGAAGGTGGCGGGCGACGTGCCCGCCTCTCGGGCGATGTCGATCACCTTGATGGAGCGCCACGGGGTCGTCTCGATGAGCGCCGTCGTGGACTCGAGCAGGCGCTGCCTGGTGGCCCGGCCACGGCGCCCGGGCACCCGGCCGTCAGTGGCAGCGATCGTCGCCTCCTCCGCTTCCATAGCCCGGCCAGGCTAGCGCTAGAGCTGACGGCGAGTCAGGTCCTGAGTCAGGTTTCC
>DASPTT010000006.1:0-11034 GCA_035623275.1 Acidimicrobiales bacterium
GATGCACCCTGGGCGGACGAGGCCCGCGCCGGCGTCGAGCGGTCGCTCGCCCGTCTGCGCCAGATCGCCGCCGAGGCATCGCTCGCATCCGGTGATCCGTTCACGGCGGCCGGCACGGCGCAACAGGCCCTCGACCACGACCCCTACGACGAGCATGCCCTGCGGCTGCTCATGCGCGCCCACGTGGCCGCGGGTCGACCGGCATCGGCGCTGGCCGCCTATGCGCAGACCAGGGAGCTGCTGGCCGACGCCCTCGGCACGAGCCCCTCGGCGCCCACCGAAGCGCTGCACCTGGCCATCCTGCGCGAGGAGCTCGAACCCGAGGTCGCCGTGGCGGCATCGGTCACCCGGCGGCGGCCGCAAGGATCGCGCCTCCCCGGCCGTGACCGGCAGTGGCGGGCGTTGGACACGGCGCTGCGACGGGCGCGCGGAGGCGTCGCCACCGTGGTCGTCGAGGGCGAGGCGGGCATGGGCAAGACGCGCCTGCTCGAAGAGTGGACCGGGTCGACCGGCCCGGGCGCGACCGTCCTGCAGGGCACCTGCGATCCGTTCGGGTCACTGGCGTTCCAGGCCGTCCTCGACGCGCTGGACGACCATCTGGGCCGTGTCGATGCCGCGGAGGCCGACCGGCTCCGCTCCCAGGCCGGCCCGGTGCTCGGATCGCTGCTGCGCGGCGGGCACAGGGCGGACACCGTCCCCGACCCCCTGACCGCGCAGGCGGTGCTCTTCGGCGGTGCCCTCGACTTCTGCCGGTGTGCGGCGGGCGACGGGGTGTGCGTCCTCGTCGTGGACGACGCCCATCTGGCCGACACCGCCACCGTGGCGTGGGTGCGCTTCGTGGCGAGACGGCCCGCGTCGGCCAGGCTCCTCGTCGTCCTCGCCCGCCGCCCGGAAGGCCCGATGCCCGTGCCCGATGCGACGCGGATCGACCTCGAGCCGCTCGACCTCGCGGCCGTCACCGAGATCGTCGGCACCGGGCGCGCCGGGGAGCTGTTGGAGCGGTGCGGTGGCAATCCCCTCTTCCTGGTCGAGCTGGCCGGTTTCGAGGGCGACACCCTGCCCGACTCCATCCTCGAATCGGTGTGGGCCCGCTGCGCCCAGGCCGGTGACTCGGCGCCGACGCTGCGGACGGCGGCCGTGCTCGGGACCACGGTCGACCTCGACCTTCTGGCCGGCGTGCTCCACCAGTCGGCGGTGACGCTGCTCGGTGACCTGGAGGTCGGACAGCGGCTCATGATCCTCGAGGAGCGCGGCACGACCTATCGGTTCCGCCACGAGCTCGTCCGCGAGGCGCTCGTTGCCGGCACGAGCGCGGCGAGGCGCGCGCTGGTCCACCGGGAGGCTGCCCGGTTGCTGGCGAAACGACCGGGACACGACCCGCTGGCCGTGGCCACCCACGCCCGCAACGGCGGGGATCTCGACCTCGCCGCCCGCTCGACGACGGCGGCGGCCGCCATCGCGTCCGCTCGCTTCGACCATGCCGAAGCCGAGCGGCTCTTGGACCGAGCGCTCGAGCTCCACCCCTCGGCGGCGGGCCACCTGGCGCGGGGCCGCGTGCGACTCACCAGGGAGGACTTCGCCGGCGCGACACGGGACGCGGACTCGGCCCGACGCCTGGGGGCGGGCGCCGACGCGCTCGAGCTCGCCAGTTGGTCCGCCTACTACCGGCGCGACTTCGACACCGCCCGGGCACTGTGCCGCCAGGCGGCATCTGCGCTCGGTGCCGGCGATACCGACGAGCTTCGCCGCAGTGTCATGGCGTTGGCCGGGAGGATCGCCCACGCCGATGGCGCACTGCAGAGCGCGCGGGACAGCCTGGAATCCGCAGTGCGCAACGCGGAGGCCGGCCACGCAGGCGTCGCCGGCGTGTGGCTCGGCTGGCTGCTCGCCGATCGGGGCATGACCGACGAGGCGGTCGAGCTCGCCGACGCCGCCGCGCTCGACGCGACGCTCGCGTTCCACCCCTTCGGTGCCGCCCATCGGTCGCTGCTGGCCGCCTACGCGGCGGCGCTCCAGGGGCACGCCGCGCTCGCCCTCGAGCTACTCGACGAGGTCGACCGCGAGGTGGAGGCTCGCCACCTCGACCACTTCGCGGGGCGCACCGCCAACTACCGGGCCTGGGTGTTGCGCAATCTCATGGCGGGCGGTGAAGCCGACGACCTCAACGAGGCCGCGGCCGAGATCGCCCGAACGCGCCGGCTGCGCGAGCCCGCGGCACAGGCCGCGCTCGATCTCGCCGATGCCCATCTCCGCCGGGACGCGCTCGACGACGCCGCGGCCTGCCTGGCGCGGGCCGAGACGGCCGGCGCCGGCTACGCCTTCAGCTGGAAGGCGCGGTCCCGCCACCGCATGCTCGCCGCCCGCCTGGCACTGGCCGACGGCCGGGCCGAGGAGGCCGCCGCGACGGCGAACGAGGTCGCCCTGGAGGCGGCGCGGCGCGGGACCCCGCGACACGAGGCCATGGCCCGGGTGCTGGCGCAGCGGGCGCTCCTGGCGGCAGGAGAGCGGGCGGACGCGCGCCGGACGCGGCGTCTGCTCGACGTGCTGGCACGGGTGGCGGCGCCCGAGGCGTGGTGGATGACGGCCGAGGTGGCCCGCGACGCCGGCGTGGACCGGTGGTGGGACCTGGCCGAGGAGCGGATCGTGGAGGCGGCCGCCCAGGCGGGCGGACGGGCCGAGGCGTTCCTCCGTCAGGCGGGACGGTGGATGGACAAGACGAGGACCGAACGCCGCAGGGGCTGAGGGTCGGGACCCACGGCGGCCGCCGTGGCCGCCACCAGCGTCCGATGGGCACCGGCCGAGAGCCGTCCCGCCAGGCCTGCCATGTGGGCGTGACCCAGCCGCCAGGCCACCAGCTCCTCGACGGACCTCGTCCCCGCGTCGACCTCGACGACCGACACGCGCGCGGGCCCCAGGCCGGCGGTCGCGGCCTGGGCCGCCAGTCCCCCGGGTGTGTCGGTCAAGGCGGCCCAGGTCCGCTGCTCCTCGTACCAGGCGGGTGGCCGCCAGCCCCAGTCCGTGGCAATCCTCTCGACGGCGCGCGTCACCGGGTTCGGGCCCCCCGCCATGAAGGTCGTGGCGCAGATGACGCCGCCCGGCCTGGTGACCCTGGCGGCCTCCCCGAGGGCCCGCCAGGGTGCGGGCAGGTGGTTGAGGACGAACCCCGCGAACCAGCCGTCGAAGGCGCCGTCGGGCGCGGGCAGGTGCAAGGCATCGGCGACGGCCACGTCGAGGTTCCCGACGCAGCGCCGTGCCCAGCGCGCCATGGCCGGCGACGAGTCCACGGCCACGGGTCTGGCCCCCGCCCCCCGCAGCGCCACCGACACCGCCCCCGTCCCCGCGCCGAGGTCGAGGACCCGCAGCCCGGCCAGCGGGATGGGCGCCGCCCCGACGAGGATGCGGGCGAAGCGCCGGTAGATCGGGTCGGGACCGCGGCGCCACCAGCCGGCGGCCCGCTCGTAGTCGGCCGCCATGGCCGCCGCCGGCGACGATGGGCGCGGGTCCACGCCCGGTGCCGAGCCGTCGGTGCCGGCGAGGCTCATCCCGTGGCCCGGGCTGCCGCCGCCATGTCGGCCAGCAGGTCGGCCGGCCAGCGCCCTCCGCACCAGACGCGGTCCGAGACGATCCCCCCGGCGTCGACCTGGAGCACGTGCACCTGGTGCGCGGCGTGGGGGACGCCGTGCTCCTCCCAGCACAACGTGAACTCGACCAGCTCGCCTCCCGCGATGGGGGTGCGGCGCAGCTCCTCGAACCGGCCGGGGTCGGCGAACCACCCCGCCAGCTCGGATCGGACCGCCGCCGCGCCATGCACGGAGAACCGCCAATTGGGCACGGTGGCGTCGAGCGTCGCCCGCTTGGCGAACGCCCGGCAACGGGGCATCCGCGCCGTCTCGATGGCGTCCAGCAGCTCGTCTACCGGGTTCGTCGTCACCGTGTCCTCCTCGTGCTCTCTGCGGTCGTTCTCCGGGGCCGTCCGCCAGCAGCATCCCCCGCCGGCCTTGCAGCCGGCCTGCACCACCACGGCCGTCCGCTGCAGGGCCGCTGCAGGGCACGGCACGCACGATCACGGCGTCGGCACGATCCCGCCCGCCCCCGCGGGCGGAACCGAACAGGAGGAACCGCCATGGGAACCGCAGAGCACAAGGCCTTCGCCGCCCCCGACGACGTCCGAACCTTCGAGCGGGGCCAGCTCGACGTCCTGCACATCGGTGACAGTGAGATCGGCCGCCTCACCCTGCAGCCCGGGTGGCGCTGGTCGGAGCACGTCAAGCCGATCGCCGGCACCGACCTGTGCGAGGCGCCCCACTTCCAGTACCACGTGCAGGGCACGCTCCGCATCGTCATGGAGGACGGCACCGAGCTCGACGCCCGGCCCGGCGACGTGACCGCGCTCCCCCAGGGTCACGACGCCTGGGTGGTCGGCGACGAGCCGGTCGTCGTCGTCGACTGGTGGGGTGCGTCGAACTACGCCAAGTCGTGACGGGCGAGCGCGCCGGGGACGAAGCGCACACGCGGCCTATTGGCTCTGGGCCTCCTTGGCGTCGGCCTCGATGGCGTCCTGGTCGGCCTTGAGCTGCTTCTGCTGGACCTTCTCGGCGCGCTTCATGGTGGCCTCGATCTTGGCCTGCACGTCCGCCACGGCGACGACTACCAGGCCGGCCTGGCCGGCGTCGAGGTGCTCGCCCAGCTCCTTCAGGTCGGTGCGGCTCATCCCGGCGGCCGCGTGGCCGGCGATCGAGCCGAGGAGCGCTCCCCCGGCCGTGGTGCCGAGGAGCAGGCCGCCCCCGATGGCCGCCGCGGGGAACAGCGCGATCACGAGGCCCGTCGCCAGCCCGACGCCGCCGCCGAGGACACCGCCCACGCGGGTGGGCGTCTCGTGCTTCTTGACGATCTTCACCTTGCCGTCCGCCTTGCGCTCGACGACGGCGGCGTCGTAGGCGTCGATGAGGCCGGCCTCGGTGTGCAGCTCCTTGACCGCGTCGTAGTCGGCGATCGCATCGTCGACGTCGGCGTAGACGCCCGAGAAGACGAAGAGCGTGTCAATGGCCATGGGTTCTCCTTCCGGTGTTGTGAGGGCCGACCGGCGTTGACGAACCGGTGCCAGGACGATCAGGACGGCCGGGCCGGCCGTCGCCAGCCGCGCATCGGTCCAGGTCATTGTTTGGCCTGGGCACGACTCGGGACAGAGGAGAAGGTCCCGGGGTCGTCGCCGCGACCCGGTACCCGACCCGCCCGGCGGCCGAAACGGGTGTCAGCTCACGCCAGGATCTTGGCCTTCTGGGCCTGGAACTCCTCCTCGGTGAGCACGCCGCGGGCGCGCAGGTCGGCGAGCTTCGCCAATTCGTCCGCGCTGCTCGACTGCGCCACGTCCTGGACGTAGGAGCGGAGCTCCCGCTCCTGCTGGCGCATCTCGGCCACCCTGCGCTCCTGCATGCTCCCCCCGCGGGCGATCAGGTAGACGAGGATGCCGATCAGGGGCAGCACGATGAGGAAGATCAACCACCCGGCCTTGCCCCATCCTCCCATGTCGTGGCTCCGGAACACGTCGATCACCACCACGACGAAGAGCCAGATGAAGAGCACGAAGCAGAAGAACCACAGGAGGGTCCAGAACACGCTCAGCAGCGGATAGGTGTAAGCCGCCATCCGAATCATCTCCTTCGGGCATCATTCGATGGCCCCTGTCGGCCACGCTACGGACGGGTGCCGTGACCGGGAAGGGGCGAACGTCCCCTCACCCGGCCCCGGGCCCGGGCCCGGGGGGGGACGCCCGGACCGGGGGAACGGCGATCGCGGCGGTGCTGCCAGGACACCCCGACGACCGGGCCCAGCGCGACCACCGCACCGATGGCGATGAACCAGGTCATGAGGGTGAAGACGACCCCGACGCTGCCGTAGAGCCGGCTGTCGGACACGACCGTGGACGAGAAGTAGAGGGAGGCGAAGAGGCCCAGCCCGATCCAGAAGACGGCCGTGCACAGCGCCGCCGGCGCGAGGCGCCCCCAGGGCTCGCGCCCCGCCAGCAGGTAGTGCATGGACCACCAGAAGAACAGGGTCACGCCGGCGAGGTCGACGAGACCCAGCACGACCGGTCCCGCCGGCCCGTCCCGCAGCGGCCGGCTGACGGCGGCGTCGCCGATCACGAAGCCGCCGACCACCACGACCCACACCACGGACCGTCCCAGGGTGCGCGTCCCGCGACGTGCCGGGTGCCCGAATGCCTGCTCGTAGGTCGTCTGGACCGACCGCGCCACGGCGACGGTGCCCACGAAGGACAGGAGCAAGCTGAGGAGGACGCCGAAGCTCACTGTCGTCGTCGACGACCGGAACAGCCCCTCCACGATCCGGGCCCCCTGGCGGTTGAGCCCGAGGTGCTGCGAGATGTCGTCGTCGACACGTCGGCTGGCGAAGGCGCTCAGCAAGATGATGAGGGGGAGCACGGACAGGAGCATCGACGCTCCGAAGAGCACGATCCGGGTGCCGAACTCCACGGTGCCCAGCCCCGTGACCATGTCGTGCGCCAACGAGTCTTCGTATCGGTGCCGGAGCACCACCAGCATCCGCTGCCGTCGGCCGGCTCGCTCGCTCGGTGCCTCGGCGCCGGCGGCGCCCCCGCCACGACCAGGTCCCCTCGCCCCCCGCGTCGCCCGATCGGGACCCACCGCCGTCACGGCGCATCGTGGTCCTGGACGTCGGCGACCATGGTCCGCTCCCCCGGGAATTCCCTCCCTGGCCAGCGTGCGGGTTCCCCGTTCGTCGTGGCAGGGGACAAAGACCTTGCGGAGACCTGCCGGCTGCCAGACTCGGTGGGGCCGAGAATCGGTGGGGCCGAATAGGAGGAACGTGATGGCAGACCTCGCCTTGGTGGAGCGTCTCGCGGCCGCCGACCGGCACCTCGCCGTCATCACGACCTGCCGGGCCGACGGCTCGGTCCACGCGTCGGTGGTGAGCGCCGGCGTGACCCGCGACCCCGTCGACGGGTCGCCGTCGGTCGGCCTCGTCGCCCACGGTGACAGCGTCAAGCTGAAGCTCCTGCGCCGGACGGGCCGCGCGACCGTGGTGTTCAAGGACGGCTACCAGTGGGCGGCGGTGGCGGGGCCGACGCGCCTCGTCGGACCCGATGACGGCGCCGAGCTCGGGCTCGACGTGCCCGACGTCATCCGCTCCGTCTACCGGGCAGCCGGCGGGGACCACGAGGATTGGGACGAGTTCGACCGGGTGATGGCCGAGGACCGACGGTGCGCGGTCTTCGTCCGAGCGGAGAGGATCAGCGCCAACCCCACCGCGTGATCCCGTCGGACCGCCCGCCATCTGGCGGTGTTCCGGGTCGAGTTCGACGCGTCCTTAGCTGCGCCCCGGCGAGGGGCAGAGACGCTCGACGACCTCCCCGGCCGGTTCGGCCCGGGCCTCGGCGAAACCGGTCCCAGCCCACAGGCTCATCCGCTCCGCGTCGCCAGCGGCGGCCGCGGCGGCTCGAAGCGGGCGCGTGGCGTTGTTGACTTCGGGGTAGGCGGGCGGCGCGTCGGTGTGGTCGGCCACGAAGCGGTTCACCAAGCCGCGGGCGGGGCGGCCGCTGAACGCCCGGGTCAAGGTGGTCGTGGTGTAGCGCCCCTCGGTGAGCGCCTCCTTGTGGAGCGGATCGGCGCCGCTCTCCGGGCAGCAGAGGAAGGCCGTGCCGCACTGGACGGCCACTGCCCCCGCGGCCAAGGCCGTCGATGCGGCGTCGGCGTCCATGATCCCGCCCGCGGCGAGCAGCGGCAGGTCCGTGACCCCGCCGATCTGAGACAGCAACGCCAGCAGTGGCCGGGCCGCCAGGGCCTCGTCGTCGTTCGTGAACGTGCCCCGGTGCGCGCCCGCCTCCGCGCCCTGGACCGACAGGAAGTCGGCACCCGATGCCGCGGCCGACCGCGCTTCGGCCACGTTCGTGACGGTCACGCCGACCGCCGAACCCGCGTCGTGGAACGCGGTCACCGTCTCGCGATCCGGGCACCCGAAGGTGAAGGACACGACCGCAGGGGGATCGGCGACCAGGGTCCGGATCTTGCAGTCCCAGTCGTCGTCGTCCCATGCCGGGTCGCCGAGCTCCACGCCGAGTCCCGCTGCCTCCGGGGCGATCGCCCGCATGTACGGGGCGACGTCTTCGAGGCGCCCCGGGGTGCCGGGCACGAACACGTTCACACCGAAGGGCCGGTCCGTGACCCCCCGGAGCTCCCGGATCTGCTGGGCAACGGCCGACGCGGACTTGTATCCCGCCGCCAGGAACCCCAGCGCTCCGGCTTCGGCTCCGCCCGCGACGAGCTGCACCGTGCTCGGGACGCCCGCCATTGGCGCGATCACGACGGGGATCCTGCACAGGTCCCGGATGTCCGGTCGCTCCATCGTGTGTCGCCCGTCCTCTGGGTTCGGGGCTTCGGCGGGGCGTCACACTCGGCTGACCCCGGTAACGCACGGTATCCCGTCAGAGCTGGCCGCGGATCGCCTCCACCAGGTAGACGAGCCCGAGGACACCGATCAGGGCGGCGACGGTCCAACCGGCCACGGCCAGCGGACGCGAGATCGGTCGGTCCCCCATGACCCCGGGGTCTCGGGCGAGCCCCACCATGATCGCGACCCCGAGGGGCGTGCCCAGACCCCCGACGATGCTGGCGGCGACGAGCATGCCCACGACCGAGGTCCTCGTCAGGGCCACCACCAAGGCGAGCGCGATCGACGCCAACATGACGCCGTAGAAGCCGGCGGCGTGGCCCACCCGCACCGACAGTCCCCGGCGCCAGTCGAATTCCGCTCCCACCACATATGCGGTCGTGGCCATGATCACGGGGAGGGCGACGACCGTCGCCACCACCAGGCCGGCGGCGAACAGGTCGGAGGCCGCCCCACCGGCGAGGGGGCGCAGGGCCCGCGCCGCGTCCTGTGCCGACGACACGGTCTGGTGGTCGCGGCCGAGCGTCGCCCCCGAGGCCACCAGCATGAACCAGAAGACGACGGCGGTGAACACTGCGCCGACCACCGCGCCGTAGCGGAGGTGTGACAGCCCTCCCCCGCCGGCGCGGGGGTCGAGGGGCTCCTCGACCCCGCGTTCGATCGTCTCCCACACATAGACGTAGCTGGTCAGGGTGGTGCCGACGATGGCGAGGGCGCCGGCGAGCACCTCCCGGTGTGAGAGCGACGGGACGAAGCTCGCCCTCAGGACGCTCGGCCAGTGCGGCCGAGCCATGATGGCGGCGACGGCGAAGACCAGGAACCCGATCATCGCGTAGCGCAGCACGGCCACGACCTCGTCGTACTTGCCCACCAGGAGCAGGCCGAACAGGCCGAGCCCCAGCGGCGCCACGACCCAGCGGGGGTCCAGGCCCGCCAGGACGCCGATCCCCGCCGCCCCCGCTTGCAGATCGGCGGCGATGGTGACCACGTTGACGACCACCACCGACGCCAGGAGGGTCCTGGCGACCTTCCGCCCGTAGCGCTTCGACGCCAGCGACTGGAGGTCGTTCCCACCCACGGCACCGACCTGCGCGGCGATGGACTGGACGACGCCGAGCAACGGGGCGATCAACAGCGCGACCCATGCCAGCTGGTAGGCGGTCTGGGCGCCGACGACCGCAGCGGTTCCGATGTTGGTGGGGTCGTTGTCCGACGCGGCGGCGAGCAGCTCGGGCCCGGTCCGAGCGATCCTGCGCATCGTCCCCTTCCGGCCTCGACCCTCGCGTCCCCGGGAACCCACCCGGTCATCCTGCTCGACCGAGGCCGGGTCGGCGCGCCGGTCGTCGTCGGTCAGGATCCGCCCAGGACCCGGCGGCAGCTCACGAGCGCGGGTGGCCCGCCTGGGCCACAGGCGCCGGAAGGAACGTCTCGACCGCGGTGGCGATCCCTTCGGCGATGACCTGCTGACCGGTGCTGCTGGCGGCGATGGAAGCCTCGAAGGGGTCCGTGACGAACAGCGGCTCGATGACGGCGCCGGGCATCTCGCTGGGCGTCGAGAAGTAGCCGGCCATGGCCGGCCCCAGCAGCAGCAGGTGACCGTAGCGGGCTGCCGCGGCGGCGAGGGGGCTGTCCGAGGAGGACTGGACCAGGGACCCTTCCTGCGAGTCGGGAAGGACGCCCGCGTCGGGGATGGCCCACCCCTGGGCGTTCATCGTGGCGAGCACGTCCTGCTGGAGGAGGTTCGCCAATTGCTCGTTGGCGGCGGCGAAGGGCCGGACGGTGTCGTAGGTCGCCAGGCTGCCGGCGTCCGCCTGGCTGGCCCCGCTGTCGAAGTAGATCCCGACCAGCGCATCGGCACGGGCCAGGTCGGCGCACAGGGCCCGGGCGACGACGTCGTCGTGCGCCCCCTGCAGGCTGAGCACACCGCCCGACAGGTCGGCCGCTCCGAGCCGCGTCACGGAGGAGTTGCCGGTGCGTGACACCACCACCCGGAATCCCTGCGCTCGCAGGAGGGTGGCGGCGTCCAGCTCCACGGGCAAGGTGGCGTCGGCCTCGTCGACCGTCGCACCCTGGGTCGTCGTGCCGACCGCGCCGGGGTCGATCCCACCGTGGCCGGCGTCGAGGAACACCGTGCGGTGGCGGTCCCCGGCGGTGGGTGCGAGGGCCACGCACGCACCGGCGGA
Organism: Acidimicrobiales bacterium; assembly: GCA_035623275.1. Taxonomy (GTDB): domain Bacteria; phylum Actinomycetota; class Acidimicrobiia; order Acidimicrobiales; family UBA8190; genus DASPTT01. The sequence goes on from DASPTT010000006.1 coordinate 10,608, forward strand.
GAACGAGGCGGGTGCCAGGGACCGCGCCGCGTTGGCCGACAGCCGCGCGCCACCGGACGCGATGCCGTTGCTGCACGCAGACAGCGTCATACCGAGCAGCGACACGACCACCGGCGCCGCCACCCGTCGCCGACGCAGCCGTTGCCGGCGTCGGTCCACGCCAACCCTCAGGGCCCGAGGCCGGGGCGCACCGACATCGTGATGAAGTCGCGGGACCACCATGCCTCGAAGTACCGACCGGGGGTGCCGACCATGTTGGGGAGGAGGTCGGTGCCGTTGACGGGGGCCGCGGCGCCGCCCGGCGTCGACGGCGCATAGGTGGCAAGGTTCACCCAGTCGGTGTTGATGTCGAGCTCCATGGCTCGCACGGCCCCGGCCCGAGCCAGCACGCTCGCCAGGTCCGTGATGTTGAGTCCCGGACCGGCGG
>DASPTT010000007.1:0-2724 GCA_035623275.1 Acidimicrobiales bacterium
CCACCGGAGTCAGTCTTTGTCGGCCTGGTGCCGGTTGACCAACCTGATCGACCGCTCAACTACGGCGGCCGCCTCCAGATCCTCGGGGTGGAGCTGTACAGCGACGCCGTGACCATCAACTGGAGGCTCTGAGCTTCCCCCGCTCCAGCGGACAGTTGCTGTTGGTTGGTGATCATGCCGCGTGGGCGGCTTCGTAGTCCACGGGACTGAGCATCTGGCAGTAGCTGTGTCGCCGACGCGGGTTGTACCAGTGCCGCCGATTTTCGAAACTCCCCAGGGGCGATCAACAAAATTCCCCAGTTGACTGACCGGTGAGGGATGTGTGGTCAGGTTACTCCTTGGTCTTGGCGACCCCCTTTCGGAGACCCTCTGTGCGGGCCCGATGCGAGCGCATCCGGTAGCTCTCGCCGTCGATGTTGAACACGACGCTGCGATGAAGCAGGCGGTCCAACATGGCGGCGGCCACCATGGGGTCGTCGAAGATCTTCCCCCACGAGGAGACCCCGAGGTTCGTCGTCATGACGATGGAGGACTTCAAGTAGCGCTGGGTGATCACCTGGAAGAGGGCAGCCGCCGCCTCGCTCTGCATGGGCAGGTAGCCCACCTCGTCGATGACCAGGAGTCTCGGTCCGGCGAAGAAGCGCATGGTGGTGGCCCACCGGCCTTCGAGGGCGGCCCGGTGGCAGCGGGCGGCGAGATCGGCCGCCGTCGTGTAGTAGGTCCGATAGCCGGCGTTGATCGAGGCCCGGGCCAACCCGACGGCCAGCATGGTCTTGCCGACCCCCGGTGGGCCGATCAAGAGCACGTTGGTGGCGTCTTCGAGGAAGCGCAGGGTCCCCAGCTCGTCCATCAGCTTCTTGTCGATCGAGGGCTGGGCCGAGAAGTCGAAGTCGTCGAGGGTCCAGGGGCTGGGCAGGCAGGCGAAGCGCTCGAGCCCGGCGCGCCGGCGCGCCTCGGTGGCGACCACCTCGACCTCGAGCAGGCGGCACAAGAACTCCGAGTGACCCAGATTCTGCGTGCGGGCGTGCTCGAGCTCGCCCGGCAGCGCTTCGGCGGCGGCACCGAGGCGCAGATAGGCCAGGTGACTGCGGATCTGTTGATAGGTCGAGGTCTCGTTCATCGGGTGCCTGCGGCCATCTCATAGACGCCGAGGTCGACACTCGGTTCAGCGCCGACGGGTCCGAGCAGGCGGGCTGCTTCGGCCAGAGCTTCGGCACCCGGTGGCCGGTTGGCCTTGGTGTCACACGGCCGGGCGGTCGTGAACGAGGACAGCACGGCGGCCTCGAGGGCGGCCCGGTGCTCGGTGCTGCGCACCAGGGCTCCCGATCCCGCCGGAGCCAGGCGGTGGGTGACGAGGATCGCTCCCGAGGGCGCCACGACGTCGATTGTCGGCAAGCCCAGCCGGTGCCGGAGCACCAGCGTGGTGCCTCCGAGCCCCGGCGGCACCGAGTAGCGGTTGCCTCCATAGGCGACCGTCGCATTGTCGGCCACCACTCGTTCGACCTCGGTGGTGGCCGGGAAGGGCACCGCTGGCAGCGCACGGAGTGGCTCCACGTCGGCCAGCGCGCCGACGGTGGTCCGTTCACCGCCAGCGCCCCGACGCTCTCGCTGGTCACCGGTGGTGGCCAAGAAGACGTCGAGGGAGCGCTGGGCCTCTTCGGGAGTCGTCGCCGTCATGGTGCGCCACCAGCGTCCAGAGACGAAGCGCACCGACGACTCGACCGACCCCTTGCGGTTCCCCCGCCTGGGTGGGCACGGCGCCACGATCGCGTCGTAGTGCTTGGCCACGGGGGCGAAGGAGGCCTGGACGTCGGCTGTCCCCGGCACGATCACCGTGGCGAGGCGATCGGTCCGCCAGATCTTGGCCGTCCCGCCCAGGCGCCGCAGCACGCCGTCCATGGCCTCGATCAGGTGGGCCTGGTCCATCTTCTCGGCCAGCACGCCGCGGATGCGCCCCGAGTGCGGGAGGGTGCCGAGCAGCACGTAGGCCGTCGCTCCCCACGGGGCGCCCCGCCGCTCGAACCAGTCCCACTGGATCTCCTCGCCCGGACGGTGGTCGATCTCGATGGTGTCTCGGCCCTTGACGCCATGACAGGCCTCACAATGCGGACGCAGACCCGCCGCCCGCACCTGGCGGACGAAGGATGGGTAGCTGAGCGGATAGCCGAGCCGGCAGACCTCGTCATAGAGGGCACTGGCCCAGACGTGCGGGTCGTCGGTGAACCGCAGGCTGATGTAGCGGACATAGGGCTCGAGCGGGTCAGCCCTCGAGCTCCGCCGGACGCCGGGGCTCCGCTCCCCGCTGATGTAGGCCCGGATGGTCTTGCGGTCCCGGCCGAGATGCCGGGCGATCGCCGAGATCGTCCAGCCCCGTTGCCTCAGTGCATGTGCTTCCACGTCTTCCCCATGTGTGAGCATGCGGAGCGGGTTCTCCCTTCGAGCTGGTTGCTTGGTCGCTGTCAGCTTCGAAGGGGGGCCCAACCCCGCGGGTGGATGGTCAGCTCATCGGGCTCAAGGTGGGGAATTTCAGTGATCGAGGGTGGGGAGATTCAAAAATCGCGGGCATCGGGGGCCAGGAGGTAACGGTGAGTGGTGCGGCTCGCACCACAACTGCAACCTGACATCACCGAAGCTGAGACACACGGGGAGCAGGCTCTTCACATGAGACGCACAACGGAGACGGAACAGGCCGTCACGGCGGCACTTGCCCAGGCGCTGGCTGAG
>DASPTT010000008.1:0-7261 GCA_035623275.1 Acidimicrobiales bacterium
GACGCCGGGACCGCCGACGACGACCTCCACGCGGCGTTGGAGGCGAAGCACGCCGAGGGCGCGCTGGTGTTCACGTGCACGGGGCGCGGCACACGCCTCTTCGACGCGCCCGGCCACGACGTCACCACCCTCGCCGAGCACCTCGGCCCCGTGCCGGTGGCCGGGTGCTTCGCCGCCGGCGAGTTCGGTCCCGTCGGCGGCAGCAACTTCGTGCACGGGTTCACCGCGTCCATGGCGCTGCTGCGCGACAGCCCCGACGCCACCGGTGGCGGAGCCGATTCGCCCGGCGACGGAGAGGGTACGGTGGGCGCGTGAGCGAGGCGGAACTCGAGGCGCGGGGCATCAACGTCATCCGCGGGCTCGCGATGGATGCCCCCCAGCGCGCCAACTCCGGTCACCCGGGCACGGCCATGGCATTGGCGCCGCTGGCCCACGTGCTCTTCACGCGGATCATGCGCCACGACCCCGAGGACCCGCACTGGCCCGATCGCGATCGCTTCGTGCTGTCCGCGGGCCACGCGTCGATCCTCCTCTACAGCATGCTCTTCCTCACCGGCTACGGCCTCACGATCGACGACCTCAAGGCCTTCCGGCATTGGGGCAGCCGCACCCCGGGCCACCCCGAGGTCCACCTGACCCCGGGCGTCGAGGTCACCACCGGTCCCCTGGGGCAGGGGGTGGCCAACGCCGCGGGCCTGGCGCTGGCCGAGCGGTGGCTGCGCGCCCGGTTCGGGCCGGAGCTCGTCGACCACCACACCTATGTCATCTGCTCCGACGGCGACCTGATGGAAGGCATCAGCCACGAGGCCGCCTCGCTGGCCGGGCATCTCGGGCTCGGGCGCCTCGTCTACGTCTACGACGACAACCGCATCACCATCGACGGACCCACCTCCCTCGCCTACTCGGACGACGTGCCGGCGCGCTTTTCGGCGTACGGCTGGCACGTGGAGAACCTCGGCGAGGCGGCCAACGACACCGGCGTCCTCACCGACGCCCTCGAGCGCGCCCGGTCCATCGAGGACAAGCCGTCGCTCCTCGTGCTCCGAAGCCACATCGGCTGGCCGGCACCGACCAAGACCGACACCGCCGCGGCGCACGGCTCGCCGCTCGGCGAGGACGAGGTCCGGGCAACCAAGGAGCTGCTCGGCCTCCCCCCCGACGACACGTTCCACGTCCCCGACGACGTCCTGGCCATGTACCGCGCCAGCACGGCACGCGGTCGAGCCGCGCGCCTCGCCTGGCGGGACCGCTTCGCCGCGTGGCTCGGCGACAAGGCCCTGTGGGAGGCGTCCCAGTCCGGCCGCGGGCTGCCCGGCTGGGAGCAGAAGCTGCCCGTGTTCGAGGCCGGAGCGCAGGTCGCCACCCGGCGCGCCCTGAAGCAGGTGCTCGACGCCTCCGTGGAGGTGGTCCCCGGCCTGCTGCCGGGGAGCGCGGACCTGACGGAGAACACCGGGGTGGAGCTGGCCGAGGCGGCGGCACAGTCGTCGGCCGCGCATGCCGGGCTCCAGGTCCACTACGGGATCCGCGAGCACGCCATGGGCGGCGTCATGAACGGGATGGCGCTGCACGGGGGCGTGCTCCCCGTCGGCGGGACCTTCTTCGTCTTCAGCGACTACATGCGCCCCGCGGTGCGCCTGGCCGCACTGTCGAAGGCCAAGGTCGTCTACTCCTGGACCCACGACTCGGTCGGCCTCGGCGAGGACGGCCCGACCCACCAGCCGGTCGAGCAGCTCGCCGCGGTCCGCGCCATCCCGGGCCTGCGGGTCATCCGTCCCGCGGACGCCAACGAGTGCGCCCACGCCTGGCGGGTGGCGGTCGAGTCGGAGGGCCCCACGGCGCTGGTCCTCTCCCGCCAGCCCATCCCGGTGCTCGCCGGCACGGCGGGGGCCGCGGAGGGCGTGGCCCGCGGGGGCTACGTGCTCGCGGAGCCGGCAGGGGGACGCCTCGACGTCGTCCTCGTCGGCACGGGGAGCGAGGTCGCCCTGTGCCTGGAGGCCGCCGGGGTCCTGGCCGAGGAGGGGGTGGCGACGCGGGTGGTGTCGCTCGCCTCGTGGGAGCTCTTCGCCGAGCAGGACGCGGGGTACCGCGCGTCGGTCCTCCCGGCGGGCGTCCCCACCCTGGCCGTGGAGGCCGCCAGCCCCTTCGGTTGGGAGCGCTACGCCGACGACGTGATCGGGATCGACCGCTTCGGCGCCTCCGCCCCCGGCCCGGTCGTCCTCGAGAAGCTGGGCTTCACGGCCTCGCACGTGGCCACGCGAGCCCGGGCCCTGGTGACCCGGGACGGGGATCGCGACGACAGGCAGGAGGGCAGGCCATGACCCGGTTGCACGACCTGTACGCGCGGGGCGGCCAGAGCCCCTGGCTCGACAACCTGCGGCGCGACTACCTGCACGACGGCCATCTCGCCACGCTCGTCGAGAGCGGGATCCGGGGGGTGACGTCGAACCCCACGATCATGGCCAAGGCCATCGAGAGCGGGAACGACTACGACGCGCAATTCGCCGAGCTGCTGGCCGACCACAGCGTCGAGGATGCGTACTGGGACCTCGTCGTCACCGACATCCGGGGGGCGCTGGAGGTCCTCCGGCCCGTGCACGAGTCGTCGGGCGGCGAGGACGGGTTCGTGTCCATCGAGGTGGCGCCGGCGCTGGCCCACGACACCGAGGCAACGGCGCGCGACGCCCGCCGCTTCCACGAGCTCATCGACCGCTCCAACCTCTACGTGAAGATCCCGGGGACAGCCGAAGGGCTCCCCGCCGTGCGCACGATGATCGGCGAGGGGCACAGCATCAACATCACCCTGTTGTTCAGCGTCGAGCGCTACGACGAGGTGATCGAGGCCTACCTCGGGGGCCTCGAGGACCGCCTCGCCGCAGGGGCGACCGACCTCTCGGGCGTGCGCAGCGTGGCGTCGTTCTTCGTCAGCCGGGTGGACACCGAGGTGGACCGGCGCCTCGAGCGCCTGGCGGGCGAGGCCGACGGCGCGCGCGCCGAGGCGCTGCTCGCCATGCGCGGGACGGCCGCCGTCGCCCAGGCGCGCGAGGCCTACGCGCTCTTCGGCTCGCGGTTCGCCGGCCCGCGCTGGGAGGCGCTGGCAGCACGCGGTGCCAACGTGCAGCGGCCGCTGTGGGCGTCGACCTCGACCAAGAACCCGGCGTACCCCGACCTCGCCTACGTCGACACGCTCATCGGACCCGACTCGGTCAACACCATGCCCGACGACACGATCGCCGCGTTCCTCGACCACGGGACGGTGGCGCGCACCGTCGACGCCGATCCGCATGCAGCGCGTGCCGTGCTGGACCGACTGGGCGAGCTCGGGGTCGACATGGCCGACGTGGCCACGACGCTCGAGGACGAGGGCGTCGCGGCCTTCTCCAAGTCCTTCGACGAGCTGATCCAGGCCTTGTCGAACAAGGCCAACGAGCTCGCCGCCGGTCGCTGAGCCGGTCGCGACCGGAGAGGGGAACGAGGTGGACCACGCCGCCAACCTGATCGACGCCCTGCGCCGGCGGGACGCCGGCCTGTGGCCGGCGGGCAACGTCGCCCCGGACCGCCTCGGCTGGATCGAGGTGCCCCGGCGCATGGCCGACGAGGCACGGGGTCTCGCCGCGTGGGCCGATACCGTGGACCAACCGCGCGTGGTCTTGCTCGGCATGGGCGGGTCGTCGCTCGGGCCCGCCGTGCTCGAGTCGGTGCTCGACGCCGGCACGGGCCCCGACGGCGCGGGGGCGCGGCGCGGTGAGCGGCGGCACCTCGAGGTGTGCGACACCACGCACCCGGCCACCGTCGGCGCCGTCGACCTCTCCGACGCCTTCATCCTGGTGTCGTCGAAGTCCGGTACCACGCTGGAGCCCGAGGTGCTCCTGGACCACGCGTGGGCGCAGGTGCCCGACCCCAGCCGCTACGCGGTGGTCACGGACCCGGGCACACCCCTGGCCGCGCTCGCCCGGGACCGGGGACTGGCACGGTGCTTCGAGAACCCGCCGGACATCGGCGGCCGGTACTCGGTGCTGTCCTACTTCGGCATGGTGCCCGCCGCCCTGCTCGGCTACGACGTGGCCGCCCTGTGCGAGCGGGCCCTCGACACCGACCTGGAGGAGGCGGCCGGGCTCGGCATGGCCATGGGCGAGGCGGCGCTCGCCGGGCGCGACAAGGTCACCGTGGTGGTGCCCGAACGCTTCGGGGCCTTCGGGCTCTGGGTCGAGCAGCTCATCGCCGAGTCGACCGGCAAGCAGGGCACCGGCTGCGTGCCCGTGCCCACCGTCGAGCCCGAGGACGGTCCCGACCGCCACGTCGTGCCCGTCCACTTCGACGAGGTCGAGGATCTCGGGGAGCAGTTCTACCGCTGGGAGGTTGCGACGGCCCTGTGCGGTCACGTGCTGGCCATCGACCCCTTCGACGAGCCCAACGTGGCGGAGTCGAAGCACAACACCAACGAGGTCCTCGGCGCCCTGCCGCTGCCGACGGTGCCCGACGAGGGCGCGGCGGGGACCTTGGACTGGCTGGCGGCCACGGTCCGGCCCGGCGACTACGTGTCGGTCCAGGCCTATGTCCCCTTCGGGCAGGACGCCGCCCTGGAGGCGCTGCGGCGGCGCATCCGGGACCACCTGGAGGGGATGGCGGTGACGGCCGGGTACGGACCCCGCTTCCTGCACTCCACCGGCCAGCTCCACAAGGGCGGCCCCGACACGGTGGTCGCCCTGCAGCTGGTGTCGCGCGACCCGGGACCGGTCGTGCCCATCCCGGGCAAGCCCTACGACTTCGCGACGCTCATCGCCGCCCAGGCGATCGGCGACCACCGCAGCCTCGTCGCCCACGGCCGTCGGGTACGGCGCGTGGCCGTCGGCGACCTTGGCGAGATCGGCTGACCCGGCGCGCGTACGATCGCCCCACGAGGGGCGGGGTGGGGACGACGGAGGGGCTGGACATGCAGATCGGCATGGTGGGACTCGGGAAGATGGGCGCCAACATGTCGGAGCGCCTCATGAAGGCCGGCCACGACGTCGTCGCCTTCGACCTGTCCGCCGACGCCCGGGCCGCGCTGTCCGCGAAGGGCGCGCGCCCGGCGGCCACCCTGGCCGAGCTCGTCGACGGGCTGACGCCGCCGCGCGTGGTGTGGGTCATGGTCCCCGCCGGCGGGCCCACCGTCGAGACCATCGAGTCGCTGCGCACCCTCCTCGCCGCCGGCGACGTCGTCGTCGACGGCGGGAACTCCAACTACAAGGAGGCGGCGCCCACGGAGGCGAGCCTGGGCGCGAGCGGCATCGGCTACGTCGACGCGGGGACCTCCGGTGGCGTGTGGGGCCTGGCGAACGGCTACTGCCTGATGGTGGGCGGCACAGCCGAGTCGGTGGCCAAGGCGGAGCCCGCCTTCTTGGCGCTCGCCCCCGAGGGGGGCTACGCCCATGTCGGCCCCGCGGGAGCCGGGCACTTCGTCAAGATGGTGCACAACGGCATCGAGTACGGCCTCATGCAGGCCTACGCGGAGGGCTTCGAGATCATGTCGGAGGCCAAGGAGCTCTCCCTCGACCTCCACCAGGTCGCGTCGATCTGGCGTTACGGGTCGGTCGTGCGCTCATGGCTGCTCGAGCTCACCGAGCGCGCCCTGGCGCCGGGGTCGGGCTTCGAGTCGATCGAGGGCTACGTCGTCGACTCGGGCGAGGGGCGCTGGACGGTGGAGGAGGCGCTGTCCCGCAGCGTGCCCGCGCCCGTCATCACCGCCTCGCTCTACCAACGCTTCGCCTCGCGCCGGCCCGACGCCTTCGCCAACAAGCTCCTGGCCGCCCTCCGGAACCAGTTCGGCGGGCACGCCGTGGTCACCGAGCCCGGGGGCGGCCGTGGGGCCTGACGCCGTCGTCGACCTGCACGCGCCTCCCTCGGCCCTGGACCAGTTCGGGCCCCCGCCTCCGCTCGTCCTCGTCGTCTTCGGTGCCTCGGGCGACCTCACCGCCCGAAAGCTCCTCCCCGCGCTGGCGGGCCTCTGCGCGCACGGCGGCCTGCCCGAGCGGTTCTGTGTCGTGGGCGTTGCCCGCACCCCGTGGGACGACGAGGAGTTCCGCAAGACCGCGCTGGAGGCCGTGGCCGCGGGCGGCGACGTCGACCCCAGCTGGGAGCAACGGGCGGCGACGTTCCGCTACATCGCCGGTGAGTACGCCCATCCCGACACCTTCGACGCGCTCAGGGCCGTGCTGGCCGAGTGCGACCGGGACCTCGGGACCGCCGGGAACCGCGTCGTCTACCTGGCCACCGTCCCCGACGCCTTCGCCAGCATCGCCGAGGCGCTGGCCGCCCACGGGTGCAACAGGCCGGGTCCCGGGGGCTCCTTCGTCCGGCTGGTGGTCGAGAAGCCCTACGGGCGCGACCTCCAGAGCGCCCGCGCGCTGGACGCCGCCCTCCACAGCGCCTTCGACGAGTCCCAGATCTTCCGCATCGACCACTACATGGGCAAGGAGACCGTCCAGAACGTCCTCGCCCTGCGCTTCGCCAACGCCATCTTCGAGCCGATCTGGAACCGGCGCTACGTCGACTGCGTCCAGATCACCGTGGCCGAGCAGCTCGGGGTCGAGCACCGGGGCGGCTTCTACGAGCACGCCGGCGCGCTGCGCGACATCGTGCAGAACCACGTCATGCAGGTGCTCGCGCTCACGCTCATGGAACCGCCCGCCGTGGTCGACGCCGAGGGCATCCGTGACGAGAAGGTCAAGCTGCTCAAGGCCGTCATGGTGCCCTCGGTGGACCAGGCGGTGGGCGACGCCGTGCGCGGCCAGTACCGGGCCGGGACGATCGACGGCGAGCCCGTCGTCGGCTACCGGCAGGAGGAGGGCGTGGCCCCCGACTCCACCACCGAGACCTACGTGGCCATGGAGCTCGCCGTCGACAACTGGCGATGGGCCGGCGTCCCGCTCTACGTGCGCACGGGCAAGCGCATGCCCCGGCGGGTGACCGAGGTGGCGCTGCAGTTCCAGCGCGTCCCCCACCTGGCCTTCGGCGGGCGCCTGGCCCGCGACCTTCGGCCCAACAGCTTGGTCGTGCGCATCCAGCCCGACGAGGGCATCACCCTCCTCTTCGGCGCCAAGGTGCCCGGCGAGGCCTTCCGGGTCCGATCGGTGGCCATGGACTTCTCCTATGCGTCCGCCTTCCCCGGCAAGACCGCCGACGCCTACGAGCGGCTGCTCCACGACGCCATGGTCGGGGACCCCACGCTGTTCATCCGCACCGACGAGGTGGAACGGGCGTGGGAGATCGTGGACCCCTTCCT
>DASPTT010000009.1:0-67402 GCA_035623275.1 Acidimicrobiales bacterium
AGCGATCGTCTCCTTCGTGCTCGCCGGGATCATGGCGGTGCTGACGGTCATCGGCTGGTTCCACTACCGGCGGGTGCCCGAGGCCCAGGACTTCCCCAAGCACCACGAGGAGGAGAAGGAACTCGCCACCGTGTGAGCGGGAGCCGGGACCGTCTGGCGGGCAAGTCGCCCGCGGACGAGATCCCGAGGTCGAATACCAGCCAAGACGTTCGGGGGCCCACTGGGCCCCCGATACGCGTCTGCGTTGTATTGGATCGCCCGACAGGGCCCGGCGGGCCGGCCGGGCGTGTGGCAACGAGGGACCTCCCCGATGCCTCCCTGAGGTGCGGCCGGCTTCCTAGAGTGAGCCGGTGTCCGACGTCCTCGAGCTCCGGGGCCTGACCCGCCACTACGGGGAGATCACCGCGCTCGACGACCTGAGCTTCACGGTTCCCTCGGGGCAGGTGGTGGGGTTCCTCGGCCCGAACGGCGCCGGCAAGACGACCACGATGCGCGCCATCTTCGGCCTCGTCGACCTGGACGCCGGCTCGGTGCGATGGAACGGCACCGCGGTCACGCAACGGGAGCGCCGCCGCTTCGGCTACATGCCCGAGGAGCGAGGTCTCTACCCGGGGATGCGGGTGGGCGAGCAGCTCGAGTACCTCGGGCGGCTCCATGGCATGAGCGCCCGTGAGGCAGCCAGCGCCACCCGGGCCTGGCTGGAACAGCTCGGTCTCGCCGAGCGCGTCGACAGCCGCGTCGACAGCCTCTCCCACGGCAACCAGCAGCGGGTCCAGCTGGTGTCGGCCCTGATGCACGAACCCGATCTCCTGGTCCTGGACGAGCCGCTCGCCGGCCTCGACCCCACGGGCATCGACGACATCGGACAGGTGCTGATCCACCAGGCGCGCTCGGGTCGCTGTGTGCTCTTCTCGAGCCACCAGCTCGACCAGGTCGAGGACCTCTGCGAGTCGGTGACGATCATCGACCACGGCCGCCTCGTCGTGTCGGGGCGTGTCGACGACCTGGCCGCCCAGGGGCAGCGACGCCTGGTCGTCCGGGTGGAAGGCGATCGCGACGGGCAATGGGCCCGAGGACTCCCCGGCGTCTCGGTGTCGGAGGCGAGCGGCGGCGCCGTGCGCCTCGTGCTGGAGGCGTCCGTCGACAGCGACGAGGTCCTCCGTGCCGCGACGCACGCCGGGCGGGTGACCGAGTTCGTCTTCGAGCGCCGGCGCATGTCGGAGGTCTTCCGCGAGGCGATGGCGTGAAGATCCTCATCGTCCTCGGCATCGGCGCCGTCGTCCTCGGCGTCCGGCTCTGGTTGCGCCGGCACGGGCGTGGGGCGCGTCCTGGCCCTGCCGACGAGCGGGTCGCTGCCGAAGAGCGGGTCGCTGCCGAAGAGCGCGAGGTGACCGGCAGGGACGGCAAGGCGGCGGTCGGGGAGACCGGGCGCAAGGAGCGGCGAGGTCCTCTGCTCGGGGACGTGGGGCTCGTCGCCGGACGGGAGGTGCGCGAGCGCCTGCGCGGGCGGGTCTTTCGGATCGGCACCCTGATCATCCTGCTCGTCGTGGCCGCCGCCATCGTGATCCCGACCCTGCGAAGCGGGAAGCCCGCGCCGCAGCGGGTCGGCGTCGTCGGATCGCTCCCCCCGCACGCGGAGGCGGCCCTGGTCGCCGCCGGGCCGAGCCTCGGCACGACGGTACGGGTGGTGCACGAGCCGAGCCTCTCGAGCGCGCAGGACGACCTGCGGGCGAATCGGGTGGACCTCGTGGTGGTCGACGGCCGACGGATCCTGGTCGACAAGGCCATCAACCCCACGGACACGTCCACCACGGCACAGCTCGTGCGCGCCCTGGCCGCAGGACTGGGACTCCAACGGGCGTACGACACCGCCGGCCTGTCGCCGGCGCAGGTGGAGCAGGTGTCGCACGCCGTGCCGATCCCGGTCACGAGCCTGCAGCCCTCGCCCCAGGGCACCACCCGGACCACGTCGGTGATCGGCGTGATCCTGATCTTCGTGATGCTCACCCAGTACAACACGTGGATCCTGGTGGGGGTCATGGAGGAGAAGGCGAGCCGCGTCGTCGAGGTGCTCCTCGCCGCGCTCCGGCCGCTGCAGCTGCTCTCCGGCAAGGTGCTGGGGATCGGCCTGGTGGCGATGGGCCAGGCCGCCCTCATCGTCGTCTTCGCCCTGGCGCTGGCCAAGGGGGTGGGGTCGAGCCTCCTCCACGGCACGGCACCGGCCGAGCTGGCCAGCGCGCTGGTCTGGCTGGTCCTCGGCTACGCCTTCTACTGCTGGGTGTATGCCGCGGCCGGCTCGACCGTGGAGCGCCAGGAGCAGATCCAGAGCCTGGCCTTCCCGCTCAGCCTGCCGATGCTCGTCGGCTACATCATGGCACTGACCGTGGCCGGCACCGGTGACGTGAGCCTGTTCTTCCGCGTGCTCGCCTATCTCCCGCCGACCGCCATGTTCGCCATGCCGGTCCTGGTCGGCTTGAACAAGGTCGCCTGGTGGGGCTTCGCCCTGTCGGTGCTCATCACCGTGGTCAGCACGGTGGCGGTCGCCCGGTTCGCCGCCCGCGTGTACCGGCGGTCCATCCTGCGCACGGGTCAGCGGGTGCGTCTCCGGGAAGCGATCGCCGGGCATGCCGTGTCGGTCCGGTAGGCGACGATCGGCTGAGGACCTCCTACGGACCGCACCACGTGAGCCAGCTGCCGTGGGGATGCACGAAACCCAGGACATCGGCGTGGTGGCGACCACCTTCGAACACCACGGCCCCGAGGAGGTCGGGCACGGGGGCCTCGGACGCGGGCATGGGCGGCGCGTCGGCGTTGTCGAGCAGCTCGACCGTCCCTCTGCCCTCGGCGCTGAGCCAGGCGAGGGGACGGTGGGCGGACTCCCGGAGGAGGGTGGCTGCGAAGCGGGCGCGGTCCTCGGCCTGCAGGTAGGCGAACGCCCATGTGGTGACGACAACGGGCACCGCGCCGGCCGGGAGGGTCGCCAGGACCCCCGGCAACGTGTCGTTGGCGTCCCCCGCCACGACCGTCGGCGGGTCCTCCTGCGCCAGCCGGATGGCCGCGGCCGTGCGCTCGAGGCGACCCGTGTCGGGCCAGACGCACGCCAGCAGCCATCGGGCGTCCTCCGGGTCGTCCAGACGGACCGGCGAGCGGTCGATGCCCACACGCGCCGCGAGGGCCGGGAGGTGCGGCGCGATGGGGGGATCACCCCCGATCACCTCGCAGCGGATCCGCACCGGTGAGGACGCCGGCCCGGTCGACCCGTGTCGCGGGTAGTCGAGCCGATAGCGGTCGCACAACAGGTTGAGCCCCGCGCTGGCGCCCACGTCGACCAGGGCGAGGGGCTCGCCCAGGCGCGCCGCCAGCCAGGTGAGTCCGGGGCCGATGACGGCGCTGCGACCGCACTCGTTGGTCTGGATGTGACGGGTGGCCAGGCGCGCCGCGACGTCGTCGCGATGGCTCCGGCAGAGCTCGAGGAACAGGGGGGCCGGGTCGGCAGCCGACCGGCCCGCGTAGACGTCGGCCAACGGGTGCTCCACGCCGGCGAGGAGCACGTCGTGCACCGCGGCGAAGAGCGCGGGTGGCATGTGGGCCGACGGCGGTGCGGCGGCGATCAGGCCGAGCACCTCCTCGTCCTGCGCCACGGCGGCGGCGATCCGCTCGTAGATCGGGGAGTAGCCGCGGCACTGCGTCGCCCCGAACCAGCGCCACAGCTCCGCCAGGGCCGCCCGTTGGTCTGCCACCCCGCCGGTCACAGGGGCAATCTAGGCCGCACGGCCGGCCCCGGATTGATGACCTTGGGCCCTGGGAGCCCCTTCGGGCGGCGGCGAAGCTTTGACGGATGACCATTGAGAGCTTCGAGCCCCGCTGCGCCCGGCTGGGGTGCACGGCCGACGCCGAGGAACGTGCACCCGGCATCTATTGGTGCGACGAGCATTGGCAGACGTTGTGCGACGCCTACACGCGGCAATCGGCGGCCGGCGCCGGTGCCGGAGGCGTGACGGGCGAGGCCGCGCAGGTCAGTCGGCGAGCTTGACGAGCTCCCGCATGCCCTCCTCGATGCCGCGGGCAAGCACCCCGACGTCGGGCGCGCCGTCGTAGTCACCGGTCACGCCGAAGGTGACCTCGCCGTCGTAGGAGAAGATGGCCACCCCCACCCGCACCTGCCCCGCCAACGGGACGTAGGGGTAGACCCGCTGCATGCGCCGGCCCAGCACGTACAGCGGCAGCTGCGGGCCGGGGACGTTGGTGGTCACGGTGTTGACGTTGCGTTGCGGCGCCTTGGTGGCGATCCTTGCGCCCAGGGCGAGGAGCATGGGCGGCGCGAACCCGGACAGGGACGTGAGCGCCTCGCCCGCGACGGCCTGGCGCGACTCCTTGAGCCCGTCGAGCTGGATGCTCACCTCCCGCAGGCGCTCGACCGGGTCGTCGATCCCCACGGGCAGTTCCGCCCACATCGCCGAGACCCTGTTCTCGAAGGTCCCGTCGCCCACCGCCGTCCCCGACGCGTTGCGGCTCCGCACCGACACCGGCACCAGGGTGCGGACGATGCGGTCGACCGACTCACCGCGGGCGAGGAGCAGGTCCCGGAACCCCGCGGTGATGGCCGCCAGCACCACGTCGTTGAAGGTGCCGCCGAGGTGCTTGCGGACCTTCTTGATGTCGTCGACCGTGGTGACGGCCCAGGCGTGGCACCGGTGCGGCCCGATGGGCCCGTTGAGGCTCGACGCCGGTGTGCGGCGCACGAGGCCGGCCATCGCCCCGAGCCCGCGCCCGACGTCGAGCACCTGCCCCAGCGCGGCCCGGGGCACGCGCGTCGCCGCGCGTGCGGCCCGGAACTGCTCATAGGGGCTACGGGCCATGGAGGCCAGCGCGGCGCGAGCCAGCGCCGTGGAGGAGGGCACGGGCGCCGGGGTCCACCGCTCGGGCTCGACGGCGGGCGGGTCCGGGACGATGTCGAGCAGCAGCGTGAGCAGCTCGACCCCCGAGACGCCGTCGACCATCGAATGGTGCACCTTGGAGATGAGCGCCCACCGGCCGTCCTCCACGCCCTCCACCGCCCACAACTCCCACAGGGGCCGGGAGCGGTCCAGCCGCTGGCTCATGATGCGCCCCACCACCCGCCGCAGCTCGGGCTCGCCGCCGGGGGCGGGCAGCGCCGTGTGGCGCAGGTGGTACTGCAGGTTGAAGTGGGGGTCGTCCACCCACACCGGCCGGCCCAGCTGCAGCGGCACGAAACGGACCGACTGGCGGTACCGGGGGGCCTGGTGGAGCTTGCCTGCGATCATGGCGGCCAGCTCCTCGAACCTGGGGGCGGGCGCCTCGAGCAGCAGGACCGCGCCGATGTGCATGTGGCTGACGCCGTCCTCGACGTGCAAGAAGGTGGCGTCCAGCGGGCTCATCCGGTCAGGGGCCATGGCGTCCTCCCGTCCCGTCCTCGGTGGCCGGGCCTCCCGGCCGAGCACGACGGGAACGGTACCGCCCCCGGCGTCGACGTGACGGGCGGAGCCGACGCCGGCGGCGGACCGTATGTCTGCGCGCCCGTCCCCGGACGCGGCGAGGCCCCGAGTAGCCGGTGCGACCGAAGTCGCCCACACTCCTCGGGGCCAACGCCCTCGGCACGATGGTCGTCCCCACCCAGGGTCGGACGACCCCCGGTTACGGACACCGTCCCGTTCGGTCCCAGGGAACCTCGCGGCACGGGAACCAACCTGCCTGACCGGGAACCCGTCTCCGCTCTCCCTCCGGTCGATCTCGCCTCGCGGCGTCGTTCCGGGCTTCCTTCGGTCGTGGTCCGTCCGGCTGGTGACACTTTGCGCCCGCGCCGGAACGAGGTCAATAGCCCTTGGCGAAATCCCGAGCTTCTCCAGAGTTTTCTCCCACCCGTCCCCAGCACCGGCGCGCTCTTCCCCAATTCCCGCGCGCTTGTCCCCAGGTGTTCCCCAGCGCGTGGGACCCCTCGTGGTCTTCGTCGCCGCGTTCAGCGGCGGCGCCGGGGGACGACGGCGAGATCGCCGTCAGGAGTCCGCATGACGGTGACCCCGTGCCCGAAACGCCGGGCGAGCACCGTCTCGTCGAGGACCACCTCCGGGGGACCGGTCGCCGCCACCCGCCCCTCGACGAGCAGCACCAGCCGATCGGCGAATTGGCCGGCGAGGGTCAGGTCGTGCATGGCGCTGAGCACCGTGAGGCCGCGCTCGGCTCGCAGCGCGTCGATCAGTTCCAGCGCGTCGACCCGGCGGCCCAGGTCGAGCGCGCTGGTCGGCTCGTCGAGCAGCAGCACGGGCGCCTCCTGGGCCAGCGCCCGGGCGAGCACCAGGCGCTGGAGCTCTCCCCCCGACAGCGTGGTCAGCGCCCGGTCGACCAGGACCCCCAAGTCGAGCCGCTCGAGCACGTGCGCGGCGGCAGCTCGATCCGCGCCGGTCTCGCTGCCCAGGTAGGCGATGTGCGGCGTGCGGCCGAGCAGCACGTAGTCGGCCACCGTCATGTCGGCGGGAAGCTCCGGCTGCTGGGGCACGTAGGACACGAGCTGGGCCAGCCGGCGCCGGCCCAGCTCGCCGGTGGGCTCGCCATCGATGCGCACGGATCCCAGGTGCTCGACGAGGCCGGCGATGCTGCGAAGGAGGGTGGTCTTGCCCGCGCCGTTGGGCCCGATGAGCGCGACCCACTCCCCCGTGGCCACCGACTCGGTCACGCCCGCCAACGCCGTGACGCCGTCGTAGCGGACGCTCAGGTCCCGGAGCTCGATCACGCCGAGCCGATCATCCCGTCGACGAGCCGTTGACGGCCGCGGCCACCTGCGCCAGGAGCTCCGCGATCCTGGGTCCCCAGCGCGACGCCACGTCGTCGTCGAGGTTCACGACGTGGCCCAGGCGCACGGCCGCGATGGTGTCCCACCCCGGGCGTGCCGCGACCGTTTGCGGCGTGGCGCCGCAGCACTTGGTGTCGGCAAGGAAGATGTAGCTGGGGTCGGCGGCGATGATCGACTCGCCGGAGAGCTGCGGGTACTGCGACCCCGCGCCCCCGGCCGCGTCGGCGATGTCGTGCAGGCCCAGGAGGCCGAGGACCTGGCCGATGAAGGTGGACGACGTGGCGGAGTAATAGGTGGGATCGAGCTCGTAGTAATAGGTGGTGTGCGCGGGCACGTGGGTGCCGGCCAGCACCTGGTGGATCTTGGCCTGCATGGAGGACACCTCCGCCTGCGCGCCGCCGACGTTGCCGGTGGCCGCTCCGAGCATCCGGATCTGCGCGTAGGCGTCGTCGAGGGTGCTCGCCGCCGGCAGCGCCAGCACGGGGACCCCCGCCGCCGCCAGGTGCCCCGTCAGCCCCGTGGTGTCCTGCGCCGTCACGACCAGGTCCGGCTGGTAGGCCAGGATCGCCTCGACGTTGGGCGTCACCCCCGACAGCTGGGTCATGGGGACACCGGGCGGGTAGTTCGAGTCGTTGTCGACGGCCTTGACCTGATGGCCGGCGCCCATGGCGTAGAGCATCTCGGTCGCGGTGGGCGACAGCGAGATCACGGCGGTGGGCCGCTTGGGGACCTGGACCACGCCGTTGGAGGCGTGGAGCGTGACCGGGAAGCCGCCGGCGGCCACGGTGCTCCCGGTGCCCGCGCTCGAGGTGCTCGAGCAGGCGCCGGCCAGGGCCAGCGGCACCAGACAGGTCGCGGCGAGCGCCGCTCGTCGCAGGTTGGCAAACATCTCATCCTCCATCGGGTCGGCGGAGGACGAAGAGAGCCCGCTCGACACCCGACGGGGCGCCCAACGAACCGCCCTTCCTCCGAGGACTGGTGTCGTCGACGCAGCACAGGCGACCGGACTCGTCCCCGTGTCGGGGCATTACCGTTGCGGGACAGCTCCGGGATCGCACCGGAGTTCGCTGTCGTCTGCGTCACCACGGTGGCTGCCGTGGCGCAGGCAGACTAGCCCGCGGGCCGGATGGTCGCATGTTCGGCACCCTGGCCGTCGCGCCCGCTCCCGGGCGGGCGCTCGCCGGTGCGGTGGCCCTCGTCTGGGCGAGAGGTCAGGCGCTCGGCTCGGCCCGCACGTGGGCGGTGTCGTTGTACCGCCGCACGAACCAACGACCGGGGGTGACCACCACCTCGGAGATCGATGCGTTGTCGGCGCCCACGAAGGCGAAGGGCTGGCTTCCGGAGGCCATGGCCAGGACCGCGCCGATGGTGCCCCCGTGGGCGAAGACGGCCACCCGCCGGCCGGCGTTGGCCAGTGCGACGCGCTCGACCGCGGCCCGGACCCGGGAGAAGAAGGCCTCGTTGGTCTCGGCACCGGGGATGGCGTCCCATCGCTGCTCGTCGAACACCCGCCGGGCGACGGGGTCGCCCTCCAGCACCTTGGCTCGGTAGAGCCCGCCTTCCCACTCCCCGAGGTGCACCTCGCGCAGACCCGGCTCCACGGCCGGGGACAGGCCCAGCCGACGCACCAGGGGCGCGGCGGTCTCCGCCGTCCGCCGAAGCGGCGTGACCACCAGGGACTCGACGCCCTCTTCGGCCAGCCGGGCGCAGACCTGCTCGGCCTGCCGGCGCCCCTCCGGCGCCAGCGCGGGGTCGCCGTGCCCGTCGAGCAGCGCGAAGGACGAGCCGGCCACGGCGCGCTCGGATTCGCCGTGGCGCACGAGGAGCAGGTCCGCCGCGTCGGCCGGCGCCTCGAACCGGAGCTGACGGACGCCCTCGTCCGGGACGGGGTCGGGCGAGGACGCGACGGCGATGGGGCTCAGCCCTGCTTGGCCAGCGACCTGAGCTGCATCGACACCCCGATCTCGATGATGCCGTAGAGCACCAGCCACAGCCCGAAGAGGAAGGCGATGATGGTCAACGACAGGCCGGGGTAGACGAGGGCCAGGATGCCCACGACCACACCGAGGAAGCCGGCGATCACCAGGAGCCACCGGCCACCACCCTCCTTGTACACGTAGGCCGCGTAGAAGTCCCCGACGCCGGCGACGACCCAGAAGAGCCCGACGACGAAGCCCACGACGGCCACCGTCTCCCACGTGCGGTGGAACACGAGCAACCCGAAGAGGATCGAGATGAGCCCCAGCAGCGCCATCAGCCAGCGCGTCCCCCCGCTGTCCTCGCGGTCGGCGATCGCCCGGATGATCCGGAAGACGCCGGCGACCAACAGCCAGATGGCGAGCAGCACCGCCACGACGTAGACGCTGTCCTTCGGGTGGATCGTGACGATGATCCCGAGGACCAGCGTCGCGATCCCGAAGGCCAGCACCCATCCCCACGACCGACCGATGGCGACCAGGACGTCGTCGTCTTCGGGGAACCCCTTGGTCTCTGCCATGGCAGAACCTCCTCGTCGACTGCGTCCACGTTACGGTCCGCGCCCTCCCCGGACGCGGACCGCCTCAGCCGGGAGGCGCCTGCCCCTTCAGGGCAGGGTGCTGGCGGGCGACGATCGGCACCAGGACACGACGCGGGAGGAGGCGGGCTACCTGCGCCGCCACCGCGTTGGCCGGGCCCGGGATGACGACCGAGCGCCCGCGCTCGAGCCCGTCCACGGCGGCGGCGGCCACCTCGGCGGCCGGCACCCACATGAACGACGGCAGGGCGTCGTCGACGTCGGCGCCGAAGCCGGCCACCTCCTCGAATTCCGTCTTGACCGGGCCCGGGCACAAGACGGTGACGGTCACGCCGGTGCCGCGCAGCTCGCCCTGGAGCGCCTGGCTGTAGGAGAGGACGAACGCCTTCGACGCGCCGTAGCCGGCCTGGCCGGGCAGCGGCTGGTAGGCCGCGGTCGACGCCACGTTGAGGATGGCGCCGCTGCGGCGCGCCGCCATGCCGGGGAGGAAGAGGGTGCACAGGTCGACCACGGCCTCGACGTCGGTGCGGATCATGGCGAGCTCACGCCCCCGCTGCGCGGCGTACACGGGGCCTGTCGTGGACAGCCCGGCGTTGTTGACGAGGATGTCGGCGGTGAGGCCGCGCGCCGCGAGCTCGTCGGCGATGCCCGCGCGTGCGTCGGCGTCGCTGAGGTCAGCGGCGAGGACCTCGGCGCGGACCTTGTGCGCCTGGGACAGCTCGTCGGCCAGCGCCTTCAGCCGCTCGGCGCGCCGGGCCACCAAGGTGACCCCGCGGCTGCGGCGGGCGAGCTCCCGGGCGATCTCGGCGCCGATGCCAGACGACGCGCCGGTCACCAGGGCGGTGCGATCTGGTGCGGGGAGAGGGAGGGGCATGGACGGGCATCGTAGGGCCGCGCAACCGCAGGTGCAGCGGGGTGCCTCCCCCCGCCGCCTCCCCCCTTCGGCGTCCCGGCCGGCCTCCCCCGCCGGCCTCCCCCGCCGGCCCGAATCCAGCACCGACGGGCGAGGCTGTGACCTAAGTCCCTGTCTACCCGTCGGGGGCCTTTCGTAGCGTGACAGTGAGCAGGGGCTTCGGACGGTGCCAGGCCGCGCGGCCGAACGGCACCGGCGCGGGGCACCACGAGTCGGAGGTTCGGAGCATGGGCATCGGTCCGGTGGAGTACATGGTCGTCGGGTTCCCGGGCAACAAGTTCAACGGGGAGATCGCCCCTGAGCTCGCCAAGCTGATCGACAGCGGCATCATCCGCGTGCTGGACCTACTGTTCATCGGCAAGAACGAGGACGGCGAGGTCCTCTCCTTCGAGTTCGACCAGCTCGACGAGCTCGAGCAGTTCAAGGACCTCGAGGGCGAGGTCGGCGGGATCCTGAGCGAGGAGGACGTCGCCTACGCGGCGGCCGCGCTCGAACCGGGGTCGTCGGCCGCCCTGCTCGTCTGGGAGGACCGCTGGGCGCAGCCCTTCGTGGAGGCCATGCGCGAGTCCGGCGGCGTGCTCCTCGAGGGCGCCCGGATCCCCTACGAGCTGGTGGAGGCGGCGATGGCCGCGGCCGGCATCGAGGCCTGAGCCGGACGTAGGACCGGCACCGACGAGAACGACGGACAGGACGACGAGGACCAGGAGGACCGACATGTTGCGACGACGCCCCTTGCTTCGGACCGCGGCCACCACCGCCGTGGTCGCTGGCACGGCCACGGCGGTGAGCGGACGGATGCGCCGCCGCCAGGAGGAGAAGTACGCGGCGCAGGACCAGGAGCAGTACGAGGCGCAGGCCCAGGCGGCGCAGGCCCAGGCGGCGCAGGCGCCCGCCGAGGATCCCTACGAGCAGCTCAAGAAGCTCGCCGAGCTCCACGACCAGGGCATCCTCACCGACGAGGAGTTCGCGGCGCAGAAGGCGAAGATCCTGGGCTGAACGCCCACCGGCGGCCTCTATCCTGAGCCGCCATGCCCACTCGCGACGACCTGCGCAACGTGGCGATCGTCGCCCACGTCGACCACGGCAAGACGACCCTGGTCGATGCCATGCTGCGCCAGACCGGTGCCTTCCGCTCCGACAAGGAGCCGGCCGAGCGCGTGCTGGACTCGGGCGAGCTCGAGCGCGAGAAGGGCATCACCATCCTCGCCAAGCACACCGCCGTCCAGTACGGGCCGACGAAGATCACCATCGTCGACACGCCGGGGCACGCGGACTTCGGAGGCGAGGTCGAGCGCGGGCTGGCCATGGTCGACGGCGTCCTGCTCCTCGTGGACGCGTCGGAAGGGCCCCTTCCCCAGACCCGCTTCGTGCTGCGCAAGACCCTCGAAGCCGACCTGCCCGTCGTCCTGGTGATCAACAAGGTGGACCGGGCCGACGCCCGGGTGGCCGACGTGGTCCACGAGGTCGAGGAGCTCTTCTTGGACCTCGACGCCGCCGTCCATCAGATCGACTTCCCGATCCTCTACGCCTCAGCACGGCACGGCTGGGCGTCGCGCACACCGGACCGCACGGGAAGCGACCTGGTGCCGCTCTTCGACACCATCGTGGCGCACGTCCCGGCGCCGACGTACGAGGACGGGCACCCGCTGCAGGCGCTCGTCACCAACCTGGACGCATCCCCCTACGTCGGGCGGCTCGCCGTGTGCCGGGTCCATCAAGGCGAGATCCGGCGGGGCGAGACGGTGGCATGGTGCCGCGCCGACGGCTCGAGCGAACGTGTCAAGGTCACCGAGCTCTACTCCGCCAAAGCGCTCGAACGCGTCGAGGTCGAGCGGGCGGGCGCAGGCGAGATCGTGGCCGTCGCCGGCATCGCCGAGGTCCACATCGGGGAGACCCTGGCCGACCCGGACGACCCGCGGCCGCTCCCCGCCCTGCTCGTCGACGAGCCGAGCCTGGCCATGACCATCGGGATCAACACCGCCCCCCTGTCGGGCCGGGACGGCTCGAAGCTCACCGCCAGGCTGGTCAAGGGGCGCCTCGACGCCGAGTTGGTGGGCAACGTGTCGCTGCGCGTCCTGCCCACCGAGCGGCCCGACAGCTGGGAGGTCCAGGGCCGTGGCGAGCTCCAGCTCGCCGTGTTGGTCGAGACCATGCGCCGGGAGGGCTACGAGCTGACCGTGGGCAAGCCCCAGGTCGTGACCCGTGCCGTCGACGGCAAGCTCCACGAGCCGATGGAGCGACTGGCGGTCGACGTCCCGGAGGAGTACCTGGGGGTGGTCACCCAGCTCCTGTCCTTCCGCCACGGACGCATGGAGCAGATGGTCAACCACGGGCGCGGATGGGTCCGGATGGACTACCGCATCCCGGCCAGGGGGCTGGTGGGGTTCCGCACGGAGTTCCTGATCGAGACACGGGGCACGGGCATGCTCCACAGCGTCTTCGACGGCTGGGAGCCCTGGCACGGCGAGATCCGCACGCGGCGCAACGGGTCGATGGTGGCCGACCGCGCCGGCACCGCCACGACCTACGCCCTGATGGGCCTCCAGGAGCGGGGCACCATGCTCATCGGACCGGGCACGGAGGTCTACGAGGGGATGATCGTCGGCGAGAACGCCCGCGCCGAGGAGATGAACGTGAACCCGACCAAGGAGAAGAAGCTCACGAACATCCGGTCCTCGACGGCCGAGGAGCTCGAGCGCCTCACGCCCCACCTTCAGCTGTCGCTCGAGCAGGCCCTGGAGTTCATCGCCGAAGACGAGTGCGTCGAGGTCACCCCGAAGGCGGTGCGGTTGCGCAAGGTCGTCCTCGATCAGGCGACACGAGGCCGTCAGGCCAGCCGGGCGCGCCGGGACCGACGCGACTGACTCCTCACGTCAGGGTGGCGGCGTCGAGGCCGGTGGTCATCTCGATACCCCAGGCCAACGCGTCGAAGCACGCGATCTGCAGGTCGGCGTCGCTCAGCCCGCTACGCGTCGCGCACTCGGGATGGCCGAGCTGGTAGTCGATGACGTCCGCCACCAGCGCGCCCACCGGGCCGGCGTGGTGCAGCACGGCGTCGCGCACATCGTCGTCCAGGGGCAGGTCCCGCAGCACGTCCTGCAACGGCATCCCCAGCAGGACGTCGAGGCCCGAGAGCATGCCGACGGTGAAGGCCATCTCGGTCCGCCCGCCTTCGACGTGCCAGCCGAGGAGCTCGCACATCCGGGCACGCACGAGCGCGGTGGTCATCGACTCCTCGGGGATCCCCCGCCCGCCCGCGAGCAGCAGCATCGAGACCCATGCCTGGAGTCGACGCCAGCCGACGAGCACGAGCGCCTCGCGAACGGAGGAGACCGTGCGACGCAGCCCTCCGGCGGCGCCGATCCCGGCCATGTGCAGCAGCTGCAGGCTGAGCGCGGGATCGGCGCGCACCAGCGCCTCGACCTGCTCGACACCCGCATCGGGCTCGAGGAGCGCGGCGGCCAGCCGCGCCTTGGTGAATTCGCTCGGGTCCATCACCCGACCCGGCACGGGCCGGGGGGTCGACAGGAGATATCCCTGGAAGAGGTCCACGCCCAGGGCCTCGGAGACACCGAGGTCGCCCTCGGTGTCGACCGACTGGACCAACACCCGGACGTCGAAGGGCCGGCATCGCTCGAGGACCCTGCCGACGACGTCGACCCCGTCGCGCCGCGGGTCGACCTTGGCGAACGAGAACAGGCCCAACACGTCCTCGGCACCGTCGAACCACGAGAACTCGTCGATGGCCAGGGTGTAGCCCTCCTCGACCAGGCGGCGACAGCCGTCCGCCGCCCCGTCCAGTGCGTCCGGGCCGTGCAGCGCGGCGGTCGGCACCTCGAGCACCGTCCGCTCGGGCGGCAGGAGCAGTGCCAGGTCACCGGTCAGCAGCTCCTCGCTCACGTCGCAGAACATGACCTTGTCGCCGACGAACCGATCGACGCCAACATGCAGCGAGCTGAAGAGGAGCCGGGTCGTGAGCAGGTCACCCTCGCGCCGGCCGTTGGCCCAGTCGCGCGCGGCACCGGCGGGGGCGCCCGGGCCCGCGCCCGGGCCCGCGCCCAGGACGAGCTCGTAGCCGTAGACCTCGCGTCGACCGTCGAAGATCGGTTGTCGCCCCACCAGGACGTCGGATCGACTCACCGGCGCTCCATCCCCATGCAGCCCACCCCTTCCGATCGGACGGGCGGGGCCGTGCCTTGAGCCTCGGCGCCTGGGCGTCAGGCCGGGTCGTTGCTCACAGCACCGGTCGAGGCTGCGACCAGGGGGCCCGTCGACGAATCCTCGGCCAGGTACTGCGCCAGCAGCTGCTGCTCGCGCTCGCGCGTGGGGAACATGAAGAACACGAGCACGGCCCCGATCACCACGGCGATCATGCCTGCGCCGTACGCCCAGTCGGCCCCCGAGAGGAACGACTGCTGGGCACCGTGGATGATCTGGCTCGAGTACTGCGGGTACTGCTTGGCCACCTCGGCGGCACTGGAGAACGACTTCTCGAGCTCGGTCTTGACGTTGTTCGATACCTGGCTCGAATTCGACGAGCTGGCGATGGCCTTCGCCGCCGCCGACGCGTAGCCCGCGGTGAGCAGGGCACCGAGGATCGACTGCATGATGGCGCCGCCGAGGTCGCGCTGGAGGTCCGCCGTGCCCGACGCCATGCCGGCACGGCGCACGGGCACCGATCCGGTGAGCGAGTGCGAGGCGGGGGTGCCGGCGAATCCCACACCGGCGCCGACGAGTGCGTAGGCCAGGCCCACCTGCCAGTACGGGCTGTGGGTCGACCACAGCACCAGCATCACGAAGAACCCCGCGAGGCAGCACGCATAGCCGGTGAGAAGCGTCACCCGCGCGCCGAAGCGGTCCACCAGCTTGGCCGAGCGCGGCGCGATGGCCACCATGAAGAACGCGGCGGGCAGGATGGCCAACCCTGCGTCGAGGGTGTCGTAGCCGAGCACGTTCTGCAGGTACTGCTGGCCGATGAACATGGCGCCCATGAGCGTTCCGAACACGATGATCCCCGCGCAGGCGGCCACCCAGAAGATCCGGCGTCCGGCCACGTGGAGGTCGTAGAGGGGGTTGCGGGCCCGGCGCTGGCGGAACACGAAGGCGACGGCCGCAGCCAGCGCGATGGCGGCGAGACCGAGCACCACGGCGCCCTTGTCGGGCACGGGCGCGAAGTTGATGCCGAGCACCAAGGCGGCCACGAGGAGGACCGACAGGATGCCTCCGAGGTTGTCGACCGGGTCGGTCGTCTCGTTGACGTGGGACGGCACCAGCCGGATCGCGGCCAGCAGGGCGACCACGGCCAGCGGAAGCGTCAGCAGGAACACCGAGCCCCAGTAGAAGTGCTGGAGCAAGAACCCCGAGCACACCGGGCCGAGCGACGAGATGGCGCCGCCGATGCCCGACCACAGTGCGATGGAGCGCGTCCTGGCCGGGCCCGCCCACAGCGCGGTGATGAGGGCGAGCGTCGTCGGGAACGACATCCCGGCCGCCAGCCCGCCCATGATCCGGGCCAGGATCAGCACGCCGATGGTGGGCGCCATGGCAGCGAGGATGGAAGCCGGGATCGACAGGCTCATCCCGAGGATCAGCATCATCTTGCGCCCGTAGCGGTCGCCGAGCGCGCCGAGGTACAGCACCGAGGCGGCCAGGCCGAGGGAGAAGCCCACGGCGACGAGGTCGAGCGCGGTCTGCGAGGCGTCGAAGGCCTTGCCGATGTCGGGGAGCGCGACGTTGGCCACCGCCAGGTTGAGGTTGGCGACGGCGGCCACGAGAATCAGCGCGCCGAGGACCAGTCCCTGGTGCGCCGGGGCAGTGGAGGCCTGCCCGTCGGCCGGGGATCCGCCGGATGCGGCCTGCACGACGGCATCGGTCATGACGGCCAGCCTACGGATGCCTCCCGCCCGAGACCATGGTCCATCGCCCCTTGTTGACCGGGTTCTCGGGACTTTCGGCCCGTTGCTCCCCGGCGCGCCGCCGGTAGAGTCGCGTGCGACAGGGCACGTGGACGGTTGGGCCGGTGCGCTCGCCCTGGTGCGTGTGGCTGCAAGGGGGCAAGCGTGCTGATCTTCGCCATCATTGCCATCGCGGTCGCGGTGATCGCGATCGGCGGCTACGGCGGCAGGCGCCAGTACAAGAAGCGCAAGGTCGGCGGTGCGGGCGACAACCCGTCGTCGCATCGAGGGCATGCGTCGGGTCACAGCTCGGACCACCGGGGACGCGGCAAGAAGCACTGACCTCCCGGCACCCGGCGCCCGGGTGCTCAGAGGCCGTAGGCCTCCAGCAGCCGCAGCCACACCTCGCTCAGCGTGGGGAACGACGGCACCGCGTGCCACAGGCGGTCCAGGCCGACCTCGCCGACCACCGCCACGGTCGCGCTGTGGAGGAGCTCCTGGACCCCGGGGCCCGTGAACGTCGCGCCGACCACCACCCGCCGCTCCTCGTCGACCACGACGAACGCGCTGCCGCGCACGCCGGTGCCCGACGTCGACGCGCCGGCCGTGTCCTCCAGGCCGACGCGCACCGTGCGTACGGTGACACCCCGTTCCCGGGCTTGGCGCTCGGTCAGCCCCACCGCGGCGACCTGGGGGTCGGTGAAGGTCACCCGCGGGACCATGTCCCGGTCGACAGCGGGTCCGGCGTCGTCGGGGCCGGTGCAGGGGTCGCGTCCGAGGATCACGTCGGCGGCCAGGCGGGCCTGGTACTTGCCCATGTGCGTGAGCAGCGCCCGCCCGTTGCAGTCGCCTACCGCGTAGAGCCATGCACCGGGCACGCCCGAGGCGCGGCAGCGGTCGTCGACGTCGACATAGCGCCCTGGAGCCAGCCCGACGACCTCCAGTCCGAGGTCGGCCGTCTTCGGCACCCTGCCCACCGCCACCAGGATCTCGTCGCCGGCGAACGTACGCCCGTCGTCGACCGTCGCGACCACGTCCCCGCTCCGCCCGTCGCGGCTGAGCGCCGAGACCGTTGCCCCGGTCACGACCCCGATCCCCTCGGCCTCAAGGGCGGCGCGCAGCTCCTCGCCGACGAACGGCTCCTCCCGCGCCATCAGGGTGGGCGCCCCCTCGATCACCGTCACGGCGTCGGCGCCGAGACGCTTGACGGCCTGCGCCATCTCGACGCCGATCGTCCCGCCCCCGAGGACGAGGAGCCGGCCCGGGACCTGTGGCATCGACGTGACGCTGCGGTTGTCCCAGGGCTCGACCTCGGCCAGGCCGGGGATCGGCGGAATGGCCGGTCCGGTCCCGGTGGCGAGCACGACGGCCCGCCGGGCCTCCAGCCGCCGCGGCGGGCTCTCGCCGGAAGTCACCTCCACGACCCGCTCGGCCGCCAGCCGGCCGACGCCTCGGACGAGCCGGACACCGGCCCCCTCCAGCCACGCCACCTGTCCCTCGTCGTCCCACCCGCTCGTCATCTCGTCGCGCCGGGCGAGGGCGCGGGCCACGTCGATCGGCCCGGTGACCGCCTCGGCGGCGCCGGGGACGCGGCGGGCGGCGGCGATGACATCGCCCGGGCGGATCAGCGTCTTGCTCGGGATGCACCCCCAGTACGAGCACTCCCCTCCGGCGAGCTCGGCTTCGACGGCCGCGACTGCCAGCCCGCCTGCGGCGCACCGGCCGGCCAGGACCTCGCCCGCCGGACCGGCACCGATGACGACGACGTCGAAGGCACCTGCATCCGGCACCGGACGATCGGTCACATCGGGTTCGGACACCAGGGTCATCCTTGCCGCCCCCGGGGCGGGGCGCACAGGCGCCGACCGGACGCGTGCGCCTTCAGGCCTCGTCGTCAGGGAAGAACCGCGGCAGGAAAGGCCGGTTCGCCGACAGGATGGCGTCGGCGAGCTCCTCGGCCTGGGGAAGCTGGCCGACCAGGGGGTTGGCCAGCAGCGCCCTGACCAGGACCCGCCGGCTGCCCACGAGCGCGGCCTCCACTGCCAGTCGCTCGTAGGCCTTGGCGTGGGCGACCAGGCCGAGCATCTCGTGTGGCAGCGGGCGCTGCGGCAGCGGGCGCGCGCCCGAGGCGTCCACGCGACACGGGACCTCGACCACGGCGTCTTGCGGCAGACCCGGGACGGACCCGTCGTTGCGGACGTCGACGACCTGGGTGTCGCCCGTCCCGGCGTGCAGCGAGGCCATGAGGCGGACGGCGGCCTCCGAGTAGAAGGCCCCGCCGCGTCGCGAGAGCGCGTCGGGCTTCGTGGAGAGCGACGGATCGCGGTACTGCTCGAGCAGCTCGGCCTCGATGGCGGCCACCGCTCGCGCCCGAGGCACGTAGCCCGGTGCCAGCTGCGTCGCCAACTCGGCGTCGCGCTCGTAGTAGTAGTGCAGGTAGTAGGAGGGCAGCGCGCCGAGAAGGCCGAGCGCCTCGACGGGACAGCCCGACTCCAGCGCGAGCTCGGCGCCGAAGCGCTCGAGGAGCTCGGGGAGCCGGTCGACGCCGTCGACCGATGCGCTGCGGACCCATGTCAGATGGTTGAGCCCCACGTGCTCGAGCTCCACGGACGCCGGGTCGACGCCGAGGTAGTACCCCACGCGCTTCTGCGTCCAGATGCCGACGTTGCAGAGCCCCACGGCGCGATGGCCTTCGTCGGCCAGCGCCTGGGTGACGATGCCCACCGGGTTCGTGAAATCGACGAGCCACGCGCCCGGTGCGGCGCGGCGCGCCGTCTCCTCGGCGAGCTCGAGCACCAGGGGGACGGTCCGCAGTGCCTTTGCCAGCCCACCCGGCCCGGTCGTCTCCTGCCCGATGCACCCGAACCCCAAGGGGAGCGTCTCGTCCGACAAGCGGGCCGCCTGGCCACCGACTCGCAACTGCACGACCACGAAGTCCGCGCCGTCCAGCGCCCGATCGCGCTCGGCGGTTGCCTCGAAGCGGCCCTGCCAACCGCGCGCTCGCAGCATGCGCTCGGCCAGTCCTGCCACCACGGCGAGCCGCTCGGCGACAGGGTCGAGGAGCACGAGCTCGTCCACCACGATGCGGTCCGCGTGGTCGCACATGCTCTCGAGGAGCTCGGGCGTGTACGTGCTGCCGCCGCCCACCACGGCGACCTTCACCCCCATGCGGGTGTCACCCCCACCTGGGCGAACCTAACATGCCACCTCGATGACCGAGCGTCCCGCGGTGCTCGCCGTCGACGGCGGGAACTCCAAGACCGACGTGGTGCTCGCCTCGGCTGACGGCACCGTGCTGGGCACGGCGCGTGGGCCGGGCTCGAACCATCAGCTGGTCGGCCTCGAGGCGGCCATGGCCGTCATCGACGACGCGGTCGGGCGCGCCTGCGCCGGCGCCGGGGTCGACCCGGCGAGCCGCCCGGTCGCACCGGTCGGTGCCTACTGCCTGGCCGGGCTGGACTTCGACGTCGACAAGGCCTCGTTGGGCGCCGCCATCGCGTCGCGACGATGGAGCGACGACCATGTGGTCGCCAACGACACGTTCGCGGTCTGGCGGGCCGGCACGGACGCCGAATGGGGTATCGGCGTCGTCTGTGGCACGGGGATCAATTGCGCGGGGCGCGGGCCTGACGGCGCCACGGTCTGGTTCCCGTCGCTCGGCGAGCTGTCGGGCGACCTCGCCGCCGGCGGCGCGTGGCTCGGCGTGCGTGCGCTCGGCCTGGCCCTGCGCGCCGTCGACGGGCGTGGGCAACCCAGCGAGCTGGCCGCGCTCGTGCCGGCGCACTTCGACCGCCCCGACCCCCTCGCCGTGCTCGAAGCCGTCTACACGGGCTCGATCCCCTACGAGCACCTCTTCGAGCTGGCGCGGGTGGTCCTCGACGCGGCCGCCCACGGCGACACGGTCGCCCGGCGTGCCGCCGACGAGCTGGCGGACGAGGTCGTGGCCATGGTCCGCGCCACTGTCCACCGGCTCCACGTGGAGGATCGCCGCCCCGTCGTCGTCCTCGGCGGCGGGATCCTCCAGGGCAGGGAGGCAGGCTTCTCCGCACGCGTGGAGTCCGGGATCCGGTCGGTCGCACCGGGGGCCGAGGTCACCGTGCTCGACTCGGCGCCCGTCGTCGGGGCCGCCCTGCTCGCGCTCGAGCGCGGGGACCGTTCCGGGTCGGGCGGAAGGCCCCCGACAGCGGAGCGCCGGGCCCGCCTGCGCGCCGGCCTCGCCACGGGTCGCTCGCAGGGGGGACGGCCGCAGGGGGGCTAGCAAGCGCCGGCGCGCACCGTGACCACGACGGTGGCAGCGGCCGGGTCGTTGCGGACCACCAGATCGGTCGCGCCCTTGGCGGAGAGGATCGTCCCCCCGCTGGCCGCCGCACAGTACCCGTGGGGATAGTGCACGGACACGGGCACGAACACCAGGGTCGGCGCCCGTGCCGCGGGATTCGGGGTGTACACGAGCTCGAAGGCGCCGCTGTCCGGGTCGAACGAGATCGACGAAGGTGAGCCGGCGACGGCCATGGGGTACGTGCGGGCCAGCGCTCGTACCCCCGGGGAGAACGCGCCGGAGGGAAGGACCAGTGCCTCGTTCGAGCTCCCGGTCGGGTCGTCGTAGTACTTCCACGCCCAGTAGATCCAGCCGATCCCGATGCGATCGGCATCGGCGGTCAAGAGGGCCAGGAGCGGCTCACTGGTGGTCGCGCCGAACTCGCTCATGAACAGCGGCGGACCGGCCGGCTGTGCTGCACTGGAGATCCCGGCGCGCTCCCGGACACGGAGGCGCATCGTCTGCATCTCCTGGCGCGCGCAAGCGACCAGGTCCGTGGGGTCACCGGTGACGGGGCTCCGGTACCCGCAGTAGTCGTGGAAGTTGAACACCAGGTTCGGAAGGTCCATGGGCCCGACGTCGTTGGGCCGGCCGCGGCTGGTGAAGATGTCGGGCTCGAAGAACACCGGATGGGTCGGGTCGGTCTCCTCCAGGGTGGGGATGAGGCCGATGGCCGGGTCCTGGGGCGGGCACTGCAGGACGGATCCGTCCGCCTCGCTGCGGCCGGGGTGCGCGGCGCCCGTGTAGAGGCATTCGAGGTCCTGGGCGACCTCGGGATCGAAGTCCGTGGACGGTCCGGTGAACGGATCGGTCACGACGACCGCGCGGGTGAACGGCTCGTTCATCGGGTCGTAGCCCACGACCCAGGGATCGGAGCGGAAGCGCTCGGCCACGGCCTGCCAGGCCCGGAGGTACTCGCCTTGGAGGTCGCCGACCACGTCGTTCGTCCAGAAGTGGCCCACGGCGGCGTTGAGCCCGGGATCGGCGTACGTGTTGGACCAGCGCCCGGGCAACCGCCCGATCGGCGCGCCCCCCGTGCACACCGCCCACGGCGGCGCGCCCTCGCCGCCGAACGCCGACGAGTACACGTCCTGGTGCATGTCGAGCAACGTGTAGATGTGGTGGGCGCCCAGCGTGGCCACGGTGGCCGCCACGCGGTCGAGATAGCCGTCGGCGGCAGCCTGGTTCCACTGCATCGGGTCGCGCGGGGCGCCGGGCGTGCAGATGCGGGGGTCGTTCGGACCGAGGGTCCCGGGCTCGATGCCCTGCCAGACGATGCCGAGGCGGACGACGTCGAAGCCGAGGGATGCGATCCTCGCCGCGTCCTCGCCGTCGAGGTTCCAGGGCTGGCCCGGGTCCGCGCTGAGCACGTAGGGCGGGAGCTTGTAGACCGCGTTCACACCGTGGAGGTACACGACCCTTCCCCACCGGTCGGTGATGTCGGGACCGCCCGCCGCCAGCAACGGGCCGCGCAACGGGGCTCGCGCCAGCGGCTCGGTCACCGCGGGTCCGCTCGCCGGCGGCACCCGAGGGCTCGCGAGGAGCACGCCGGCGGCCGCGCCGGCCGCCACGAGGGACACGATGACCGCCGCACCCGTCGCGACCCGCAGCCCTCGTCGTCCGCGCACCCCGGCTCGCCCGCGCACGGGCGCACCCTAACGGCACAGTGATCGGACGGGGCCGCAGCCCGACGGGGGGTCAGCCGGCGCGCCAGGTGGCGGGGCGTCGGGCCGCCGCCAGGGCACCGGCGACGACCACCAGGGCCAGGCCGGCGGCCAGCGCGAAGCCCGCGGTGGCGCCGAGGTGCAGCACGAGCAGGGCGCCGCTGACGGCACCGACGAGCATGGCCGCCACGGCCATCAACCGCCTGGTCCGGGCCGGCGCGCCGTCCGGCCCTGTATCCGCGGCGATGCCCGTGAGGGCCATGGTCAGCACGGTGGTGGTCAGGTCGGGCACGGACAGCCGGCGAGCCACGGACGTCTGCAGCCCCATGGCCAGCGCGCTCATCGCAGCGAGCAGGTCGGTCGTGGCCCGCCCGAACGTGTTCCCGTGCGCCGCGGCGACGACGAGCGCCGCGACGAGCAACGCGGCCTCGAGGAGGGTGCCGCTCCTGAGCAGCACGGCTCGGTCCCTGCCCAAGCGCCTGCCGACCCCACCGCCGACGACCGCGCCCAGCACGAACCCCCCGAGGGCCGAGAGCGAGGCGCTCAGCACGAAGCCCGGCGCGCCGGCGAGCGCGAATCCGACGAAGACGACGTTGCCGGTCATGTTCGCCACGAACACCCGGCCGAGGCGCAGGATGCTCACGGCGTCCACCACGCCCGAGAGCACCGTGAGGACGAGCAGCAGGGCCGGCAGCGGGCCGTGGCGGGGGTCGTCGAGCACGACCGCCGCCCGGGAGCCTGCCGGCTGGTCCGTCACGTGGGATCGGCGGCCTGGTGGCTCGGTGGGTCGTCGGTGCCGGGGACGCCGCCGTCGCTCACGTGGCTCGTCCACTCCGTCCCGGACCAGTAGCGCAGCTCGTGGCGGCCCGTGGGGTCGATCAGCCAACCTGCG
Source organism: Acidimicrobiales bacterium (assembly GCA_035623275.1). GTDB lineage: Bacteria > Actinomycetota > Acidimicrobiia > Acidimicrobiales > UBA8190 > DASPTT01. Next base: position 23,005 of record DASPTT010000009.1, read on the forward strand.
GCAACACCGGCGGAGCCGATCGAACCGGCCTTCGGGCCCTGCCGGTGTGCCGTCGGCGACGGCGGCCCGGACGGTGCAGGCGGCCCCGGCGGCCGGGCCTGGCCGACCAGCGGCGACGCGCCGGTCGGCGGCGGCCGCCGCTGGGCGCGGGCGCGGTTGGAGGCGAGGACCCGGAACAGGATCACCGCGAAGAACGCCAGTCCCACCATCCAGGACCCGTTGCCGACGTAGCCGTAGCGCACGCATCCAGCGTAGGGCCTGCGGCCGCCGTCGCGGCCCTCGCCACCGAGCAGGCGGCACCCCGATACCGTGACACCGTGACCGCCGACGCCGGGTCCGTCCCGCCTGCCAAGGCCTCGCACCCCCTGTCGGCCCTGGGCGCGGCCGAGATCGCCGAGGCGACGCGGCTGGTCCGCGAGGACGGCCGGTTCCCGGCGTCCACGCGCTTCGCGCACGTCGCCCTGGCGGAGCCGGCCAAGGAGGCCGTGCGGGACCACGTCGACGGCGCGGTGGTGGAGCGCCGTGTCCGGATGGTCCTGACCGTCGGTCCCGAGGCGCGCGTCGTCGAGGTCGTGGCGTCGGTGACGTCCGGGGCGATCGTCTCGGTGGTCGAGGTCGACGACGTCCGGCCGGGCCTGCTCTTCGAGGAGTCCTACGCGGCGATCCTCGCCCTGCAGGCCCACCCCGGGTGGAACGCGGCCATGGCCAAGCGGGGATTGCACGACCCCGAGCAGATCCAGATCGACCCGTGGCCCGCCGGGGCCTTCGGCTCCCCGCACGAGAAGGGCCGGCGCATTTGTCGCTGCCTGGCCTACGTGCGCACCGGGCCCGAGGACAACGGCTATGCCCGGCCCGTGGAGGGGGTCGTCGCCTTCGTCGACATGGCCAGGGGCGAGGTCCTCGAGGTGCTCGACACGGGCGTCGTGCCCATCCCCAGCGAACCGGGCAGCTACTACCCCGAGGACCAGCCGTCACTGCGCGACGACCTCCGGCCTCTTTCGATCACCCAGCCGGAGGGCCCGAGCTTCGCCGTGGAGGGCAACGCCGTTCGCTGGCAGCGCTGGAGGATGCGACTGTCGATGGACGCCATCGAGGGCCTCGTGCTCCACCAGGTTGCCTTCGAGGACGGTGCACGAGTCCGACCGATCCTCCACCGTGCGTCGGTCAGCGAGATGGTGGTGCCCTACGGCGACCCCGGACCGGTGCACGGATGGAAGAACGCCTTCGACTGCGGCGAGTGGGGCCTGGGCCGGATGGTCAACTCGCTCAAGCTGGGCTGCGACTGTCTGGGCGAGATCCACTACTTCGACGCCACCTTCAGCACCGAGCGGGGCAAGCCCTACGTCGTCCCGAACGCCATCTGCATGCACGAGGAGGACTACGGCATCCTCTGGAAGCACCACGACGGCCGTTCGAACCGGACGGAGGTGCGCCGGTCACGCCGCCTGGTGGTGAGCTCGATCGCGACGGTCGGCAACTACGACTACGGGTTCTTCTGGTACTTCTACCTCGACGGCACGATCCAGTTCGAGGTGAAGCTCACGGGCGTCCTCTCGACGATGGGGATCGAGCCGGGGACGACGCCGCGCTTCGCGTCGGTCATCGCCCCTCAGCTCGCCGCGCCCTACCACCAGCACCTCTTCAACGTCCGGCTCGACATGGAGGTCGACGGTGCCGCCAACACCGTGTACGAGATGGAGGCGCGTCCCTTGCTGCCCGGTCCCGACAACCCGTGGGCGAACGCCTTCGAATCGGTGGGCACACCGTTGGCCAGCGAAGGCGAGGCGCAGCGGGTGGTCGACCCGTCGCGCAGCCGCTACTGGAAGGTGGTGAGCGGCGACGGTCGGAACCGCCTCGGCCAGCCGACCGCCTACAAGCTCCTGCCCGGGCCGACGCCCACCCTGCTCGCGGACGCCGGCTCGAGCGTGGCCCGGCGCGCCGGGTTCGCCACGAAGAACCTGTGGGTCACGCCCTTCGCCCCCGACGAGCGGCGCGCCGCGGGCGATTACCCCAACCAGCATCGCGGTGGCGACGGCCTGCCGCGCTGGAGCGCGCAGGACCGCCCGATCGCCGAGCGCGACATCGTCCTCTGGTACACCTTCGGCGTCACCCACGTGCCGAGGCCCGAGGACTGGCCGGTGATGCCGGTCGAGTACGCCGGCTTCCACCTGGTGCCCGTGGGGTTCTTCGACCGCAACCCGGCCCTCGACCTCCCGCCCTCTCCCGAGGAGCACTGCCACGACTGAGCGCGTCCGACCGGCCTCGGTGCGTGTCCTTGCGCCCGTCCTCGTCGCGGGGCTAGCCGCGGGGCTCGCCGCGGGGTGCGGATCGCCAGCTTCGTCGGCCGTTTCGGGACCTGCGACGACCGCTCCTCAGTACACGCATCCCGCCGTCTCGGTCGCGCCCGCGTCCGGGCTGCGCGACGGCCAGGCGGTTCAGGTCTCCGTCAGCGGCTTCGGCATCGGTGGCAAGGTCTTCCTGTCCGAGTGTGCGACGGCGAGCGACGCGAGCCTGCTCGGTTGCGGCGCGCAGCTCGCGGCGCAGCCCTTCGTCGTCACGGGCGAGGACCGGAGCGGCTCGACGACCTTCACCGTCAGGGCCAGCGCCGCCGCCGTCCCCCTCGACCCGACGCACCCTGTCCCCTGCACCACCGGATGCGTGCTCGTCGCCGTCGGAGGAGGCGGCGCCTACGTCACGGCGGCGCTGAGCTTCTCGGGCTGAGCCGTCCCACCCGGGCGGCGGCCTCGGCGAGGCGCTCCGCCGAGATGCGACCGCCTGCCACCGCCGCGGCGATCGCTGCCGCGCACGCCGCGGTGGCCGTGACGGCGACCAGCAGGAGGTCGGTACCCGCAGCAAGCGAGGCGACGGCCGCGTCCCCGACTCGCCGACCCCGAAGGATGCCGACCGCGTCGAGGTCGTCGCTGACCAGCGCGCCGCGGAACCCCAGCCGCTCGCGTAGGCGGCGGACGACGGCGGCGCTGCACGAGGCGGCCTCCGAGGGGTCGACGGCCTCCACCACGGCTGGGCCCAGCATGATCCCGCGGACCCCGGCGTCGACGACGGCCGCGAACGGCTCCTCGTCGGCGCCGTCGAGCTCGTCGAGCGGCGTGCGCAATGTCGCAGGCGACACGGCGGGGTCGTCGACGAGGACTGCGTGGCCCGGGTAGTGCTTGGCGACCGCGGCGACCCCGGCGGCATGGAGCCCCTCCACCGCAGCGCGCCCCGTCGCCGCCACGACGGCGGGGTCGGGGCCGAGGTTCCGCCCCGACAGCCACGGCTGCGCCCCCCGGACGACGTCGACGATCGGGCCGAGCACGACGTTGACCCCGAGGGCACGCAGGCGCCTGCCGGCTTCGGTCGCCCCTTCGCGCACCTCTTCCGGGGCGACACCCCTTTCCGGGGGCAGCAGATGTGCGAAGCGGCGGATGCCGACGACCTCGTGGTCGACGGCCACCAGCAGCTCGTCCGCGGCCCGTTCACGGAGGGCGGTGGTCTGCTGCCGGACCATCTCGGACGTCTCGTGTGCGACCCGCTCGGAGCTCATCGCACGGGCGAGGTACTCGGCGCGTGTCTCACCGAGGAGCACGGCGCGGCACCCCCGTTCGAGCAGGGGTGCGAGTGCCGCGGACCCGAGGTCGGCGACCGCCGGCAGCAGCACGGCGTGGGCGAGCCTGTCGATGGACTCGGTCATGGGTCTTCCATCATTGCCCGTGGACCCCACGCGTCCGTCGACCGGGCGGGGACTGCCGGTTCAGGCGGTGTCGCGCAGGGCGGCGGCGAAGAGCACGTCGTCGAGCTGCTCCGGCGGCACCGGCGCGCCGAAGAGGTACCCCTGCGCCCGGCCGCAGTCCAGGCGCCGGAGCTCGTCGAGCGCCACCGCTGTCTCGACCCCTTCGGCCACGACGTCGAGCCGCAGCGAGTGCGCCAGCGCGATGACGGCCTCGACGATGGCCGAGTTCTCGGGGTCCTCACCGAGCCCGGCCACGAAGCTGCGGTCCACCTTGAGCGAGTCGATCGGGAAGCGCTTCAGGTAGCTCAACGACGAGTACCCGGTGCCGAAGTCGTCGACGCTGATGCGGACGTCGAGGGCGCGCAGGCGGCGGAACGCCTCGGCGGTGGCCTCCTCGTCTCGGGTCAGCGTCCGCTCGGTGATCTCCAGGCACAGCAGGTCCGGGCTCAGGCCGCTGTCGTCGAGCGCGGCGGCCACCGTGCGGGGGAAGTCCGCGTTCGCCAGCTGGCGCGGCGACACGTTCACGTGCACCTCGACAGGCCGTGCGCCCGCCTCCAGCGCGATCGCCTCCCAGCGGGCCCCCTGCGCGCACGCGGCCCGAAGGACCCACTCGCCGATGGGCACGATGAGCCCCGAGTCCTCGGCGAGGTCGATGAAGTGGAGCGGCCCGACGAGGCCCCTCGTCGGGTGCATCCAGCGGATGAGGCCCTCGACGGCGACGACGTCCTCCGAGGCGACGTCGACGATGGGCTGGTAGTGAAGCCGGAACTGCGACAGGCGCAAGGCGCTGTGCAGCTCGTTCATCACGTTGAGGCTCTCCAGCGCGACGAGGTGGCTCTTGGCGTCGAAGACCTCGATCCGGCCCCGCCCGCCCTCCTTGGCCATGTACATGGCGGTGTCGGCGTCCCGCAGCATCGACGAGGAGGCGGAGTCCTCGTCGGAGATCACCAGCCCGATGGAGGCGCTCACGAACACCGGACCGGCCGCGAGCTCGAAGGGCCGCTGGAGCTGGGCGAGCATGCGGCGCGTGACGGCCAGTGCCTCCTCGAGACTGCCGAGGTCCTCGAAGAGGATGGTGAACTCGTCTCCGCCGAAGCGGGCCACGGTGTCGCCGCTGCGCAGCGGCTGACGCAACCGGTTGGCCACCGCCACGAGGAGGTCGTCGCCCGCCGCGTGCCCGAGGCCGTCGTTGACCAGCTTGAACCGGTCGAGGTCGAGGAAGGCCACGGCCGCCTTTCGCTCGGCGCGGGCGGCCCGGGTGAGTGCCATGGTCAGGCGGTCCATGAACAGCACCCTGTTGGGCAGCCCGGTGAGGGGGTCGTGGATCGCCGCGTGCTCGAGATGACGGCTCATCTGCCGCTGCTCGGTGACGTCGTGGAGATTGGTGACGAGGCCCCCCACGTCGGCGTCGTCGAGGCGGTTCGTCACGGAGGCCTCGAAGTCCCGCCAGCTCCCGTCCGCGTGCGGGAGGCGGAGCTCGATGGCGAGCACGCCGTCGGGGTCGGAGAAGATCGCCGGGAACTCCTCCTCGATCCGCGCTCGGTCGTCGGGGTGCAGGAGGCTGCCGAGCGACCGTGACCGGTACGGCTCAGCCGAGCGCCCGAGCCGGCGCTCGAAGGCCGGGCTCACGTACTGGACCAGGCCGCGCATGTCGGTCACCACGATGATGTCCGACGCATTGGAGACGAGCGCCTTGAACCGCCCTTCGGACTGGCGCAGCTCGCCCTCGACGCGCTCGCTCGTCGACGCCGCCCGGCCCAGCAGGGCGATGACCAGCAGGGCGCCGGTGAGGCTCAGCCCGGCGACGCCCTGGACCAGGTGCAAGGGGATGAAGGTGGGCGCGATGCGCAGCGCGATGGCAGTCTGGGCCAGGGCCATGCACACCGTGGTCCACACCAGCGCCGGCCACATGGCCCGTGAGCCGTAGATGTGGAACGCGCCGGCGGCACCGAAGAGGAACCCGATCGACAGGATCGGCCCCCAGCCGGTGGAGTAGGCCACGCTGGCGATCACCGCCATGTTGGCGGCCACGTACGCGTCGCGATGCCAGGGGCGGACCCCCATGCCCCATACCGCGCGTGAGCTGATGGCGACGGCCCCGCCGCCGAGGACCACGGCCACGTAGAACCAGTACGGGTCGGGCGCCACCAGGTGCTTGGCCGCCAGCAGACAGAAGATGGCCGCCACCGGCGGGTTGGCCAGCATCGCGGGATCGGCCATCCCCTGGCGCAGGCGCGTCCCGAGGGGCGCGAGCGCGCGGGTCTCGGCGGTGGTGGCACCGTCCATTCTCCGGGTATCGGTTCAGGGGACTGAGCCCTTGACCTGTGCAAACGCCCGCGGCCGGCCAGGCGGGGCTCCCAGGCGTGCCGCGGCCCGGGTTTGTCCCGGCGTTGTCCGCCGGAGGACCGCGGCCCGAAACCCTCGACCCCGGCGGTGACCGTCTGACCAGGGCAAGCGCCTCCTGCGGCCTCGGCCCCGAGGTCCTACACTCTGCCTGTCATCGCCGGATGGAGGGGAGCCGACAGACCATGAAGATGAACGCCGCAATCCTCTGGGAACCGCACACCAAGTGGAGCGTCGAGGAGGTCGAGCTCGACCCCCCCAAGGCCGGTGAGGTCTTCATCAAGCTGGCCTCCACGGGGTTGTGCCACTCCGACGAGCACCTGGTCACCGGCGACATGGTCCTCGACCCCGAGATCGCCAAGCTCCTCGGGCTCAACCAGTTCCCGGTCATCGGCGGGCACGAAGGCGCGGGCGAGGTCCTCGAGGTGGGCCCCGGCGTCACCACCGTGGCTCCCGGCGACCACGTCGTGCTCGGCTTCATCCCCTCCTGCGGCCGGTGCCCCTCGTGCGCCATCGGCCAGCAGCACCTGTGCGACCTGGGGGCGTTCCTGCTGGCCGGGCGTCAGGTGAGCGACTTCACCGCCCGGCACCACGCAGCCGACGGCACCGACCTCGGCATCATGACCTGCCTCGGCACCTTCGCCCCCTACACGGTCGTCAACGAGGCCAGCTGCATCAAGATCGACGACGACATCCCCATGGACAAGGCATCGCTCGTCGGATGCGGCGTCACCACGGGCTGGGGCTCGGCCACCTATGCCGCGGACGTCCGCCCGGGCGAGACGGTGGTCGTCATCGGGCTCGGCGGTGTGGGGATGAACGCGGTCCAGGGCGCCCATCTCGCCGGTGCCCGCCACGTCGTCGCCGTCGACCCCCTGGAGTGGAAGCGCCAGCAGGCCCCCACGTTCGGCGCCACCCACACGGCAGCATCGATGGAGGAGGCCCAGGCGATGGTGGGCGAGCTCACCCGCGGTGCCAACGCCGACAAGGCGATCCTCACCGTCGGCCTCGCCACCGGCGAGCTCATCGCCCCGATGATGTCGCTCGTGAAGAAGGCCGGGCGCGGCGTGGTGACGGCGGTCGCCCCCATCGCGCAGAACGACGTCCAGCTGAACCTCTTCGAGTTCGCCATGATGCGCAAGGAGCTGGTCGGCTGCATCTTCGGCAACGCCAACCCGCGGCGGGACATCCCGCACCTGCTCCGGCTCTACATGGAGGGCACCCTGAAGCTCGACGAGCTCGTGACCCGGACGTACCCGCTCGAGGAGATCAACCAGGGCTACCAGGACATGCGCGACGGCGTGAACATCCGGGGGATGGTCGTCCACCAATAGGCGCACCCCAAGAGCGCGTTCCCCACGCCCGCGGGGTCATGCGGCGGGGTCATGCGCCGGAGCCCGCACCCAGACAGCGCTCGAATCCCGGGGGGATGACGAGGTCGTCCGGCGTGAGGTCGCGCACGGAGCGCCGCCCGAGGCCGAGCAGGGCGGAACCGATCCCGGAGCGGAGGATGTCCAGGACGTTCTCCACCCCCGCCTGGCCGTTGGCGGCGAGGCCCCAGAGATACGCCCGGCCGACCATGACGGCCCGCGCCCCGAGCGCGAGCGCCTTGACGACGTCGCTCCCCCGTCGCACGCCGCCGTCGAGCAGCACCTCGACGTCCCGGCCGACTGCCTCGGCGATGGCCGGTAGGGCCCGGATCGGCGCGGGCGTCCCGTCGAGGTTGTTGCCGCCGTGGTTGGAGACCGAGATGGCTCCCACTCCGGCGTCCACGGCACGTTTGGCGTCGTCGACACGGATCACGCCTTTGAGCATGAACGGCCCCCCCCACTCCTCACGCAACCACCGCACGTCGTCCCAGGACGGGGGCGGTGTGCCCATCCACGTGCCGTAGGCGCCGAAGAACGTGGGCGCCGGCCCGCCGGAGGGCGCCATGTTCGGGACCTTCAGGTCCGGGAAACGGCCCGTGCGGGCGAACGACCAGAGCCAGCGCGGCCGGGCCAGGGCCTCGGGCGCGAAGCGCAGCATGGCGCGCAGGTCCACCTTGTCGGGGATGGTAGGGCTCCCCCAGTCGCGCCCGTGCGAGAACGACCAGTCCAGTGTCGCGATCAGTCCCACCGCACCGGCCGCACGCGCCCGCGCCATGCGGTGGGCGATCTCGTCACGGGTCCCCGCCCAGTAGAGCTGGAAGAATGTCTGCGGGTTGGCGGCGACGACCTCCTCCACTGGCCGACTGGCGAAGGAGCTGAGGCCGATGGCCGTGCCCCGAGCCGCTGCCGCCCGCGCCACCGCCACCTCGCCCAGCGGGTGGACGGCCTGCACCCCCGTCGGCGAGATCATCACGGGGAACGAGATCGGCTGCCCCATCACCGTGGTCACCATGTCGTGCTCGGCGCTGTGGCCGGCGACGTGGGGCGCGAAGCCGAGCTCGCCGAACGCCTGCAGGTTCTCGTCGAGCGTGAGCCCCCGCTCGGACCCCGCGACGAGCGCGCCGTAGACCGACTTGGGCAGCCGGCGCTTGGCGCGTCGCTGCGCCTCGGCCACGGTCTCGAACCACGCGTGTGCCATCTGGGCTATCCCTTTCCTGACGATCCGGAGCGGACGGGGTGCCACACGACCACCGGCCGCAGGGGTCGGAGCGTGCGCTCGCGCGCGCAACCCAGCCACACCCCCGCGCCGTAGGCCGTGCTGTCCGCCAGCTGGGCCAGAGCGAAACGGACCGGGTCCATGGCAGGGCGCCGCGTGACGAGACGGTCCAGGGCCGGGCCGAGCACCAGCGCGGCCAGCACGAGGCGGGTCCCGCGGCGCGCGACGATCAAGGCGGCCAGCAGCGCAGGCGCCGCGAACTGGTCCGCGTAGCGCCCGACCCCGAGCCAGGTCTGGTAGAGGGACCGGCCGGCGCCGCGCAGGAGGCCCTCTTGCGGCAGCCGGGCCCGACGGAGCCCGCTCGCCAACGCCAGAGCGGACACCGCGACGCCTGATCCGACGAGTGCGGTGCGGCGGCCCAGCAACCCGACCACGGCGAGGGCGGGCCCGGGCTGCAGCACCAGGGGCACCGTGGCCTCGGGGTGGCGCCGAGCCAGAGGCGCGGCGGACGTGCCGTAGCGGAATCGGCGGACGAGGAGCTCCCGCCAGGTCCTCGGCTCGTGGTGGGCGACCCTGACGGCCGGGTCGTAGCGGATCCGCCAGCCGGCCTCGTGGAGCCGCCACACGAGGTCGACGTCCTCGCCGTAGCGCAACGACGTGTCGAAGGCCTCCGCGCCCGCCGGCAGGGCGCCGCTCGACGCCGCGGCCAACGCGGCGCGGCGGACGACCAGCGCGGCAGCGGGGACATAGGGCACGCGCGAGGCAGGCACGACACGCGCCGCCCGCGCGCCGAGGTCGAGGCTGCCGTTCACGGCGCTGTAGGCCTCGACCGACCTCCGGCTCGTGCGGGGCGAGTCGGCGGGAACGATCCGCGGCGCGACGGCGGCGACCAGAGGGTCGGCGAAATGGCATGCCAGCCGCTCGATCCAGTCGCCGGCGGGCACGCAGTCGCTGTCCACGAAGGCCACCAGCTCGCTGCGCACCTCGGCAACCCCGCGGTTGCGGGCCGCGGCGGGGCCGCCGCTGGACGACCGGCGCACCAACCGAGCGCCGTGGTGCTCGGCAACGGCCGCGATCGTCTCGGGCCGGGCCGAACCGTCGTCGACGACCACCACCGGGAACCGGTCCCCCAGCGCGCCGAGGCAGGCGTCGAGCATCTCGGCCCGTTCGCGGGCGGGGACCACCACCGTCACGTCCGGCGCCCCGTGCAGTCGGGGCGGGCGCGGATGGGCCATCCCGGCGTCGGTGAGCCGGCGGGCCAGGGCGCCTGCAGCCGGCGTGGCGACGGGGGCGCCCTGCAGCTCCTGCCAGGCGGCACGGCCTGCCGCCGACAGCCGCATCACCCGGGCGGGCGCACCGCCGTAGAGGGTGTGCTCGTCGACCGCCTTCGTGTCTGGGTCGGCGGCGATGCCGAATCCTTCGGGAAGGGGTGCGATCACAGCGCGAGCCCGCCGTCGACGGGGACGACGGCGCCGGTCATGCCGCCGCTGCCGGGCCCGGCGAGGAAGACGATCACCGAAGCGACCTCCTCGGGCTCGAGGAGGCGACCGATCGGCTGCTGCGCGGCGAACGACTCGGCGTGGAGCAGCCGGTAGAGGCGTGCGCTCTCCCCCAGCATCGGCGAGGTCGTCGATCCCGGGCTGACGGCGTTGGCCGTGATCCCGGTGCCGCCGAGCTCGCTCGCCAGCGCCCGGACGAGCCCGGTCACCCCCGCCTTGGCGGCGCAGTAGGCCGCCAGCATGGGCAGCCCGCGCGTGGCGGCTGCGGACGCCACCGCGACGAAGCGGCCCGAGCGCGGCTCGGGACGGCGGAGCAGCGCCGGCACGGCGGCACGGGCCAGCGACATGGCACCGCCGAGGTTCACGTCGAGCACGGCCTGCTCCTCGTCGAGGGGGACCTCCCACAAGGGGACGCCGCCGGCGATCACCCCGGCGCAGGCGATGGCCGCGTCGAGGCCGCCCCAGGCCTCCTCGGCTCGGACCACGACGCTGTCCATGGCCTCGTGGTCACGCACGTCGGCGACCACGCCGCGTACCCGGTCCGGCGATCCGGCGCACGCGCCGGCGCGCTCGACGACGTCGTCGAGCTCCGCGCGCGTCGACATGGCATAGGGCAGCGCTGGGTCGTCTGCCGCCCTGTCCACCGCCAGCACCGACCAGCCGCTGCCGGCGAGGGTCACCACCGTCGCCGCGCCGATCCCCCGGCCTGCGCCGGTGACGATCGCCACCCTGCCCTCGTCGGGAACGGGTTCGCTCACGGCACCCATCCGTCGACCTCGGCGAGCAGCGCGGCGTGCAACTCCTCGAGCAGCCGCTCCCCTTCCTCGCGTGTCGCACCGGTGGGGTCACCGAGCACGCCCGACTCGCTCACCGCGTGCACGCCGTCACGTCGCAGCACCGGCCAGATCTGGGAGATGGGCCGGGGGTCGCCCGGCGCCGCGTCGCCCATCCGGACCCGAGCTGGCGTCAGCGCCAGCAGCATCGATGTCTCGCACCGCCCGGCGTGGAGGTCGCCGCTCCATGTCGGTGCGAACACTCGTGCATCACGGGAATCGGCACGCAGCCGCCCCACGGCACGGTCCACGGGCTCGGCGTTGCCCCCGTGCGCCGAGACGAAGAGGACACGGGGGAAGACGTCGGTGGCGGATCGCCCGAGCTCGACGAGGACGGACTCCAGGGCGTCCTGCCCGATCGACAGGGTGCCGGGGAAGGCCGCGTGCTCGCCGCTCGACCCGTAGGGCAGCGGCGGGGCGACGAGCACGTCGGGCCGGGCGGCGGCGAGGCGACGGCACAACGCCACGGCCACATCCGTGTCGCACGACAAGGGCAGGTGGGGTCCGTGCTGTTCGGTCGAGCCCACAGGCACAGCCGGCCACGCGCCGCGTCCGACGAGCCGGCCGACCTCCGGCCAGACGTGATCGCCCAGCTCGGCCGGCGACCTGGGCCCGCCGGCGATCACCGCGGGCTGCGGGTCGCGCCCAGCAGCACGGGCGTCCGGCGCGAATGCTCGGTGGACGGCTTCGGCGTCGCCGATCGGTCGACCGCCGCCAGCGCGGGCGCACCGTGACCCATCACGCACTCGGGGTCGGGGCCCTGGAGCGGGAGGCCGGTGAAGAACTTGGCCGCCATGCAGCCGCCCCGGCAGGCGTCGAAGGCCGAGCACGAGGAGCAGGCACCGCCGGTGAGCGGGTTGCGAAGGCCCAGGAACAAGGGCGAGCGCCGCCAGGCGGACTCGAAGCCACCGGGGTCGCGGACGTTGCCGGCGAGGAACTCGTCGTGGATCGTGAAGGGGCAGGCGTACACGTCGCCCACGGGGTCGACGAGGCACACGACACGGCCGGCGCCGCAGAGGTTCAGTCCCGGGAGGCTCTCGCCGTACCCGGCAAGATGGAAGAACGAGTCCCCGGTGAGCACGCCCTCGCCGTGGGCGAGCAGCCAGTCGTAGAGCCGGCGCTGCTGCTCGGCGGTCGGGTGGAGCTCGTGCCAGACCTCCGCGCCCCGCCCCGACGGGCGGAGGCGGGTCAGGCGGAGCTGGGCCCCGAAGCGATCGGCCAGCGCCTTGAACGCGTCGAGCTGGTGCACGTTCGTCCTCGTGACCACGACCGAGAGCTTTACGTCCGAGCAACCGGCTTCGGCCAGACGGCCCATCGCCGCCACGGCGGCGGCATGCGACCCGGATCCGCGGATGGCGTCGTTGACCGCCGCGGTGGCGCCGTCGAGGGAGATCTGGACGTCCACGTAGTCGCTGGCGGCCACGCGAGCGGCACGTGCAGGAGTGATCCTCGTGCCGTTGGTCGAGAACTTCACACCGACGTGGTGCGCCGTGGCGTAGTCGAGCAGGTCCCAGAAGTCGGCTCGGACCGTCGGCTCGCCGCCGCCGACGTTCACGTAGAAGACCTGCATTCGCTCGAGCTCGTCGATCAGCGCCTCGCACTCTGCGGTGCTCAGTTCACGCGGATCGCGTCGTCCCGAGCTCGAGAGGCAATGGACGCAGGCCAGGTTGCACGCGTAGGTGAGCTCCCATGTCAGGCAGATCGGTGCCTCGAGCCCGAGCTGGAATTGGTCGACGAGGGCGGTCACGAAGCGGCCCGGACCTGGATCATCTGCGAGGCGGCCAGCGTGGCCAGCGCCTGCTCGTAGCGCGCCATGTCGCGTTCGCCGACGCCTGCGGACTCGCACGCGGCGCGCGCCGTCGGCGCGCCGGCCAATCCTTCGACCACCTGCAGGAGCGTCGGGCTCTTCAGGAACGAGAGCCGGCGCGTCCCGAAGTGATAGAGCAGCGCGCCGAATCGTTCAGGGCGGACCGACACCTGCGGGTGCCGCCGCCACGGGGCGTCGAGGTCGAAGCGGACCGGTGCTGCCTCGGGGACCGGTGCTGCCTCGGGGACCGGTACTGCCTCGGGGACCGGTGCCGACGCCCAGATCGTCTCAGTAGACACCGCACATGCCGTCGATCGAGACCTCTTCGACGAGCAGTTCCTCGACGAGCACTTCTTCGGCGAGCACTTCTTCGGCGAGCACTTCCTCGGCGAGCGCGTGAGCCCCCGCGGGGACAAGGGCCTCGGCAGCCGGCGGCTCGGGTGCGCTCACCACGGCGAGGTCGGGCATCTACGACTCCTTTCGTAGTGCGCCGCCGCTCCGGCCGGCGGCCGATGGCTGCCGATGAGAATTGGCACACGATGACGAATGCGGGGAGGCTAACGTCACGGTGTGCCGGAATCAAGGTTGGACGGCACCGGGGGGACCCACGGCGCCGGGGCCCGGCGTGGCCGACCTCGGGGGACGAGCGCGCGTGCGCTCGAGCTCGTCGCGCTCCGACTCTTCACCGAGCAGGGGTTCGATGACACCACCGTCGAGCAGATCGCGGCAGAGGCCGGGGTGAGCCGCCGGACCTTCTTCCGGTACTTCGACTCCAAGACGGCTGTCCTCTGGCACGCCTTCGACCAGGAGGTCGAGGCCCTGCGGGACGCGTTCAGCCGCGTGCCGCCCGACGTCGCCGTCATGGCGGCCATCCGTGAGGTGGCCGTGGGGGTGAACCGGTACCGAGCCGAGGACCTCCCAGAGCTGCGGACGCGGATGAACCTCGTCGGGACCGTGCCCGCCTTGCAAGCCAGTGCGGCCACCCACTTCGAGGCGTGGGAACAGGCGGTGAGCGAGTTCGCGGCGGCGAGATTGGGCGAACCCGCCGACTCGCTCTACCCGATGGTCATCGGCCGGACGACGCTGGCGGCCTGTCGGGCCGCCTACGACCAGTGGCTGGTCAAGGGGGATGCGGACCTGACGTCGTACCTGGATGCCGCGTTGGCCGCGTTGGCCAGCGGCTTCGAATCGGCCGGGCTGGGCGCGCCCGTCTCCTCCCCCTGAGCAACCGGGTCCGAGGCCTCACGCTCGGTCGTCAAGACAAACTGACGTCTTGCTCGGGGCCCTCGGGCACGTCCACGACCATCGCCCCCGCCGCCCGATCGCGGGACCAGCGGATGAACCAGATGGTGGCGACGAACATCGATCCCACGAACGTCGCCGCCACGATCGGCGAGATCACCACGAACCTCGAGGTGGGGAGCAACGCCGCCAGCAGCACCCGCGCCAGGGCGTCCAGGACGAGACCGACACCCCACATGAAGGTCAGGGCGCGGAACACGGCCCGGGACGCGGGGAGGTCCCAGAGCCGGTCGAAGACCTCGCGTCGGCCGGGGTCGTCACCGGCCGAGAGAACGCGCCCGAGGCGGAACATGAGGGGGCGTGACCCGACGACCAACGACACCAGGCATGCGATCCCGAAGGCGAACGTGAAGAGCGAGTCGCGCGCCTTGAGCACGAAGGCATTGCCGCCCAACGAATAGGACGCCCCCACGCCGACGGCGAAACCGAGGAGCACGATCAGCCCGATGGGATCCATCGTCCGCTTGCGGAGCCACTCGATCACGACCCACGCGGCGGCGGGCACGCCGGCCAGGATCAGGGCGACGGCATCGCTGCGCACGTGCGGGCGGACCGCGAAGTAGACGGCGATGGGGATGATGGCGCCGCCGATGGCGCTGGGCAGGAACGCCCGAATGTCCGGCGGGCCCGGCTCCCACCCGTCACGCGGATCGCGGGGGAACTCGTCGCCGCTCGCCGCGGGCCGGGCCGCGTCTTGCACACGGCGAGTGAACACCCCGGGGTCGGAGGTGTCAACAGGTCAGATCCGCTCGAGCGCTCCCCCGTCGAACAGGGGTTCGATGCCCAAGTCGTCGACGTCCCGTGCGAGGGCGCCGGTGTCGCCCGCCGGTTCGAGCCCGCTCGCCGCCTCCAACGTCGGGCGCAAGAGCCGCAGGTCGCTCGAGCTGTTGAGGAAGACCCGGTCGTGCGACAGGACGTAGCGCACGGCACGGGCCAGCGCCCCGCCCGGTTCGAGAGGCTCGTACCAGCTGAACCGTGGCCCGCCATCGCCCGCCCTCCATCGCCGACGGGCGACCGCCTTGATCGTCTGCACCGCCACGTCGCGTGCGGCGCACAGCTCGAGCAGCTCGTCGACGTCGGAGCGATAGCCCGGCTCCTGCATCAACACGAAGCTCATCGGCAGCAGCACCGAGTCGAAGTCGAAGCGCTCGAGGCTCCGCCGGTGCATACCGGCTATTCGCAGCCCGTGCCCCGTCACCCCGATGAAGCGGGTGAGCCCCTCGTCCCGGGCGGCGACGAGCGCCTCGACCGCGCCCCTCGGACCGTGGGCCTCTGCCCATTCGTCCGGCTCGACGAGATTGTGGAGCTGCACGAGGTCGACGTGGTCCACGCCGAGGCGCTCGAGTGACCGCTCCAGGCCGGCACGTGCCCCCGCTCCGGACCGCTCGCCGGTCTTGGTGGCGATGAAGAACGCGTGCCGGTCCTGGGCCAGCCATGGCGCGAGCCGGAGCTCGGAGTCGCCGTAGGCGGCCGCGGTGTCGAGGTGGTTGACTCCGTACTCCCGGAGGACCGCCAGCATGTCGTCGGCCTTGTCCTGGCGCGCCTGGGCGAGCGCGGCGGCGCCGAAGATCACCCGGCTGCTGTGGTGCCCGGTCCGGCCGAAGGGCGCCCGGTCGATCACGTCGGCCGACGCTAGCGAGCGTCCGGCGCGTCTGCCGTGACGGTGCGTCCAGACCCTACGGGAGGAGCAGCCGGGCGAGCCGGCGGGCGGTGATCGCCAGGCCGACCGTCCCCATGACCCCGAGGTACAGGACATGACCCAGCATCGACCAGCTGAACATGGCCAGGTCCAGCCCGCGGATGAGCGCCACACCCTGGTAGAGCGGCGTACAACGGACGACCGCCTGGAGCCAGCCGGGGTACACGGTGATCGGGTAGAAGGTGGCCGAGAACAGGAACAGCGGGATCACGGCCAGGGAGATCAGGTCGAAGTCCTGCCAGCTGCGCATGAACGTGGTCCCGGCCATGCCCGCGCCGGCGAACGCGTAGCTGACCAGGAGGGCGGCGGGCCAGCACAAGATCGCCCAGGGCGAGAACACGTAGCCCAGGACCGCCATGACGACCAGGAACGCGCCGGAGTAGAGCCCCGCGCGCATGAGGGACCACGACAGCTCGCCGAGGGCCACGTCTCCCACGCCGAGCGGGGTGGACAGGATGGCGTCGTACGTCTTGGCGATCTTGAGCTTGAAGAAGATGTTGAACGTCGAGTCGAACATCGAGCCGTTCATCGCCGAGGACGCCAGGAGCCCGGGCGCCACGAACGCGGTGTAGGGCACGAGCGTCCCGTTGATGTCGAGGGGTCCCACCAGCGAGTTGAGCCCGAGCCCGATCGACAGCAGGTAGAAGAAGGGCTCGAAGAACCCCGACACGAAGTACATCCATCCGCGGCGATAGACGAGGATGTTGCGCTGGACGATCCGCCGGGCTCGGCGGCTGCCGAGGAGCGCGCTGGGCGTGATGCGCAGGGGCAGCGATATCGACGGCACCGGCTCGGGCAGCTGACGGACCTGGACCTCGGCCCCTCCCTCCTCGTTGAGTCCGGGGTGGTACGTCATACGACCAGCCGTCTCGTGAAGGTGCGACGGGCCAGGAGGACGCCCAGCGCGGTCAGGCCGAGCAGGTAGGCGGCGTCGCCCACCCCGGAGCCGAGGGTCAAGGTGCCGAGCACCAGCCCTCGGCAGAGCTCGACCCCGTGGTACAAGGGCGTGGCGTATGCGACGGGCTGGAGCCAGTGCGGGAGCTGGCTCACCGGGAAGAACGTGCCGGAGAACAAGAAGAGCGGTATGAGGCCGAAGCGGTAGATGGTGGTGAAGCCGATGTCCTTGTCCTGCGTCGCCGAGAAGGCGGCGATCGGGGCAGCGAACGCCATCCCCGTGGCGACGGCGGCGGGAAGGGCGAAGACGGCGAGCGGGGACGCCACCACGCCGAAGACCGCCAGCACGACGAGGTACGCGGTCGCCACGATGCCGGTACGCGTCGCGATCCACGCCAAGTGGCCGACGAGCACATCGTCCACCCGCAGCGGCGTCGCCAGCATGGCGAAGTAGGTGCGGATCCACTTGATGGCTCCCATGACGGGATACATCGCGTCGTTGGCACCGATCTGCATCGCGGTGGCGGCCAGCAGGCCGGGGGCGATGAAGTCCAGGTAGCTGACCCCGCCGACCGTGTGCGCGTGCTTGTCGACGAGTGACCCGAGGCCGAGCCCCATCCCCGCCAGGTACAGGACTGGGTAGAGGAAGCTCGTCGTCACCGAGCTGCGCCACGTCTTGCGGTACTGGTAGGCCCAATAGCCCATGGCCCGCCACCACAAGGGCGAGCCGCGCCGACGTTGCGGCGCAGCGGGAGCGTCCGAGACGGTCGACACGGCTCAGTCGACCAGCGTGCGGCCCGTCAGGCGCAGGAACACGTCCTCGAGCGTCGAGCGGCGCACGAGCGCGCTCTCCGGCCTGAAGCCGCGGCGGTGCACCTCGGCGAGCGTTCCGTCCCCGTCGGCCGTGTAGAGCAGGAGGCGGTCGGGCAGGACCTCGACCCGATCCGTAATTCCGTGGAGGTCGCGGGCGGTCGACTCGTGTTCGCCGGAGCGGAACCGCAGTTCGACCACCTCCTTGGTCGAATATCGGTCGATGAGCTGCTTGGGTGTACCGTGCGCGGCGAAGCGGCCGTGGTCCATGACGACGAGGCGGTCGCAGAGCTGCTCGGCCTCGTCCATGTAGTGGGTGGTGATGACCTGGGTCACCCCCTGCTGCTTCAGCCGGTACAGCCGGTCCCACAGCAGATGGCGCGCCTGGGGGTCCAAGCCGGTCGTCGGCTCGTCGAGTATGAGGAGCTCGGGCTCGGACACGAGGGAACGGGCGATGGTCAACCGGCGCTTCATGCCGCCCGACAGCGGCTCGACCCGGTCGTTGGCCCGCTCGGTCAGCTGGGCGAAGTCCAGCAGTCGGTCGGTGCGCTCTCGGATCACGTTCCGAGGCAGGTCGAAGTACCTGCCGTAGACCATCAGATTGTCGAGGACGGTCAGCTCGAGGTCGAGGGTGTCCTCCTGTGGAACGAGCCCGATGCGGCTGCGGATGCGGGGGCCGTCGGTGGCCGGGTCCAGACCGAGGACGCGAAGCGTGCCGTTGGTGACGGGCGACATGCACGAGATCATCCGCATGGTCGACGTCTTGCCCGCCCCGTTCGGACCGAGGAAGCCGAACGATTCGCCTCGCTCGATGTCGAAGTCCACCTCGTCCACCGCCACGAAGGCCCCGAAGCGCTTCGTCAGGCCGCGCGCGTGCACGAGGGGTGTTGGTCCCTCCCGGGTTGGTGGCGCGTCAGAGGTCGATGACGATGGTCGCGGCAACAGGCCCACGCTACCGCTGGAGGGTCACGGCGTTCCCCGCCGTCAGTCCGGCGGAGGGCGAGCGTTGCGCAAGCGGTTGTGATACCCGCAGAGGAGGCGCCCGTTCTCCTGCGTGGTCGGGCCTCCTAGCGAATAGGGCAGGATGTGATCCGCCTCGCAGCGGTAGGCGGGTCGATCACAATAGGGATGGGTGCACTCGCGGTCCCTGAGCTCGATCGCCCGGCGGGTCGCACCGGTGAAGAGGCGGGCCTTGGCGCTGACCTCGACTCGGCCCACGGGACGGAACACGGCCCGCTCGATCTCGGCCCGCTCGATCCACGGGACGAGGGAGCCCGGCGACACGGCCATGCCCTGGGCCAGCTCGCAGATCCGCCCGTGCAGCGTCTCGTAGCCGACGAACACGCTGAACAGGGGAACCGGGCGCTGCCCGTCCGCCGGCGCCGTCCGCGAGCGAGTCGCCATTTCGACGAGGGCGTCGGCGCGACGCTGGCCCGGCGTCCGCGCGAGCTCATAGGGCCCGGGATCGCGGCCGAGCCGCTCGGCGGCTTCGGCCCGATCGGCGTCGAAGTGCGCCAGCTCCAGTCGCTCGAGCTCGCCGGCCACGATCGCGCCCGCGACCGGGTCGAGCGTGATGCGCCCCAACCACATGCCCTGGAAGCTCGACTCGAGGTAGACATCGCGCCGGGCACGGCTGGCGTCGTGGTCGACCTCGACCCCGTCGGGATCGGCGAGGGACGCCCAATAGCGAAGGGCGCGGGCGAAGAGGTCGAATCGAAGCGTCCGCGCGTGGCCCACGAGCAGGGCCTGGTCGCGCTCGAGCGCCTCGGCGGTCGCCTCCCGCGACACGGCGGTGATGAGCTCGACGTGCGAGCCCGACACCTCGCCGTTCAGCCAGGCCTGCTGGCAGAGGGGGAGGCTCGCCACCCGCCGACCGAGCCGGAGCCGGCGCCGGGCATGGCTCTTGGGGATCCGGCACCTCGTCGCCACCCAGGCAACCGCGTTCCGGGCGCCGTCGGCAGCCCAGTCGCCACGTTCGTCGAACGCCGAGGTCGCCCTGGCCACCACTGCCTCGAGCCGGGAGAGCTGGCGCTGAAGCTCCTCGACCGACTCGGCGTCAGCGAGACATGCAGGATCGGCCGCGACGAGCTCGTCCAATGCCTCCGCCAAGGCGGTGATCGCCATGAATGGATTACATCAGAAGGGTGTGACAATCGTCGGACTGCACCGGCTTACACGTCCCCGCCCGGAGCCCCCGACGGGCCGGAGCCGACAGCTCAGGCGCGAGGGTCGACCAGTGCCCCGTCGCTCAGCTCCTTGAACCGCTCGAGCTCCAGGGCCGGTTCTTCGATCCCGCGCAACGTCCCGGCCTCCTGAAGGTGTGACCGGGCGAACAGCTTGGCGACGAGTGCCTTGCGCGAGGACGACGACGTCCGCTCCTCCTCGCCCGCCTGCTCGACGAGGAGCGCAGCCGTGTACACGTCGACCATGTACTGGGCCAGGGGGAACAGGCGAGCCTCCGCCACAGGGCGCTCGAGCGAGCGCCAAACCTCCACCGACCTGCGCAACTCACCCAGGCGCCGCTCGACCAGGCCCACCGTCGCGGTGTCGGAGCGGCCGGCGTGCTCGAGTGCTCCGGTGATCCGGTCGAAGAGCGCGAGGTGCGCATCCTCCTTGTCGATGCCCCGGCGAACGTCGAGGCACAAGATGTTGTCCGGGCCCTCCCACACGGTGTTGACCTGGGCATCCCGGAAGATCCTGGCCACCGGCCAGGTCTCGATGTAGCCGTTGCCGCCGTGGATCTCGACGGCGTCGCTGGCGGCGGCGATGCCGTGGCGGGCGGCACGGAGCTTCACCAGCGGGGCGCCGATCCGCAGACGCGGCCATTCGCCGCCGGCGCGCCCGCGCCAGCTCGGGCCGAGGAAGCCGTCGAACACCAACGCCTGAGTGGCCTCCGTCTCCACGATCATCTCGGCGAGCTTGCGCTGCATGAGCGGCTGGTCGATCAGTGCCGCGCCGAACGCCTCGCGTCGACGTGCGTAGCAGAGGGACTCCACCAGCGCCCGGCGGGCGCACCCGAGACCCATCATGGCGATACCGAGGCGGGCGCCGTTGGTCAGCTCCATCATGCGGGCCAGGCCGCGGCCGTCGGCTGCCGCGTCCGTGGCCAGCGCGGTCGAGGCATCGGTGCCCCCGGCACCCCCCGTCCCACGGGGTGCCGGTGCCAGGAGGAACCCTTCGGCGTCGACCAACTCGATCTCCGCCGAGGCGACGGCGCGGGTGCCGAGCTTGTCCTTCAGCTGACGGATGCGGACGCCGTTTCGCGAGCCGTCACGCCTGGTGCGCAGCACCAGGAAGGGCGCGACACCACGCGTGGCGTCGGGGGCACCCTCGGGCTTCGCCAAGACGACGTACGCCGACCCGTTGGCGTTGGAAGCGAACCACTTGAGGCCGTTGAGCCGCCAAGAATCGCCGTCGGGCGTCGCCGTCGTCTCGAGCATCGCCAGGTCCGCGCCACCCGCCCGCTCGGTGAACAGCTGCGCGGCCTCGCCGCCGAAGTCACCGTCGGCGAGCAGCTCGCGGACGATGGGCTTCACGTCCTCGGGCGCGAAGCGCTCGGCCATCCGGGCGACCATGTCGCCGCCGGTGCCGAGCGCACAGGTCATCCCGATCTCAGCCTGGTCGAGGAGGTAGCTCCACGCGGCCGCCATGGGCGCGGGGTCCACGCCGGCCCGTGCCGCCTCGGCGGCGAACGACGGTCCGGCGAAATTGTCGGCCAGCAGGTCTGCCTTGGAGGCCTCGAAGCTCGGGGGCGTCACCACACGGCTGATGTCGTGACCCCACCGGTCGTACTTCTCGAGCCGCGGCGGGTTCCGGTCGGTCTCCTCGGCGCGCCGGGCGATGGGTCCGCCCATGAGAGCGCCGACGCGCTGGAGGTGGGGCGTCGCCCAGGCGAGCCCCTCGTCGCCGAGATGCGCCCTCATGAGGAATTGGAGCGTGGGATCGCTGCTGTACCAATTGAGCCCGACGGCACCCTCGTAGCGGTCGGTGTCGTAGCGCCGGGCTTTGTCGGGGGTGGAGAAGGGAAGGTGCTCCACGTTCTCGTCGAAATAGGACGCCATGAGGCAACTCTACGACCGGCGCCGCCGAATCGGCGCACGGGGCCGTCAGTGCGGGGCGATGTACTGCGCGGTGACGAGTTTGCCCCGCCGAACGTCGAGCACCCACACGCAGCCCTTCAGTCCCGGTGGACGGCGGGGCAGCACGTACCCGTCCTCGCGGGCCATCCGGGCCAGTACCTCGCCGAGGACCTCGCCGTGCGTGCACACCACGACGCCTGAGCGGCTATGGGGAGCGCTCAAACGCCTGATCAGCCGGAGGGCCGCGGCGGGTGTGTCCGGCCCCAGGCGCGAGGTGCGCTCGATCTCGAGCCGCCGGGTGGCCGCGAGCGGCGCCATGGTCTGGAGGCACCGCAGCTGGCCGCTCGAGACGATCCTCGTCGGCTTGAGCGGGACCAGGACGTCGACGAGCCGATCGGCTTGTCGCCGACCGCGGGCATCGAGCGGCCGGAGCCTGTCCGGACGGCGCCACTGGTCCTTGCGCCCGGCGTGGGCGTGGCGTACCAGGATGAGCCGCACGTCCTCCATCCTTTCGTGCGCCGTCCGGGCATCGAGCAGAGGGGAGGCTAGCGGGCCGGGCCTTCACGACCCGGCCGACGGGTAGGCCAAGAGCGAGCTCGGCGAGCGCGGCGCCGAAGACCGGCGCCTGAGCGCCACCGGAACAAGCGTCAGGTCAAGCGGACGGCGTCGAACCCCGACGCCTCGGGCTCAGTCGGCCTCCTCGGCCACCTCGGCCATCGCCTCGAGCCCCTTGAACCTCGTCCTGGCCAGGAAGTGCACGGTGAGGGTGAGCGCCGCCACCGGCCACTCGACGACCTCGAACGCCACCAAGGCGACGTTGCCGAGGACCAGGATCACGTCGACCTCGTCCCGCCTCAGGAGACCCTCGAAGGATCGCCAGAACTGGTCGAGGTGAAGGTCCGAGAGCGACGGCAGGGACGGCAGGGACGGCAGGGACGGCAGGGACGGCAGCCACGATGGGATGGCCACCTCGACCGACCCGTCCGGGCCCGACCCGTTGGTCGCTGCCTTGGCGGCGGTGGATGGTGACATGGTCACGCCCCTGCACGCATCCGGTGCCGCGCGATGACCACACCGGCCCCGAGCAATACGGCAAGTGGCAGGTCGACCGCGCCGAGAGCCACACTGCCGACGAGGACACCCCAGAAGCCGGCATCGACCACGCGTTCGGGAACATGCACGTGGACGACGGGCACCACGTAGTCGCCTCGTCCGTTGGCGCCGTGACCTGTGGGCTTCGCCTGGGTCGTCGGCTTCGTCTCGGTCGTCGGCTTCGTCTGGGTCGTCGCCATCGTTCCTCCTCGACGCCCACCGGGTCTCGTACCCAGATTGCACCGCCCCCCGGATCCCCGCCAGGGGCCAAGGTCACCGGCCGGGGACCGGCCGTTTCGTCGTCCCCCCACCCACGTCGCATGGCCCGCCGCCCCGGCCAACGGGGACCTTGGACCCTGGCTCCCGGGCCGCCGGCGGGATCAGCCTGGACGTGGGGCCCTGCTCGGTGCCGTCCGATCAGGGCCACCGCACGATCGATGACCGTTCTCTCCCCGACCCCGCTCCCTCCCCCCACCGGGTCACCCAAACCCAGCGGTGCCCGGCGTGTCGGACTCGCCCTGGGAAGCGGCGGTGCCCGCGGCTATGCGCACATCGGCGTCATCGAGGTGCTCGAGGAACGGGGCTTCGAGATCGCCGGCGTGGCGGGATCATCGATGGGCGCGGTGGTCGGTGGCCTCTACTGCGCCGGCCAGCTCGACCGCTACACGGAGTGGGTGGGCGACCTGTCGCAACTCGACGTGCTCCGCCTCTTGGACGTCTCCCTGTCGGCGCCGGGTGCGTTCCGGGCCGAACGGATCCTGGCCCGCCTCCGGACCCTCGTCGGCAGCGTCGCCATCGAGGACCTGCCCGTCCCGTTCACCGCCGTCGCCACGGACCTGCTCGCCCGCAAGGCCGTCTGGTTCCGGCGCGGCCCGCTGGACATCGCGCTGCGGGCGTCGATGGCGATCCCTGGGGTCTTCACGCCGGTGGTGCTGGGCGGCCGCCTCCTCGTGGACGGCGGTCTCATGGAACCCGTACCCGTCGCCCCGATCAGCTCGGCGGATGCCGACGCGACCATCGCGGTCGATCTCGGTGGCGAGCGCGTCGGGACGTCCGGCGTGGTCTCGCCTCTGGACGCGTTGGCCGACCCCTCGCCGGTGGACGAATGGCTCGAGCGCTTCCGGGGCGGTGCGGCGCGCCTGCTCGATCGCGAGATGATCCGCTCCCTGGCCACACGCCTCGGCCGGGCGCCCGGTTTCGGGGCGGACCAGGACGAGGAGGAGGAGAATGAGGAGGAGGAGGAGGAGAAGGGCACGCCGACGGAGCCGAGCCCGGCGGACCTGCCGACCAGCTTGCGAGCACTCGA
The DNA here is from genome assembly GCA_035623275.1 of Acidimicrobiales bacterium. Classification (GTDB taxonomy): domain Bacteria; phylum Actinomycetota; class Acidimicrobiia; order Acidimicrobiales; family UBA8190; genus DASPTT01. The sequence continues at coordinate 46,985 of DASPTT010000009.1, forward strand.
CGTGATGTCCCAGTCGATCGAGGCCATGCACGCCGCGCTCACCCGCGTCCGTCTGGCCGAGAACCCTCCGGACGTGCTGATCACCGTGCCGCGCGACGCGTGCCGCAGCCGCGACTTCCATCGGTCGCGTGAGCTGATCGGGCTCGGGCGCATCCTCGCCGCCGAGGCACTCGACGCCGCCGGGTTGACGGCGGCCCGCTAGGCTCGGACCCGGAGCACGACGTGTTCGCGCAACGTTCACCAAGGGTTTGCCCCACGGTCACCAAACCAGCACCCGCGCCCGGCGCGGTTTCCTTACGCTTCCCGAGGGCGGCATGCACGGAGAGCGGGGAGGATCGGCGTTGGAGATTGTGCTCGAGAGGATCCTGGTCGAGGTCCTCGCCGTCGTCGCACAGCTGGCGCTGCTCAGGCTGCTCGCATGGTTGCGCGGGCGCGCGACCGGAGGAGCACCTGTCGCCGGCACGGTGGAATTGGCGACGGCCCACTGACAGACCCCCCGGGGCGCGAACCCGGGGCGTAGGGGCGCCCGCCGGGCGCAGGATCCGGACATGAGGGTCCCCAACCCCCTGGCGCCGATCGGCGCGCTGGCCAGTCGATTTGGCGTGCCCGGGCGACGGCACCGCCAGGTCTGGGTCGGCCCTGAGCGCGCCCACATCGAGGTGAAAGGCGTCGAGCGGCCCGAGCTCGAGGACCTCTCCCGCCACGTCGAGAAGGCGCTCGAGGAGCTCGAATCCGTCCACTGGGCCCGGGTCAACGCAGTGGTCGGCGATGTCGTGGTTGCCTTCGACCCGGACGCCACCGATGTCGACCAGCTCGTCGACGTCGTGGAGGCCGTCGAGGAGCTCCACGGGATGCAAGGAGAGCCCTTGTCGCGGGACCGCGCCGAGCATCCCGGGGACGTCGGGCCGCTGCGCCGCAATGCCGTCGCTCTCGGTGCGGACGTGGTCGGGCTGGGCGTCAGCCTGTTCGGGCGGGTCGTGGTCTGGACTCCGCCGGTGCCGGTGGAGCTGTCCTCGGTCGTGGCCCTGCTCGAGCACCAGCCGCGCGTCCGGCACTTCCTCGAGGCCCGGTTCGGACCGGCCGCCACCGACTTCGGGCTGGGAATTGCCAATGCCATGGCACAGGCGGTCACCGGCGGGCCCCTCGGCCTGGCCGTCTCCCTCGGGCACCGCGCAAGCGTGGCCGCCGAGCTGGAGGGTCACCGCGCAGCATGGGAGCGCCGCGAGCCAGAGCTCGCCGGACGACAGGGCTCGACGTCGGTGGCGGCGGTCACGACCGAGAATCGGCCGACGCCGTTCCCCGCCGGTCCGGTCGAGCGGTTCGCAGACGGGATCGCGCTGGGATCGATCGGTGCCTCCGGTCTGGGCCTTGCGCTCACTCGCAGCCCCCGGCGCGCGGCCAACGTGCTGGCGGCGGGCATTCCGAGAGCGTCGAACATGGGACGGGAAGTCTTTGCCGCGCAGGTGGGACGGGCGCTCGCCGGGCACGACGTGCTCGTCATGGATCGGCGCGCGTTGCGCCGTCTGGACCGGTTGGACACGATCGTGTTCGACGCGTCGGCGATCACCACGGGCCGGATGACGCTGACCGGTCTCGAGGTGTTCGGCGACGTCGACGTCGAGGGGATACGGTCGCGAGTGGTCGAGCTGCTGGGGGCGCGCGTGCCCCGCGAGCACGTGCACGACGGCTGGTGGTTGACGCCTCTCGACGTACCGGAGCCCGACGTACCGGAGCCCGACGCACCGGAGCCCGACGCACCGGAGCCCGACCGGACCGGGCCCGGCGGGCAGAACCGGAGCGTGTTCGGCGTCGTACACGACGGCGCCGTGGTCGGCCTGGCCACGACGGTACCCGAGCTCGACCCGCTCACCGCCGTCGTCACCGCGACCGCGCGGGACGCGGGCCTTCTCGTCGTCGTGGCGGACCTGCAGGGCGCCCTCGCCCAACACGTCGAAGCGGATCGCGTGGTCGCCACCGGCTCGGACCTGGCACCGGCCGTTCGGGCCCTGCAGGAAGAGGGGCGCGCCGTGCTGCTCGTGGCCGACGGCTCGGTACCAGAGGCCATGCAGGCGGCTGACTGCGCCGTGGGTGTGGGTGACCGAGCCGCGCCCGCGTGGGGCGCGCACCTGCTGGCGGCGCGGGGCCTCGAGGACGCTTGGCGCGTCATCGGCGCCACCGCGGCTGCCCGCAGGGTGAGCGCGCGCAGCGCACGCCTGGCCGCGCTGGGCTCGGGCGTCGGCGGTCTCTGGGCGCTGCTCGGGCCGACCTCCGGCGCCGGCCGCCGGGCGGCACTGCCGGTGCAGGCAGCCGCCGTGGTTGCGGAGATCGATGCCGTTGCGTCGGCCATGTCCCTGGAACGGCGACGCGCGCCAAGCGCACCGGAGGCGCCGCCCTGGCACACGATGGAGCCCGAGGAGGTCCTCGACGCACTTCGGTCGTCGCCCGCGGGGCTGAGCGATTCGGAGGCCGTGCGCCGGCGTCCCCCCGCCCCCGAGGTGCGGTCACGTCCCGCGCGGCTGGTCCGTGCCGTGGCCGGCGAAATGGTGAACCCGCTCACCCCGATCCTCGGCATCGGCGCGGGCATGGCCGCGGCGGTCGGCTCGGTCAGCGACGCGGCGCTGGTCGGTGGGGCGATGGTGGTCAACGCCATGATCAGTGGCGCCCAACGCGTGCGGACGGAGCTGTCGATCGAACAGCTCTACAAGCTGAGCGAGACCCTCGTGACGGCGAGGCGCGGTGCGGTCCCCGTGGAGGTCCGTGCAACCGACCTCGTGCGCGGCGACCTCGTCGACCTCGTCGCCGGCGACGTCGTCCCGGCCGACTGCCGGATCCTCGAGGCATCCGGCTGCGAGGTCGACGAGTCCGTGCTCACGGGCGAGTCCCTGCCGGTGACCAAGCACGCCGCGCCGACACCAGGCGCGCCGTTGGCCGAGCGCTCGTGCATGCTCTACGAGGGGACCAGCATCGTCGCCGGGAGCGCGCTCGGTGTGGTGGTGGCGGCCGGCGAGGACACGGAGGCCCGTCGCGTGCTGGTGGGCGCCCCGGAGCCGCCGCCGAGCGGCGTGGAGGCGCGGTTGGCGACCCTGACCAAGGTGACGGTCCCCGTGACGCTGGCTGGCGGCGCCGCCATCACGGGCCTGAGCCTTCTCCGGGGAACCTCCTCGCGTGACGCGGTGGGGACGGGCGTGAGCCTCATGGTTTCCGCCGTGCCCGAAGGCCTGCCCCTGCTCGCCACCGTGGCGCAGCTGAGTGCGGCGCAGCGGCTCTCGGCTCGCAACGCCCTGGTCCGCAACCCGCGCGCCATCGAGGCCCTGGGCCGCGTGGACATCCTGTGCTTCGACAAGACGGGCACGCTCACCGCGGGGCGGATCGCCGTGCAACGCGTGTCGGACGGCCGGCGCGACGAGCGCCTCGACGGGCTGGCCCCCCAACACCGGGCCGTCCTGGCCGCCGCACTGCGGGCGAGTCCCGCGCCCGAGGGCGACGACGACACGCTGCCCCATGCGACCGACCAGGCCGTCGTCGAAGCGGCGCGGCGGGCCGGAGTGCCCCTCGAGGAGGGCCTCGGAGACTGGCGCCGGCTGGGCGAGCTGGCGTTCGAGCCGAGCCGGGGGTTCCATGCCGTGGTCGGCACGGGGCCCGCGGGCGGCATCGTGACGGTCAAGGGCGCGCCCGAGTCGATCCTCCCGCGCTGCGAGCGTTGGCGGCTCCCCGAACGGGAGATCGAGCTCACACCACGCCTGCGCGCCGAGCTCGACGACGAGGTCGAGCGCCTGGCGGCCAAGGGCCTGCGTGTCCTGGCCGTGGCGGAGCGCCGCTCCACCACCCGGGCGGCCATGGACGAGGAACGGGTGTCGGGGATGGTGCTGCTCGGGTTCCTCGGCCTCGCCGATCACGTGCGGCCGACCGCCGCCGCGGCCATCGAGGCCCTGCAGCGAGCGGGTGTCGACGTCGTGATGATCACGGGCGACCACCCGAGCACGGCGACGGCGATCGCCGAGGAGCTCGCCATGCTCGACGGACGCCGAGTCGTGACCGGCGCCGAGCTCGACGCCGTAGGCGACGACGCCCTCGGCGCATGGGTGCGCGACGTGTCAGTGTTCGCCCGGGTCACGCCGGCGCACAAGGTTCGGATCGTTCGCGCTCTACAGTCCTCCGGACGTGTCGTGGCCATGACCGGCGACGGGGCCAACGACGCCGCGGCCATCCGGCTGGCCCACACGGGCATCGCTCTCGGCCGGCGGGGATCGCCCTCGGCGCGCGACGCGGCGGACGTCGTGGTCACCGACGACCGCATCGAGACGATCATCGACGCCATCGTCGAGGGCCGGGCCATGTGGGCGTCTGTTCGCGATGCGCTGGCCATCCTTCTCGGTGGGAACCTGGGCGAGATCGGGTTCACCGTCGGCGCCGCTGCCCTGTCGGGCTCGTCGCCGCTGGCGGCCAGGCAGCTGCTGTTGGTCAACCTGCTCACGGACATGCTGCCGGCCACGGCGATCGCGCTGCGGCCGCCCACCCATCGCTCGCCCGAGGCACTGCTGCACGAGGGCCCCGAGGCGTCGTTGGGGTCCTCCCTCGTCCGGCAGATCGCCCTGCGCGCTGTCACGACGGCCGGCGGGGCCGGCGGGGCGTGGCTCCTGGGCCGGATGACGGGCACGCGCCGGCGTGCCAGCACGATCGCACTGGCCGCGCTGGTGGGCACGCAGTTGGCCCAGACCGCCGTGGCCGGCGGCACCAGCCCCGTGGTCCTCCTCTCCACCGTGGCATCGGGTGCGGCCATGTTCGCCATCATCCAGACGCCGGTCGTGAGCCAGTTCTTCGGGTGCACGCCCCTGGGACCGGTGGGTTGGGGCATCGCCGGCGGCGCCAGCGCCGCGGCGACCGGCGCGTCGGTGGCCGTGCCCTGGTTGGCGCGCCGCATGCTCGGAACGGGGACGACCGCCTGACGGCCGATGCCCGGCACAGGTCAGCCCGGGTCGGCCACCGGTCACGTTCGCGGCGCTCGGGTGGTCCATATGCTGAGACCCGCCGGACGAGCCAGCCGTGACCGCCCGGCCGACCGGAAAGGAACCCCATGCCCGACGGACTCCGCCTCCTCGTCTTCCCGACGACGGACCTCGCCCGTCAGACCGCCCTGCTGCGCTCGCTGAGCGGCACCGACCCCTACATCGAGGGGCCCTGGTACGTGGGCTTCCGGGTGGGCGAGGTCGAGCTCGGGATCGACCCTCGGGGGCACCGGGACTTCGGTCCGGGGCCGGTCTGCTACTGGGAGGTCGACGACCTCGAGGCGGCCGTCTCCAGGCTCGAGGCGGCCGGAGCCGAAGTGCGCCAGCCGGCCAAGGACGTCGGCGGCGGCATGCGCACGGCCGTCATGGTGGACGGCGACGGCAACGTGATCGGCCTGAGAGCGGGCTGACGCCCGGCCGGACCCCTGCCCGAGAGGAAGAGACGCGACGAGTATGGCCACGAGGAGATACCGGTTCAGCGTGTCCGCCCTACGTCCGCGGCTCCCAACTGAAGAAGCGGACAGCCAGCAACAGCCCTGCGATGCCCCAGGCCGCCACCAAGGCGACGTCGCTCCAGTGAAAGGGCGTGCCGAGAAAGCCCGCTTGCATCCCCAAGGCGAAATGTCTGACGGGGAAGATCCGCGCTACCCACAGGATCCATGACGGAGTGGCGTTCCCGAAGGCGATGAAGATCCCAGACAGAAAGAGCAGGGGCATGATCACCGCGTTCACGATGGCAGCCGAGGCATCGGCGTTGGGGATGACCGCTGTGATGGCCAGTCCCAGAGCACAGAACGTTGCCGCGCCCACCGCCAGGATCACCACGAAATGCAGCAGGTTGATCCCGGTCGGGATGTCGGCCGAGTAGACGACCCGGCCGAACACCGCCGTGAGGACCACGAGGATGACGGCCACGATGAGGGCGTAGAGGATCCGGGCGGCCAAGAAGCAACCGGCAGGCAGGGGTGTCCCGTTGATCCGCTTCAAGATCCCCGCTTCGCGCTGGAACGTCATGCCGATCGCCGTGTTCACGAAGCAGGCCGTGATGACCCCGTAGGAGGCCATGGCGGCCACGTAATAGGTAGAGGACTTCACTGTGGTCGTTCCGAGGTGGACGGTGAAATGGCCCAGCAAGGCGGTGAAGATCACCAGGAACATGAGGGGGAAGGCGAAGACGAAAAAGGCGCTCGATGGATTGCGCCAGAACTCCTTGTGCACGTAGCGAATCTGGAAGAAGGTCTGGGCCACGGCACTCATGGCTGCCCGTCTTCCGTCGGCGGCGAGGTCAGCGCCAGATAGACGTCTTCCAAAGAGGGCCGAGTCACCTCCAGGCCTTCGAGGCTCACCCCCTGCTCGATCGCCCAACCGGTGAGCTCGTGCAGCGTGACCTCCAGGTTCTCGACGCTCAGTTCGATGCACCCGTCGGGTCCGACCGGCTCGCCAAGTCCGGCGGGCGGCACCACCCCAGGGCCGACCCGATAGCGGACCCGAGCCCGGGCCCGATCGCGGGCGCCGAGGGTCGCGGGGGGACCTTCGGCCACGATGCGACCGGCGGCCATGACCGCCACCCGATTCGCCAGGCGCTGGGCTTCGTCCATGTAGTGGGTCGTGAGCAAGACCGTCTTGCCGAGCCTGGCCAGGTTCGTGATCACGTCCCAGGCTTCGTGACGCGCCGATGGGTCGAACCCGGTGGTCGGCTCGTCGAGGAACAGCAACTCGGGGTCCCCGGCCAGGCCGATGGCCATGTCCAAGCGACGCTGCTGGCCACCCGAAAGGCGGATCACCCGCTCGTTGCTCTTGGCGGTGAGGCCGACGAGGTCGATGACCTCGGGAACGGGACGCGGGTGCGGATAGAAGCCGGCGTACATGGTGACCGTCTCGCGCACCGTCAGATAGGGATTGACCCCGGTGGATTGCAGGACGATCCCGATGCGCGGCTTGAGCTCGACGCGCTGACGACCAGGATCGCAACCCAAGACGGTGACCTCCCCGGCGTCTCTGGCTCGATATCCCTCCAGGATCTCCACGGTGGTGGTCTTTCCCGCCCCATTGGGCCCGAGCAGAGCGAAGATCTCTCCGCGGTGGATGTCCAGGTCGACGCCTGCCACCGCTCGTGTCCCCGAGTAGGCCTTCACCAGTCCCCGCACCCGAATGGCGGGCGCCTCAGGCGACGAACGCTGCGATCCGACCACCGTTCACATGGTCTCCGGCCTTGGCCCGTGGGGTCAGAGGAATAGGTCCCCAGGGGACGGCCCTCGAGTCGGATTTCGCGTGCCATTGGGCCGAGAGGTCTCTCGGAGCCGATCGGTTGCTCCTATTGGCTGCCCCTGCCCCGCCGAAGCTGGTCGCGTCGTTGTTCGGGCGTGACGCTGCTTGGTTGTGTGGTCTCGAGGAAGTCCAGGACGACCTCGACGAACCGGAAGGGCTCCTCCACGTGGGGATAGTGACCCACGCCCTCCATGATCTCCAGACGGCTGTTCGGGATCGCCTCGTGAGCCGCGTTTGCATGGACGAGGGGGATGATCTTGTCCTTGTCGCCCCAGATGATGAGGGTCGGCATGTTCGCCGCCAGGTAGAGGCGGTCGATGGCACTCACGGATTGTCCGCCGGGATCGATCACGGCACGCATGGTGCGAACAAAGGCCTGGCGATTGGCGGGCTCGGTAAGCGAGGCAAAGGACCGCCACATTTCTCCGGCACGGGCGTGACGAATGCCCCGGTTCTGGAGAAAACCAAGGATCGAGTCCCCACAGTTGCGCACCGGTGCCGAGAAGACGATGGGCAACAGGTATTCGGTGGCGGGCAGGGTCAACAGACGTAGCATCCAGCTCACCTCACGTCCGAGGCCGCCCGCGTCCACCAAGACCAGTCGCTCACAGCGCTCGGGGAACTGATAGGCGAACTGCATCGCGACGCCTCCGCCGAAGGACTGGCCGATGACCGTGGCCCGTTCGATGCTCAAGACCTCCAAAAGGTCTCGCATGCCAGCCGCGTGGTTGCCGAGCGAGTAATCACCGAGTGGCTTGGCCGACCTGCCGTGGCCGAGGAAGTCGGGGGCGAGCACCGTGTAGTCGCGCTGGAGGAGCTCCATGACGGGTACCCACGTCTCGGAGCTGCCCGCTATCCCGTGCAGGAGCAGGAGTACCGGTCCCTCGCCCGCCCGCCGGTAGGCGACCTCGTAGCCGTGGATGCTGACGTGCTGGACGGGGAACTCGTCCGTCCTCGTCGCCGGTTCCATGGGTCCATTGTCTCGGAGACCGGATCGTCCTGACAGGGTCTTTGGCCTCGCCCAGTGGAAGTCGTCACGTCTTCGACGCACTCCAGGAACCGCTGCCGCCGCCGCCCTGGAGCTGCCAGCTGCCCGACATTGAGCTGCCCGAGGCGGTGCCCGTGTACGTGACCGCCATGGCCCCCACGGTGCCGAAGCTGATGGAGCCACCGCTGACGGTCCCGGTGATGTTGGTGGGGGCGTTGCCGAAGGAGGAGATCTCGATGGTGCCGCTCAGGTTCGACCCCGACTGCTGCCAACTCAGGGTGAACGTACCGCTGTACGAGCCGCTGTACTGACCGGACCAGGCACCCGAGAGCCCAGCGGCCGATGGCGCCGTCGTCGACGGTGCCGAAGTCGTCGAGGGTGCCGAAGTCGTCGACGGTGCCGAAGTCGCAGGCGCCTGGTCCGACGTCGCGGCCCTTGTCGCATCGGTGGAAACGCTCGAGGTGCTGGAACAGCCGAGCGCGGCCACCGCAATCGCTGACAGGGTCAGCGCCAACAGGAGCCGCGTGGCGATGGGGGGCGTTCGGGACATTCTGACCTCCCGGGTTGGGGTTTCGAAGGGGCGTCCTCTACCGAAGGTGACGAGCCGGGGCCCCTTGGGTTACAGCCCCGGGCCCCACCTCGACCCGACCTCGACGACCTCGACCTCGTCCCTTCCGAGATGGCGCACCGGACCGGAGGAGCGAACGCGACCGGATGGAGGGGAGGTCGGCTCGCAACAGGCTTCACGAAGGACCAGGGCGGCCGACTCCGCCGGGGACGAAGCGGAGCCCGACACCCGGCTCGGTGATGAAGTACCGGGGATTGGAGGGTTCGGGCTCGAGCTTGCGGCGGATGGAGACCATGAACACGCGCAGGTAGTTCGTCTTGGTGTCCTGGAGCCCCCAGACCTCCTTGAGCAGCTGGCGCTGAGACACCAACTTGTCCGGGTTCCGGGCGAGGACCTCGACGACCTGCCACTCCGTGGCTGTGAGGCGGACGTCGCTCCCGTCCGCCAACTGGACCCGCTTGGCGGCGAGGTCGACGGTGAAGTCGGCCGTCTTGACCACCGGGGCCTCTTCGATCGCTGCCGGCACGCGCAGCGCCACCCGCACCCGGGCCATGAGCTCGTCCATCCCGAACGGCTTGCTCACGTAGTCGTTGGCGCCGGCATCGAGGGCGGCGACCTTCTGCGCCTCCGCCGTGCGGGCCGAGAGGACGATGATCGGGACCATCGTCCAACCCCGCAGACCGCGGATCACGTCGATGCCGTCGATGTCCGGCAGGCCGAGGTCGAGGACGACGGCATCGGGGTGACGGCGAGCCGCCAGGGCGAGCGCCTGCCTGCCGCTGGCCGCCAACTCGACCTGGTAGCCCCGGGCGCGCAGGTTCACCGCCATCGTCCGCAACATGGGCTTCTCGTCGTCGACGACGAGGACCGTGCTCATGGGCCGTCCTCGCCAGCGCGCCGCAGCGTGAACACGAGCGTCGCACCGCCGCCTGGGGTGTCCTCGACCGCCAGGGCGCCCCCCATGGCTTCTGTGAACCCCTTTGCCACGGCCAGGCCGAGCCCGATGCCCTCGGGGCCCCCACCCGAGCCGTCGCCGAGGCGCTGGAACGGCTGGAAGACGTCGTCGCGTCGGTCGACGGGGATGCCCGGCCCCCGGTCGATGACCCTGATGTCGACGAACTCCCCGGCGGCACCGGCCTCCACCTGCACCGGCGTGCCCCCCGGGGACCACTTCTGCGCGTTGGACAGCACGTTGGCCAGGGCCCGGACGAGGAGCCCGGGGTCGGCGAACACCGGCGGCGTGGAGTCGGCCACGTCCACGACGATAGGGACCTCCGAGGCCGACAGGCTCAGCACGGCGTCGACCACCACGTCTCCCACTGCCACGGCGCGGGCCGACAGCGGCAGCGTGCCCGCCTGGACCCTGCTCATGTCGAGGAGGTCGGCGACGAGCCCCGTCAGCCGGTCGGTCTCGGCGTCGATGGTCTCGCAGAACTCCCGGACGTCCTCGGGCTGCCAGGTCACCTCCGACGACAGGATGCTCGTGACCGCCGCCTTGATCGACGCCAGCGGGGTCCGCAGGTCATGGGACACGGCCGCCAACAGCGCGGAGCGCAGCGTGTTGGCCTCGGCCACCTCCGCTGCCGACGACAACTCGGACTCCAGCCGCATCCGCTCCTGCGCGAGGCGGACCTGGGCCACGAACGCCACCAGCAGGCGCGAGTCCTCGGCCGACAGCGCCTCGCCGGAGAGGACGAGCACCATTCCTTCGTCGAGCTCGGCCGAGAACGACGCCTGCTCCGGCGTCGGGAGCGGCGTCGACCCGGCGGCCGTGACCTCCCGCCAACCGTGGTCTTCGGGGGCCAGGATCCCGACCGCGTCCAGGTCGAAGGTCCGCCGCAGATCGCCGACGATCTCGGGGAGCGGCTGCGCGCCCAGGACCACGGCGCCGCCGGCGAGGCGCGCCAGGGACTCGGCTTCCGCACGCGCCCGGGCCACCTGCAGGCTCCGGCGCGCCCGCTGGTCGACCAGCGCGCTCACGGCGGCGGCCACGGCGAAGAAGACCAGCAGCGCGACGACGTCGGAGGGGTGGGCGATCCGGAAGCTGTGGATGGGCGGGGCGAAGAAGAAGTCGGCGGTCAGGGCGCCGACGACGGACGCCACCACCGCGGGGACGACACCGCCGATGGCGGCAACGACCACCACGCCGAAGAGCAGCGCCAGCAGGGCGCCGGGCAATCCGAACGACGTCCGCAACGGAGAGAGGGCGAAGCCGTACAGCGGGATACCCACGACCGCGACCACCAGGGCGATGTTGCGGCGCCGGGCGGGCACGGCCGCAGGCCGGCCCGGCCGGGCCAGGCGCGGTAACCCGGTGGCCGCCTCGACCGGCGCGGAGATGACGTGGACGTCGACGGGGGCGGCGTCGCGGACCACGCGGTTGATCACCGAGCCCTGTAGCAGCTCCCGCCAGCGGGACCGGCCGCTCGCCCCGAGGATCAGCTGGGTCGCGTTCTCGGCCCGGGCGAACTTGACGAGCGCCTCCGCCTCGTCGGCCCCGGTGACCTCGGCGTAGCGGCCCTCGAGCTCGGCGAGGAGGCGCCGCTGGGCCTCGAGGCCGGACGGCTCCGGTCGCACGAGACCGTCGCTGGCGCGGACGTGCACACCGATCACCTCGCCGTTGATCCTGGCCGCCATGCGGGCAGCACGCCGCAACAGATGCTCGCCACCGGGGGCACCGCTGAGCGCCACCACGATGCGCTCTTTGGTCTCCCACGGCTCCTGGATGCCGTGGCGCTCGCGGTAGGACGCCAGCTCCTCGTCGACGCGGTCGGCCATCCACAGCAGTGCCAGCTCTCGCAGCGCACCCAGGTTGCCGATGCGGAAGTAGTGCCCCAGCGCGGTGTCGATCTTCTCCGGGGGATAGATGTTGCCGTGGGCCATCCGGCGACGCAGCGCCTCCGGGCTCATGTCCACGAGCTCGAGCTGGTCGGCCGAGCGCACGAAGACGTCGGGCACCGTCTCGCGCTGGACGACGCCGGTGATCCGCGCCACGACGTCGTTGACGCTGACCAGGTGCTGGATGTTGACGGTCGAGATGACGTCGATGCCCGCGTCGAGGAGCTCCTCGATGTCCTGCCACCGCTTCTCGTTGCGGCTGCCGGGCACGTTGGTGTGGGCCAGCTCGTCGACCAGGGCGATGGCGGGCCGGCGCGCCAGGACGGCGTCGACGTCCATCTCCTCGAGCTCCTGACCCCGGTAGGCCAGCCGGGCCCTGGGGACGACCGGCAGGTCGCGCACCTGCGCCAGCGTCTTGGGGCGGTTGTGGGCCTCGACGAACCCTACGACGACGTCCGCGCCGCGCTCGCGGCGGCGCCAGCCCTCGTCGAGCATGGCGAACGTCTTGCCGACACCCGGGGCGGCCCCGATGTAGATCCGGAGCCGACCCCGCGGCAACCCGACCCCCTAGCTCCGGAGTCGGTCGAGGGCGAGGTTGAGCTCGAGGACGTTGACGGTGGGCTCACCGAGCACGCCCAGCGACCGGCCGATCGTGTACTGCTTGATCAGCGACATCACCGTGCCGACCGGGAGGTTCCGCACCTGGGCCACCCGGTCCGCCTGGAGGTCGGCGTTGGCGATCGAGATGCCCGGGTCGAGCCCCGAGCCCGACGCGGTCACCGCGTCGACGGGGACCGGCGTGTTGGGCCCGAGGTTGTTGAGCCGTCGGTAGGCGAGCGCCCGCTCGGCCACCGTGTTCGGGTCGCACACGTAGGAGCCGTCGGGGTTCTTGGCGTACTTCTGCCCCGCGCTCGGCGCGATCACCGGATTGCCGTTGGGGTCCGTCGGCACGCAGTAGGGGTCCGCACTCGTGGCGAAGGGGTTGGTCTTCGACGGGCTGCCGTCGAGGCCGACGGCGTTGAGTCCCGGGATGAACCCGACGAGGCGGGGATCGCCGGGGCCGAGGTTGGACGCCCCGCTCGCCGACGCGTCGTAGGCGGTGGGGCTGGTGGCCGACGGCCGTGGCTGGAAGTACTGGGTCAACGGATTCCCGCTCTTGTCCGAGAACGCCTGCCCGATGTTAGCGGCGCCCACGGTCACCCCGTCGCGGGTGATGAAGGAGCCGTCGGCCTTGTGCTTCCATCCGAGCTGGCCGATCCCGTAGAGCACCAGCGGGTAGATCGCCCCCACCACGACCGCCACGATGACCGTGAGGATCAGCGAGGGAAGGAGCTGCCGACGCAGCGTCTGGAACATCAGTGCACTCCCAGGGGACCGACGATGAGCATGTCGATGAGCTTGATGAGCACGAACGGGGTGATCAGCCCGCCGATGCCGTAGATGAGGAGATTGCGGCGAAGCTGATAGGTCGCCCCCGCCGCCTTGATCCGCACGCCTCGGAGGGCCAACGGGATCATCAACACGATGATGATGGCGTTGAAGATCACAGCAGACAGGATGGCCGCGTGCGGATTGTGCAGATGGAGGATGTCGATGGCGCTCAACGACGGGTAGACGGCGTAGAGCATGGCCGGAATGGCCACGAAGTACTTGGCCACGTCGTTCGTGATCGAGAAGGTGGTGAGCGAGCCCCGGGTGATGAGGAGCTGCTTGCCCACCTCGACGATGTCCATGAGCTTCGTCGGGTCGCTGTCGAGGTCGACCATGTTGCCGGCCTCCTTGGCCGCCTGCGTGCCCGTGTTCATGGCCACGCCGACGTCGGCCAGCGCGAGGGCGGGCGCGTCGTTGGTCCCGTCGCCGGTCATGGCCACCAGCTGGCCGCCGGCCTGCTCCTGGCGGATCCGGGTCATCTTGTCCTCGGGCGTTGCCTCGGCCATGAACTCGTCGACCCCGGACTCCTCGGCGATGGCCGCTGCGGTCAGCGGGTTGTCGCCGGTGACCATGACGGTGCGGATGCCCAGGGCCCGCATCTCGGCGAACTTCTCGGAGATCCCCGGCTTGACCGTGTCCTTCAGCTGGACCACGCCGAGGACCCTCGGGCCCTCGGCCACCACCAGGGGGGTGCCGCCGGCCATGGAGATGCCCTCGACGACCCCGTTCAGGTCCGAAGGGACCTGGCCGCCCTGGCCAGCAACCCAGTCGCGCACGGCGTCGGCTGCCCCCTTGCGGATCGAGCGGCCTTGCCATTCGATGCCCGACATCCGGGTCTGGGCCGTGAACGCCACCAGCTCCGCGCCCGGGGTGTCCAGCGTGACGACGCCATAGCTCTGCACGGCCAGGTCCACGATCGAGCGTCCCTCGGGCGTCTCGTCGGCCAGCGACGACAGCAGTGCCGCTCGGGCCAGCTCGCCGACCTCGACACCGCCGACGGGGAGGAACTCGGTCGCCATCCGGTTGCCGTAGGTGATCGTCCCGGTCTTGTCCAGCAGCAGGGTGGTCACGTCGCCGGCGGCCTCGACCGCCCGGCCGGACATGGCCAGCACGTTGCGCTGCACCATCCGGTCCATGCCGGCGATGCCGATGGCGGCCAGCAGGGCCCCGATCGTGGTCGGCGACAGCAGGACCACCAGGGCCACCAGCACGATCATCGACTGGGGCGCGCCGGAGTAGATGGCGAAGGGGTCGAAGGTCGAGACGGCAATGATGAAGATGAGCGTCAGGCTCACAAGCACGACCGTGAGCGCCAGCTCGTTGGGGGTCTTCTTCCGGTCCGCCCCTTCGACCAACGCGATCATCCGGTCGAGGAAGGTCTCTCCCGGCTTGGCCGTCACCTTGACGGTGATGCGGTCGGACAGCACGCGCGTCCCACCGGTGACCGCCGACCGGTCGCCACCGGACTCCCGGATGACGGGGGCCGACTCACCCGTGATGGCGGACTCGTCGACCAGGGCCATGCCGGTGACCACGTCGCCGTCGCTCGGGACCAGCTCGCCGGCGTCGACCACGCACAGGTCGCCCACCTGCAGCTGCACCGACGGCCGGTCGGTGACCGATCCGTCCGTTGCCAGGACGTGGGCGACCGTCTCCTTGCGTGTCCGGCGCAGGGTGCCGGCCTGCGCCTTGCCCCGGCCCTCGGCGATGGCATCGGCGAACGTCGAGAAGATCACCGTCAGCCACAGCCAGAAGACGACCAGGCCCAGAAACCAGTTGTCCGCTGCCGAAGTGTGGCCGACGTCGCGGAAGAAGACCACCGTCGACCAGATGCTGCCGACGTAGACCACGAACATGACCGGCTTGCGGACCATGTACCGCGGGTCGAGCTTGAGGAAGGCCTCGACCAGCGCCCGGCGCATGATGTCGCCCTGGAAGAGCGGGACCTTGCGGGTGTGGCGGTGGGGCTGACCCGGCTCGTGGACGGCCGGTGCGGTTATCAGGGTGTCCGACATCGACGCTCCTTACAGACCGAAGTGGCCGGTGAAGTGCTCCGCGAGCGGCCCCAGGGCCAGCACCGGGAAGTACGTCAAGCCGACGAGGATGATGACGATGCCCATGAGCATCAACGTGAACAGCGGCGTGTCGGTCCGCAGCGTGCCCGCCGTCACGGCGTACGTACGCTTGCGAACCAGGGAGCCCGCCAACGCCAGGGCGGGGATGATCTCGAAGAACCGTCCCACCCACATCGACGCGCCGAGCGTCAGGTTGTACCAGGGCGTGTTGCCGCTCAACCCGCCGAAGGCGGAGCCGTTGTTGTGGGCGGCCGACGTGTAGGCGTAGACGAGCTCGGTCAGCCCGTGGGGCCCCGATGCCGAGACCTGCTTGTTGAACAAGGGCACCAGGATGGCGATGCTGGCGAACACCAGCACGGTGGCCGGCAGGACCAGGATGTAGATGGCGGCCAACTTCATGTCGGCGGCCAGGATCTGCTTTCCCAGGTACATCGGGGTTCGCCCGACCATGAGCCCGGCGATGAACACCGAGATGAGGACGAAGATGAGCATCCCGTAGAGGCCGGTTCCCGTGCCCCCGGGAATCACCTCCCCGAGCATCATGTTGAACAGCGGCACGGCGCCCCCGATGGGGGTGTAGCTCTCGTGCGCCGAGTTCACGCCACCGGTGGAGGTGGCGGTGATGGCCGCGGCGTTGACTGCCGATCCCGTGGCGCCGAACCGGACGTCCTTGCCCTCGAGGTTGCCACCGGGATTGGTGGCGCTGACCGTCTGCACCACGTGCTCGCCCGGTGGTGAGAGCTTCGGGTTCCCGCGGTTCTCGAGCGGCACCACGATCAGGATCGACACGAGGAAGAGGATCCCCATGGCGCTGAGGACCACCCAGCCTTGTCGCATCGAGCCCACCATCCGCCCGAAGGTCCAGGCGAAGGCGAAGGGGATCATGCACAGCAGCCAGATGATCAGGATGTTGGTGAGGGGGTTGGGGTTCTCGTTCGGGTGGGCGAAGTTGGCGTTGAAGTAGCCACCGCCGTTGTCACCCAGGGCCTCGATCGGCACCATGCTGGCCACCGGACCGCCGGGCACCGACTGCTGCAGCGCCGCCGTCTTGGTGTCGTGGGTGGCGACCGCGGCCACCGTCGTCACGTTGGTCGAGGAATGGAAGTTCTGGATGACGCCCTGGCTCATGAACACGACGGCGAACACGAACGACAGGGGGAGCAGGATACGAGTGGTCGAACGCACGGTGTCCACCCAGAAGTTGCCCAGCGTCGTCTGGCGCTTGCGGATGAGCGCCCGGATGAAGGCGGCGGCCAGAGCCATGCCGACGGCAGCCGAGACGAACTGGTGCATGACCAGCCCGAGCATCTGGCTCAGCTGGCTCATGGTGGACTCACCGGCGTAGTTCTGCCAGTTCGTGTTGGTCATGAAGCTGATGGCCGTGTTGAACGACAGGCCCTGCGACGCGCCCGGAAGGTGGTCCGGGTTCCCCGGCAGGTGGCCCTGGACCCGCAGGATGACGTAGGTCAGGATCCCGGTGACGAACGTGAACGCGATCAGCGACAGGACGTAGTTGCGCCAGCGCTGCTCGCTCTCCGGGTCGATACGGCATACCCGGTAGACGAAGCGCTCGACGGGGAGGAAGAACCGGTCTCCCGGCGCCTTCTCCATCTTGTAGATCTTGGCCATGTAGTTGCCGAGCAGCGGCGTGCTGATGGCCAGCAGCGCGATGAAGACGATGATCTCGCCCCAGCTGGATGCGGACATCTAGAGCTGCTCCGGCTTGATGAGGACGTAGATCAGGTACGCGGCGAGGAGGACCGCCATGACGATGCCGACGAGCTCGTCCCCACTCATCGGCCAGCCGAAGATGCCGGCGATCATGCGGCGACCAGGTCGGGCTGGGGCCCCGGTTCGGGCTCGGCACGGCCGTGATCTTCGAGCGCGACGTCGTCGGGGCCGATGATCCTGTCGCAGCCGACGACGAAGAGGGCGGCGATGATCACAAACGCGACCATCACCGCGACGTAGAGCAGGTCCTGCACGTTGCTCCTCCTTGGCCGGACGGGGTGTCCGGGTGCACCCAGTGATCTAGGCGCACGAGGCGAGCACACGAAAGCTCTTTAGCGGCTTCTTAGCGGCGAGGGCACCCGAAATAGCGCGGCGCTAGCGCCGAGAGGTCCAAGCTCGTGGCAAGGAGATCCTTGGTCCCCCGAGGTCGGCGCCGTGCGCGCGCGGGTGAAGTCGGCTGGCGCTTCGGCCACGCGCGCTAAGGGGCCGCAGAACCCGGGCTCGATCCGTTAGCAACACGTGAAATCTCGGCGTGCGCGTCCGACGGGGGCGTAGAACGAAGTCAAAGGCGCCTCGACACGAACCGAGCACCGCCAAGACAGCGTCCAGGAGCGGCCCGATGTCCGTGGCACCCGACCCCGACCCACTCCCCCCAGGAGCCGCAGCGCCCAGCAGCGCGTGGTTCGGCCCTGGCCTGTGTGGCAGCCAGGAACAGGAGGTGCTCGCCTTCCTCGGCGTACACGGCGGCGTCGCCGTGCTCCAGTGGCCACGGGACGCCTCGCACATCCCGACGCTGGCCGCCACCGGGCTGCCACGGCTGCTGCTCGTGCACCCGTCGCTCGAGCCTCCGCCAGCAGAAGGCGTCCTCCAGCTGGCCCTCCCCTATTCCTCCGGAGACCGGGAGATCACCCACGCACTGGCGACCTTGAGCCAGCGGGCGGCCCGGCGCCGGGCGCTGAGCGGGCGCCCGGTGATTGACGAGAGCGGGTCGATGTGGGCCGGTGACGGTCGCGTGCCGCTCCCACCCGGCGCACAACGGCTGGCGGGACTTCTCGTCGGCCGGTTCGAGCGCCCGGTCGACGACTCCGACCTGATGGACGCCGAAGGACCCGTCGCTCCGATCACGCGGCAGTGCCTCAACGGCCGGCTGGCCCGGCTGTCCCAGCTGGTCAACCCGCTCGGGCTCGAGGTGGCCGCCACCAGGGGCGGAGGCCACATCATGCGGTGGTGCGCGTCGTGAACATGGGGCGTCCGGCGAGCTCGGCGCTCTTCCACAGCCGCGCTGGGCAGTTCGTCCGCGAAGCGGGCTTCGGGCTGCCGGCATGGAACGGCTCAGTGTCCGCGCCCTCACTGTGGCACGCGGTCCCCGCTGACGGCGGTACCGGGGCGCGCCAGCGCCTCGCCGGCCGACCGCTGGCCGCCGACCTCCTCCCCGACACCGCGGTCGTGGGCCACGGCGGCCACGTCAGCGTCGGCGGCGTCGACCTTCTCGACTTGGTGGCAGAAGTGGGCACGCCCGTGTTCGTCTTCGACGAGGTCCATCTGCGGCGACGCTGCCGGCAGGCGCGCGACGGCTTCGGCCCCGGGACGGCCTATGCCGCCAAGGCCTTCCTGTGCCGGGCGATGGCCCGGCTGGTCCACGAGGAGGGCCTCGCCATCGACGTGTCGACCGGCGGCGAACTCACGGTCGCCCTGCGAGCGGGCGTCCCGGCCGACCGGCTAGTCCTCCACGGCAACAACAAGTCGGAAGCCGAGCTCACGGAGGCGCTCCGAGCCGGAGTCGGGCGCATCGTGGTGGACTCCTTTGACGAGATCGAACGGCTCGAGCAGCTCGTGCCGGCGTTCCTCCGCGAGCACAGGCCGAGCGTGCTGCTGCGAGTCAACCCCGGCGTCGCGCCCGATACGCACGCTTACGTCTCGACTGGCCAAACGGACTCCAAGTTCGGGTTCTCCATCCCCTCGGGGGCGGCCGCGGAGGCCCTCGGCCGCTTGCGCCGCCCGGGATCCCCGGTCCACCTCGTGGGCGTGCACACGCACATCGGCAGCCAGGTCATGGAGCTCTCCGCGCTGCGCGCGGCCATCGACGCCGTCGCCGGGTTGGTGGCCCCCTTCGACCTGGAGGAGCTGTGCATCGGCGGTGGGCTGGGGGTCGCCTACGTCTCCGGCGAGGCCGCCCCCTCCATCGCCGAGTGGGCGGAGCTGGTGCGCGCCGCCTGCCGTGCCGCCGGTCTCCCGGGCACGCTCGGGGTCACCGCCGAACCTGGCCGTGCCATCGCGGCAACCGCGGGTATGACGCTGTACCGCATTGGGACGATCAAGGAGCTGTCCGGGATCCGGAGGTACGTGAGCGTGGACGGCGGCATGAGCGACAACGTGCGACCCGCCCTCTACGGGAGCCGCTACGAGGCTTTTCTGCCCCGAGCCGGAGACGCCGTGCGGCCGCTCACCGCCACGATCGTGGGCAAGCACTGCGAGTCCGGCGACGTCATCGTGCGCGACGCGCGCCTCCCGGCCGACGTCGAGGTCGGGGATGTCGTGGCCACTCCGGTGACGGGTGCCTACGGCTACGCCATGGCGTCGAACTACAACAAGGTCCCCCGCCCGCCCGTCGTCTTCGTGAGCGGGGGCGACTACCAGGTCGTGGTGCGCCGCGAGACCTATGACGACGTGCTCCGCCTCGACGCTTGAGCACAGGGACCGGAGCGATCGACGTGAGACTCGAGCGACAGCTGTCGGCGATTGAGCAGGCTCCTCGGCCCGGAGTCGAGGTGAGTTCCGATGCACCGAGTCGCCCAGTCGATCCGCTGCCGGTAGTGGGCAGTGGAGCGCGCGTGCTCGTCGTCGAGGACGACGCCCGCTTGCGCCGTGCGCTGGCCAAGAACCTCGAGGCGCGCGGCTACTTCGTCGACCAGGCCGCTGCAGGGGATGAGGCGCTGGACCGCGCCGCCTACGTCCTGCCCGATGCCGTCGTGCTCGACCTCGGCCTGCCGGGTCTCGACGGGATCGAGGTGATCCGGTCGCTGCGCGCCTGGAGCCAGGTGCCCGTCGTGGTCGTCTCGGCCCGGACCGAACGCACCGACGTCATCGAGGCCCTCGACGCCGGGGCCGACGACTACGTCATGAAGCCGTTCGCCGTGCCCGAGCTGCTCGCCCGGGTGCGGGTCGCCCTTCGGCGACCCGGCGCCTGGCGCGCCCACGTCAGGGTCGACGCCGACGACCTGGCCATCGACCTCGACGCCAGACGTGCCGTGCGCGACGGCCGTGCCGTCCGCCTGACGGCCACGGAGTGGGCGCTGGTCGAGCTCCTGGTACGGAACAAGGGCCGCCTGATCCGGCAGGAGCAGCTGCTGCGGGAAGTGTGGGGGCCGGACCACGTCGACCACCCTGAACTCCTTTGGGTCCGGCTGGCCCGCATCCGACGCAAGCTCGAGCGGGACCCGTCGCAGCCGCGCCACTTCCTCACCGAGATCGGGTGCGGCTACCGGTTCGAGGCCTGACGCGGCTCGGCCGCGC
>DASPTT010000010.1:0-2186 GCA_035623275.1 Acidimicrobiales bacterium
CACGCGGTCCCCGCGCTGTACGCCCAGGCCGAGCAGCACGTTGGCGAAGCGCTCCACATCCGCGAGGAGCTGCGCGTAGGTGATCGTCCGGGTGTCGCCCGGCTCCCCCTCGAAGTGGTACGCCACCCGGTCCCCGCGACCGGCCGCCACGTGGCGGTCCAGGCAGTTGTACGACACGTTCAACTTTCCGCCCGCGAACCACCGGGCGAAGGGCAGGTCCCACTCGAGGACGGTGTGCCAGCGCTCGAACCACTCCAGCGCGCTGGCCTGCGAGGCCCAGAACCCCTCCCAATCGGACTCCGCGTGCTCGTGGAGCGACCGGTCGCGCACGACGGCCTGGGCGGTGAATCCCTCGGGCGGCGGGAACAGGCGTTCTTCGAGGTAGAAGTCGTCGATGGCGCCCCTGGGTGCGGGTCCCCGGACCTGCTCGTCGCCGGTGCCGTCGGCCATCGCGTGGGTCCTCCTCGGGTTCGCCGACCCGGTCCCCCGGCGGCGGGGCCGAGCCTACCGACGGAGGTTGCGCCGGCGCGAACGCTGGCAAGATTGCCTGGATGGTGGACGTCGTCACCCAGGCCGCGCCGTCGGCGCCCGAGATCGACATCGACGTTGGCCGGCGAGTGGTGATCGTCGCCAACCTGCTCCTCACCGACGCCGCCACCGTCCCCTCGACCTGGGCCAGCACGGGCTTCGCCCGCGCCCTCGACGCGTGGGAGGGCCCGGGGGTCGTGGTGGTGGCCGGCAACCTCTTCGACCTCCGCGGTGCCGGCGATCCCGGGGCCCGGGCGCGCGCGGCCCTGGCGGCCCACCCCCGTCTCGCCGCCTCCCTCGAGCGCTTCGCCGCGGGCCACGACCGCCGCGTGGTGGTGCTGCCCGGCACCGCCGACGACGCGCTGCACACGGACGCCGCGGCCCGCACCTGCGTCGAGGCGCTGGGCGCGCAGCTCGCCGATCGCCTCGACCTCCGGCTGTCGACGGCGGCGGGCACCCGCAAGGTCGGCGTCGACGCCACCGTCCCCCGACCCGGGGGGCGGGTACCGACGCCGGAGGCGGCGGCCGGGAGCGGACCGGCGGGCGTGTCGGCACCGGCGGGCGTGTCGGCACCGGCGGGCGCGTCGGCACAGTGGCTCGAGGGCGTCGAGCAGCTGGCCGACCCCGGCAGCGTCCAGCGCTTCGTGACGTCGCGCATGCTCTACGGCCGCTTCTCCCGGCTGGCCTGGTGGCTGCTGGTACCCGCGGTGATCGCGCTCGCCCTGTGGATCCCGTTCGTGGCCACGGGCCTCCTGCACCTGTTCGGCGCCAGCGAGCGCACGGCCCACGCCCTGCACCGCGCCCGCATGGCCAGGTGGGGGACGCGTCTGCTCGTCGTGCTCATCGTGTCCGCCATCGAGCTGGCCGTCCTCGCCGGCGTGCTCGGCCTGCTGGCCCGGCGCGCCTGGCGGTCCCACGGCGGCGGCCGGCTGGTCGGGCCCTTCGACGACACCTTCGAGTCGGCGGGGGCGACGGCCAACGACGCCGCCCGCGACGAGGCCCGCGTCCGCATGGAGCACGGCTACGCCGGCGTGGTCACCGGCAGCTCGCGCCAGGCCGAGCTCACCCACCTGGGCGACGGGTTCTTCGCCTGCCCCGGTGCCGCCTCCGAGGTGATCGAGGAGCACCCGGGGCGCATCGGGCTGCCGCCCGTGTTCCTCCACCACCGCCAGCTGGCCTGGGTCGAGCTCGAGACCGGCGCGGAGCTCCATGCCCGGCTCCTGCTGTGCCGCTTCGACGACAAGCCCGTCACCGTCTTCGAGCGCTTCGCCGGCCGCTATCGGCGGGTCCACGACAACCACCCGGTCGTGGTGGCCGCCCAGCCCTACGGCGCGTCGTGGCCGCCAGCGCCCGACCTCGCCGCCCTGCGGGGGCGGTCGCGCCGGATCCGTCGCTGGGCGGCGGGCGCCATCGCCTTCGCCGGTGCCGTGAACCTCCTCTCCGCGGTCACCCCGCCGCTACGGGCCCGGCTGCACGCGGTCCTCCAGATCGTGCCCCTCGGCGTGACCCAGGCGGCCGGCGCCCTGGTGGCGCTGTCGGGCATCGGCCTGCTGGTGCTGGCGCGCGGGGTGCGCCGGGGCCAGCAACGGGCCTGGGCCATCTCGGTGGGGATCCTGGCCGCCACCTTGGTCTTCCACCTCTTCCGGGCTGCCGACCTC
>DASPTT010000011.1:0-7273 GCA_035623275.1 Acidimicrobiales bacterium
GTCGGCCGGGGTGCTGCGACTTCGGTCTTGAACCTCTCGGTCGTCGCCCTCACCTTCGGCCTCATGTTCCTGGCCGAGTTCCCCGACAAGACGATGATCGCCACGGTCATCCTCTCGAGCCGCTACCGGCCCTGGCCGGTGTGGGCCGGCGCCGCCTCGGCCTTCGTCGTGCACGCGGGCATCGCCGTGGTGGCCGGGGCCCTCCTGGCCAGGCTGCCCCACCGGGTCGTCGAGGCCGTGACCGCCGGGCTCTTCGGCCTGGGCGCGCTCTACCTCCTCTTGAAACGCGAGACCACGGAGTACGCCGAAGGCGAGGGGGAGGCGGCCAAGGTCCACGACGCGCGCCGCGTCGCCCTGGCCGCCTTCGGGGTCATCTTCGTGGGCGAGTTCGGCGACCTGACGCAGATCCTGGCCGCCAACCTGGCCGCCAAGTACCACCAGCCCCTCTCCGTGTTCGTGGGAGCGGCGCTGGGCCTGGCCACGGTGAGCGCGGTGGGTGTGATCGGCGGGCGCGCCGTCATCCGGATCATCCCCCTGACGGTGGTGCGCAAGACTGCGGGAGTGCTCCTGGCCGCGCTGTGCGCCTACAGCGTCACCTCGGCGGTGCGCGGGTGACCCCGAGGGGCGCCGCACGCGCCGACGGCGACGACGCCTCGCTGCTCGCCTTCGCCCGCGGGGTGAAGGGCTTCATGCCCGACGACGAGGGGACGGCCCTGTACGAGGCCGCGCTGGCCGCCGGCGGCAGCGTGGGCGGCGCCGGGGACGGCGGCCCCGTGACCTTCGTCGAGATCGGCGCGTGGTGCGGGAAGTCCACCGTCTACCTGGGCGCGGCCGCCCAGCGCTGCGGCGCGGTGCTCTTCAGCGTGGACCACCACCACGGGTCCGAGGAGAACCAGGTCGGCTGGGAGCATCACGACCCCACCCTGGTGGGCGCCGACGGCCGCCTCGACACGCTCCCGCACTGGCGCGACGCGGTGGCGGGCGCGGGCCTCGAGGCCTGCGTGGTCGGCATCGTGGGGGACTCCCCCACCGTGGCCCGCCACTGGCGCACGCCGCTGCGCTTCTGCTTCATCGACGGGGGGCACGGCGAGGAGCCGGCCTGGGCCGACTACCGCGGCTGGACGCCCCACGTCGAGATGGGGGGCACCCTCGCCATCCACGACGTCTTCCCCGACCCGGCCGACGGAGGCCGGCCCCCCTATGAGTTGTGGTGCGCGGCGCTGGCTTCGGGCGAGTTCGCGGAGGCGGGCGAGTACGGCTCGCTGCGCGTGCTGCGCCGGGTCGCCCCGCCCTCGACCTCATGAGCCGGGGGCGGGACGGTCAGGTCCAGGCCCCAGGGCAGCGACTCGCCGCGAAAGAGCCCGGCGGCCGGTGACGCCCCCGACAGCGCATCCGCGGCCAGGATGACGGCCGCCGCGGTGTAGGTGGTCCGCTCCTCGAAGGGGAACGTGGAACGCTCGGGGTAGACGATCCCGGTCCAGTACGACCCGTCGTCGCGGCGGTGCGCCTGCGCCCACAGGAGCAGCGCCACCGCCTCCTCGCGCCGGCCGAGCGCGTCGAGGGCGATGACGCACTCCGCCGTCTCCGCCGCGGTCACCCAGGGCCCCGTCGACACGCAGCGCACGCCGCGCCCCTCCATCACGAAGGTCGCCCACCACTCGTCGATCCGCCGTGCCGCCGCGTCCCCCTCCAGCGCGCCGGCCAGGACCGGGTAGTACCAGTCCATGGCGAACTCGACCTTCGGCTCGAAGGCGTGGGGCGCGTAGGCGATGGCGTGTGCCAGGCGCCCCGCCGCCAGTTCCCAGTCGGGGCGCTCGAGCCCGAGCGCCTCGGCGCAGGCGACCCCGCAGCGGAGGGCGTGGTAGATGGACGACGACCCGGTGAGCAGCGCGTAGGCGCCCAGCCGGCCGTCGGGGTCGACGGACCAGCGCACGGTGCCGTCCTCGCGCTGCCAGCGCAACACGAACGACAGGGCCCGGTCGACCATCGGCCACATGGCCTCCAGCACGGCGCGCCGGCCGGTGACCAGGTAGTGGTGCCATGCCCCGGTCGCCACGTAGGCGCACACGTTGGTGTCCAGGCGGGGGTCCTTCACGCCCGCGCCGGCAAGGTAGTAGTTGAACCAGGATCCGTCGGGCAGCTGCGTGTCGGCCAGCCACTGATAGGCGCGCCGCGCCTCGTCGCCGAGCCCGGCAACCGTCAGGGCCATGGCCGCCTCGACGTGGTTCCACGGGTCGCAGTGCCCGC
This sequence comes from Acidimicrobiales bacterium, assembly GCA_035623275.1. Classification (GTDB taxonomy): domain Bacteria; phylum Actinomycetota; class Acidimicrobiia; order Acidimicrobiales; family UBA8190; genus DASPTT01. The sequence goes on from DASPTT010000011.1 coordinate 2,248, forward strand.
CCTCGAACCACGGGATCATGCCGTCGGGGCGCTGGACGGCGGCGATCGACGTGGCCGTCTCGACGGTCTCGGCGGCGGAGAGCACGCCGGGCACCGCAGGGAGGACCAGGGCGACCGCGTCGCCGGCAGCCGGTCGTTGCGTGGTGGTCATGCGGGCTTCTCCAGGTAGACGACGAGGCTCTTGCCGAGCAGGGGGTTGAGCAGCCGCTCGGCGACCCGCGTCGAGCGCGGGCCACGGGTGATGTCCCAGACGAGCAGGCGATGGTAGGCCCGCACCGCGGGATGGTCGTCGCGCCGTGGCCCGACGGCGCAACGCAGCCACCAGTACGGGGAGTGCAGGGCGTGGGCGTGGTGGCTGCCCCGCACCCGGAGCCCCACCCGCCCCAAGCGCTCGACCAGGGTGGAGCGGCGGTAGATGCGCACGTGGCCGCCGGGCACCTCGTGGTACTCGTTCGACAGGGCCCAATTGACGGCCTCGGGCCCGAAGCGGGGCACGGTGACCGCCATGGTGCCGCCCGGGCGCAGCACCCTCGCCAGCTCGCGCATCGCCGAGGCGTCGTCGGGGATGTGCTCGAGCACCTCGGCGGCGATCACCCGGTCGAAGGCCCCGTCGGGGAACGGCAGGCGCAGGGCGTCGCCCTGGACGGCGCCGGCCTCGTCCACGGTGCGGATCTCGCCGGCGTCCCACATCGCCCCGATGGTGTCGCGCACCTGGCTCACCTCGGACCCGTCCGCGTCCACCGCCACCACCTTGGCCCCGAGGCGGACGGCCTGGAAGGCGTGGCGGCCGCCGCCGCAGCCGAGGTCGAGGAGCCGCTCACCCTCCCGGACGCCGAGGCGGCGGTAATCGACGGTCAACACGACCGCACCGTCTCGCTCGCCCGCCACCGGCCGGCTCGGTGCTCCTCCAGCAGCGCCGCGTACTCGGCGGCTGTGCCCCGTGCCGTGGCCTCCCAGGTGAAGCGCCCGAGGACGCGCGCCCGCCCGTGACGGCCGAGGCGCGTGGCGAGGGCAGGGTCGTCGAGCACGCGCCGGATGCCGGCGGCCAGCGCCGAGGGGTCGTCGGGCTGCACGAGCAGGGCGGTGTCCCCGTCCTCGCCCACGACCTCGGGCAGGGCCCCGCCGGTGGTGGCCACGAGCGGCACCCCGCAGGCCATGGCCTCGATGGCCGGCAGCGAGAAGCCCTCGTAGAGCGAGGGCACCACCGCCACCTCGGCCTCGGCGTAGAGCCCGGCAAGCTCGTCGTCGGAGATGCCACGCACGCAGCGCACCGAGCTCTCCAGGGCCAGGCGCTCGATGGTGCGGGCCACGCGCCCGCCCTCGGTGGGCTTGCCGATGACGACGAGCTCGACGTTGCGCTCGGTGCGCAGCTTGGCGACGGCCTCGAGCAGTGGGACGAGGCCCTTCATGGGCACGTCGCTGGAGGTGGTGACCATGATGCGGCCGGGCACCTTGGGGCGCTCGGGGCGCGGCCGGAAGACCGTATGGTCGACACCCACCGGGACGACCGTCATGCGGGCGGGGTCCACGCCCATCTGCGCGGCGACGTCCCGCTTGGAGGACTCCGACACCGTCACGATCCGCGGCAGCCGGCGCGCCACGCGCACCTGCATGCCCAGGAACCCGAACCAGCGGCGCTGGGTGAAGCGGCGGTAGGCGTTCTCCGCGTGCAACAGGGCCAGCTCCCGGTCCACCGTGATCGGATGGTGCAGGGTCGTGAGCAGCGGCCAGCCGTCCTCGATCATGCCGAGCAGGCCCGAGCCGAGGCACTGGTTGTCGTGGACGACGTCGAACTCGCCGCGCCGGCCCGCCAGGATGCGCCGGGCCCGCAGGGAGAACGTGCGGGGCTCGGGGAACCCCGCCGTGCACATCACCGCGAACTCGAGCCAGTCGTGGACGGTGTGGAACTCGCGGGGGTGCGGGACCCGGAACGGGTCGGGGTCGCGGTAGAGGTCGAGGCCCGGCACGGGGGTGAAGCCCACGCCGTCGTCGAGCACGGGCCAGGGCTGGCCGGCGAAGACCTCGACGCTGTGGCCGAGCCCGACGAGCTCCCGGGCCAGGTGGCGGGTGTAGACGCCCTGGCCGCCACAGCGGGGGTTGCCCCGGTAGACGAGGTAGGCCACGCGGAGCCCGCCGGGCTCCGGCGGTGCCGCCGCCACCCGGGGCGGGACCCCGATCAGGATGCTGCGCTCCCATGACGCCCGCACGTCCCGGACCCGCTGGAGGGGACCCTTAGGCATGCGGGTGCCCCCCGTCGGCGACCATGACCGGTCAGCCTCCCAAGGAACAACAGGGGGACGCAAACGCCCGCCAGGGAATCGGCACCGCCGGGGACCCCGAGGCACTAGGTTGACGACGTCGAAGTGCCGTCGCCCGAAGGGGCGACACCCATGGCTATCGAGATCCTCCACCTCTCCAGCATCCTCAAGAGCCCGCTCGTCGACCTCGACGGGGACCGGCTGGGCCGCGTCGAGGACCTGATCGTCCGCCTCGGCGACGCCCCGCACCCGCCGGTGGCGGGGGTCGTGGTGCGCATCGCCCACCGGGAGCTGTGGATCCCCATCGACAAGATCGACGCCCTCGAACCGGGCCACGTCCGCTTCGCCGGCAAGCGGGTGAGCCTCCAGCGCTTCGAGCGGCGGCCGGGCGAGCTGCTGCTGGCCCGAGACCTCAAGGCCCGGCACCTCATCAACCTCCAGGGGGCCAGGCTCATCCGGGCCAACGAGATCGAGCTGGCCAAGGTGGACGGCCGCTGGGAGGTCGTCGGGGTCGACCCGGGGTCCCGGGCGGCCTTCCGCCGGATCCTGCCCCGTTTCCTGCGCAACCGCCTCAAGGCCGGCGCGATCGTCGACTGGGAGAGCATCGAGCCGTTCGTGTCCCACGTGCCCACGGCGCGGCTGCGGATCCCGTACCGCAAGCTCTCACGCCTGCACCCCGCGCAGATCGCTGACCTGGTGGAGGCGGCCTCCCACGACGAGGGCGAGGAGATCATCGAGGCCGTGGGCCAGGACCGCGAGCTCGAGGCCGACGTGTTCGAGGAGCTCGACCCCGAGCACCAGCTGGAGTTCATCCGGTCCCGCTCGGACGCGGAGGCGGCACGCCTGCTGGCCACCATGGCCCCGGACGAAGCCGCCGACCTGATCACCGAGCTCGACCAGGAGCGGCGGATCCCGGTGCTCGAGCTCCTGCCCCTCAACAAGCAGCGAAAGGTCCGGTCGCTGCTGCGCTACCACCCAGAGACCGCGGGCGGGCTGATGATCCCGGACTACCTCTGCCTCCCGACGACGGCGCCGGTGCCCGCCGTCCTCGACGCGGTGCGCACCTCCACGGCCCCCCCCGAGGCACTGGTGGTGGTGTTCGCCTCGGGCGAGGACGGCCGGGTGGTTGGCAGCACCTCGGTGGTGCGGGTCATCCAGGCCCCGCCGCACGCCACGCTCGCCGACGTGATCCGGGAGACCACCGCGCACGTCCACCCCGACTGGGACATCCACGCCATCGTCCGGCGGATGTCGGATTTCAACCTCACCGTCGCCCCGGTGCTCGACGAGGACCACCGCATGCTGGGCGTGATCACCGTCGACGACGTCCTCGAGCTCATGCTCCCCACGGGCTGGCGCCGGGAGTACGGCATGAGCGCGGCAACCGCCGATCAATAGCCGCGGGGCGGCGCGACAGCCGCAGGGCAGCCCGGGCCGCCCTGCGGGCGGGTAACATCGCACTGCCAATCGGTTGCGTCGGCCGGCCTGCCCGGCGACGGACGACGGCGCTGGGGCCCCCGGGCCGCAGCGAGCCCGGCACCCACCGGGCGCCCCGACTCCGGGCGCGACCGCCGACGGGCCTGATGAAGGAGCAGCGCTGCACGCTGACGATCGGTCGAGACGACCATCGGGGCGCGCACGCGGCCAGGCGGTGACCGACGGGGCTGGGCTCCGCGGCTGAGCCGGCTGGGCGTGCGCGTCCCGTGAACGCACGCCCACCACCGGCTCTGCCGAGAGGAACCCCGCCATGGCCGACGAGGCCTTCGAAACCGAGCACGCCACCGCGGTCCTCGACGAGGCCCACATCGGTGACATCCACGGCGCCTTCGGGACGATCCGCCAGCACGACGAAGGTACACGGCGGTCCTGGCGCGCCCGGCTGCTCACCCTGGCCGCCATCGTCGGCCCGGGGCTCATCGTCATGGTCGCCGACAACGACGCGGGCGGTGTCGCCACCTACTCGGCGGCGGGGCAGAACTACGGCTACAGCCTGCTGTGGACCCTGCCGCTGCTCATCCCGGTCCTCATCGTCAACCAGGAGATGGTGGTCCGCCTCGGGGCGGTCACCGGCGTCGGCCACGCCAAGCTGATCGGGGAGCGCTTCGGCCGCTTCTGGGCGGCCTTCAGCGTGGGGGACCTCTTCATCCTGAACTTCGCCACCATCGTGACGGAGTTCATCGGCGTGAGCCTCTCGCTCGGCTACTTCGGCGTGAGCCCCTACATCTCGGTGCCCGTCGCCGCCCTGACGCTCGTCGCCCTCACCGCCTCGGGCAGCTTCCGGCGCTGGGAGCGCTTCATGTTCGTCTTCGTCTTCGCCAACTTTCTCGTCATCCCGTTGGCCGTCATGAGCCACCCCTCGGCGTCGGCGTTCGTGCACGGTCTCACGGTGCCCGGCGTCCAGGGCGGCTTCAACTCGACCTCGGTCCTGTTGATCATCGCCATCGTGGGCACGACCGTCGCACCGTGGCAACTGTTCTTCCAACAGTCGAACATCATCGACAAGCGGATCACCCCGCGCTGGATCAACTACGAGCGCGCGGACACCGTGATCGGCTCGATCGTCGTGATCCTCGGCGCTGCTGCCCTGATGGTCGCCGTTGCGCTCGGGCTCGGGACCACGGCACTTCACGGGCAGTTCCCCGACGCCGGCACGGTCGCCAGCGGGCTCGCGCACACGCTCGGTCCCGCCGCCGGAGATCTGTTCGCGATCGCACTCCTCAACGCGGCGATCATCGGCGCGGCCGCTGTCACGCTCGCGAGCTCGTACG
>DASPTT010000012.1:0-45487 GCA_035623275.1 Acidimicrobiales bacterium
CGGCATGGCGCGCTGGTGGAAGCGCACGCCTGCGGGGAGCAGGGGCGCGAGGCGACGGCGGCGGCGCCAGGAGACCGCGAAGGCGGTGACGTCGACATCCGCCCGCGCGCCGAGCGCGCCCAGCGCGCCCGCGCAGAAGACGCCCACGCCGGTGCGCGCCCCGAGCAGCGGGGTGGCGTCGAGCGCCACCCGGAGCGGGAGGCGGTCGTGATCCTCGGCCGACACCCGGCGAGCCTTGCACAACCGGACGGCGCCCTCGGGAATCGGCCGGCCCGTTAGCCTGTCGCCGTGATCACCGCCCTTGCCGGAGGCGTGGGAGCCGCCAAGCTGCTGCGCGGGCTGGTGCGCGTCCACGACCCGGCCGGCGTCACCGCCGTGGTCAACACGGGAGACGACCTCGTGATGCACGGGCTGCACATCAGTCCGGACCTCGACACGGTGCTCTACACGCTCGGGGGGCGCAACGACGACGAGCGCGGCTGGGGCCGGCGTGGCGAGACGTGGACCGTCATGGAGGCACTGGGCGCGCTGGGCGGCGAGGACTGGTTCCGGCTCGGCGACCTGGACCTGGCGACCCATCTCTACCGCAGCCAACGGCTGTCGCAGGGCGCGTCGCTCTCCGCCGTGACGGCCGAGCTGGCCCGCGCCCTGGGAGTCGACGTCCACCTCGTGCCCATGAGCGACGACCCCGTGCGGACCAAGGTCACCCTGCGCGACGGCGTGGAGGTGCCGTTCCAGGAGTACTTCGTGCGTCTGCACCACGACGTGGCGGTGTCGTCGGTGCGGTTCGAGGGCGCGGACGCGGCCGCGCCAGCGCCCGGTGTGCTCGCCGCCGTCGCGGCGGCGCAGACCGTCGTCGTGTGCCCGTCCAACCCGATCGTCTCCATCGGCCCGATCCTGGCCGTCCCCGGCGTGCGCGCCGCGCTCGCCGCGCGCCGGGACCGCGTGGTGGCGGTGTCGCCCATCGTCGCCGGAGCGGCGCTCAAGGGCCCCGCCGACCGACTGCTGGCCGAGCTCGGGCACGAGTCGAGCGTGCGCGGCGTGGCCGAGCTCTACGCGCCGTTCGCCGGCACGCTCGTCGTCGACGAGGCAGACGGGCCGATGGCACCGGCGGTGGAGGCCGCCGGCATGCGCTGCGTGGTGGCGGCCAGCGTCATGCACAGCGTCGAGGACGCCGCCGTGCTGGCCCAGGTCGTCACCGAGGCCGCGTTGGCGGCACGGTGACCGGGCCCGACGCGACCGGGCCCGACGCGACCGGGCCCGAGGGGGTTGCGCCGGCGCGGGGCCTGGTCGTCCTGCCCGTCGTGGGCATCGGCGAGATCGGGCGGGGCGCCGATCTCGCCGGCCTCGTCGCCGCCCACGCCGAGCTGGCCGGCGGCGACGTGGTCGTGGTGACGCAGAAGGCCGTGTCCAAGGCCGAGGGCAGGATCGTGGAGGTCGAGGAGGACGACCCCGCGGCCCGACGGCGTCTCATCGAGAAGGAGTCCGTCCGGGTCCTGCGGCGCCGGGGCGAGCTGCTCATCACCGAGACCCGACACGGGTTCGTCTGCGCCAATGCCGGTGTGGACTTCTCCAACGTCGACGCCGGCCGCGCCGCGCTGCTCCCCGAGGACCCCGACCGCTCCGCCCGGCGCCTGCGCGACGGGCTGCGGGCCCGCACCGGCCTCGACCTGGGCGTCGTAGTCTCCGACACGTTCGGCCGGCCCTGGCGCCGCGGCGTGACGGACGTGGCCATCGGCTGCGCCGGGATCGCCGCGGTCGTCGACCTCCGGGGCACCGCGGACGCCAACGGCCGCACGCTCCAGGCGACGGAGGTGTGCGTCGCCGACGAGATCGCCGCGGCCGCGGAGCTCGTCATGGGCAAGGCCGCGGGGGTCCCCGCTGCGATCGTGCGCGGCGTGGACCCGGGTTGGCTGCGACGGTCCTCGGTCGCGGCGGAGATCGTCCGCCCCGCCGGCGAGGACCTCTTTCGCTGACGCCGACCGCGGTCAGCCGCGCTCGGCCGCGCGGACCTCGTCGATCACCGCGGCGACGCCGTCGGCGAGTGCCGTCCACGGTCGCCACCCGAGGTGGATGCCGGCCCGCTCGGGGTCCAGGGCGTTGCGCCGGAGCTCCCCGGCCCGCGCCGGGGCGTGGACGGGGACGGACTCGGCGCCCACCGCCTCGCGCATGACCCGGGCCAGCTCGTTGACCGGCACCTCCCGGCCCGTGCCGATGTTGAGTACCAGGCCGCCCCCGCGCGTGGCGGCCCGGACGAAGGCGTCGACCACGTCGTCCACGTAGACGAAGTCCCGGGTCTGCTCCCCGTCGCCGAAGATCGTCACCGGTTCGCCGCGCACCAGGCGGCTGGCGAAGATGGCGACGACGCCGGCTTCGCCGTGGGGATCCTGGCGCGGGCCGTACACGTTGGCCAGGGCCAGGGCGCAGAACTCGATGGCGTGCAGCTCGCGATACGCGACCAGGTAGTCGATCGCCGCCTTCTTCGACACCCCGTAGGGCGACAGCGGATGGTGCGGCTGGGCCTCGCGCACGGGGAGGTCTCCTTCGTCCACTTCGCCGTAGAGGGTCCCCCCGCTGGCGGCGAAGACCACGCGCGCCACGCCGGCGGCACGCGCGCCCTCCAGGACCCGGATGGTCCCGATGACGTTCACCTCGGCGTCGAACACCGGCCGCTCGACCGACACCCGGACGTCGGCCTGGGCGGCGAGGTGGAAGATCACCTCGGGCCGGCGGTGGGCCACCAGCTCCACGAACTCGCTCGAGCTGACGTCGAGCTGGTGGAAGGTCAGGGCGCGCGACGACGCGGCGCGCGCCTCGGCCAGGTTGGCGAGGGACCCCGTCGACAGGTCGTCCACGACGTCGACCGCGTGGCCCTCGGCCAGCAGCCGGTCGACCAGGTTCGACCCGATGAACCCCGCGCCACCGGTGACGAGCGTGTGCATCACGTCACTCCGGCGCCGGGACCCGGGCGTCGACGAGGCGCCGGCCCGGCTCCAGCGTGACCGCGTCGCCCACCACGGTCAACGGCTCGATCGTGACGCCGTCGCCCACGACCACGTGGTGGCCCAGGATCGAACCCGTCACGGCGCTCCCCTCGCCGACGCGGGTCCCGGGCAGGAGCACCGAGCGGATGACCGCGGCACCCGGCTCGACGACACAGCCGGCCCCGATCACGCTGTCGCGCACCGTGGCCCCGGGGCCCACCATGGCGCCCTCGCCGACGAACGAGCACGGCAGCACGTCACCCTCCAGCTTGGGGTCGCCGAGCGTCCACACCCGCTCGCCGAGCTCCACCGCACCCGGGACCGGTGGGCCCGGCCGGGTGCCGTCGATCAGGTCGGCGTGCGCCCGCAGGTACGCGGCGGGCGTGCCCGTGTCGAGCCAGTAGGTCGACGTCGAGGAGGCGAAGACCACACCCTGCGCGGCGAGCGCGGGGAACGTCTCGCGCTCGATCGAGACGCGGCGGCCGGCGGGGATGGCCGCCAGCACGGAGGGCTCGAGGACGTAGGTGCCGGCGTTGATCAGGTTGGTCGGCGCCTCTCCGGCCGGCGGCTTCTCGACGAAGGCCAGCACGCGGCCGTTCTCGTCGGTGGGCACCACGCCGTAGCGCGACGGGTCGTCGACCGCCGTGAGGTCGATCGTGGCCGCCGCGCCGTGCGCACGGTGGAAGGCGACGAGACCGGTCACGTCGAGATCGGTGAGGACGTCGCCGTTGACGACCAGGAAGGTGTCGTCGACCCCCGCCTCGTCGGCCGCGAACCGGATCGCCCCTGCCGTGTCGAGCGGCTCGGGCTCCACCGCGTAGCAGAGGCGGACGCCGCAGACCGTCCCTGACGGGTAGGCCGCCAGGAAGGCGTCGGGGCGATACCCGATCGAGAGGACGACCTCGTCCACGCCGTGGCGCCCGAGGTGCGCGACCACCCGCTCCAGCATGGGTACCTCGACCACCGGGAGCAGCTGCTTGGGCGTGGTGAAGGTGAGGGGACGCAACCTCGTCCCCTCCCCGCCCACGAGGACGACGGCCCTCACTTGCTCGACGAGGTACTCGAGGTGGAGGAGGTGCCTGCCGTCGTCGCGGTCGTCGCCGGCACCGACGTCGTGGAGGTGCTCGCGCCCGGCACGGTGGTGGGCGTGGTGGTCGGCGTGGTCGTGCTCGGGTTCTGGCTCGCCGAGATGGCCTGCTGCATCGCCGCGATGGTCGACGCCGCCGGCTTGGGGATCGACGCGCCGCTCGGCACGAAGGCGACGGTGATCAGCTGCGAGTTCGCCAGCTTGAGGCTCGTCGGGTCCCCGGAGACGTTGGCCCCGGATGCGGTGAACGTCGGCCACTGGCGGACCTGCACGGTCCCGGCCTTGCCCGCGTCGGGCGAGCCCGAGGGGCACGAGTCACCGTTGTGGTGCGTCTGCTTGCCGGGGAGCCGCAGGGCGTTGGGGGTGAGCAGGAGTCCCGGGTAGCTGTCGACGAACCGGCCCAGCGTGGCGTTGTCGCCGGCGTCCTTGGCGGTGGTCGGCGCGATGGAGATCACGCCGAGACCCGGCGTCGAGATGCCGGGGTTCGTCGCCAGGTTCGGGTTCTGCGGAAGGTTCGGCTGCAAGGTGCCGCACACGTCGAAGGCGATCGACGCGAACCATTGCGTGCCGATGGCCGGGGCGACGGTGGTGGGGTGCTGGCGCTCGTAGCGGCTGTACGCCACGAGCGCGACGCCGAGCAGGCAGATCAGGACCAGGCTGGCGTACCACTTCACGGGTCGCTGGCCGCGGTAGGTCTTGCCGCCGCCGGTCGCCGCGGCGCGCTGCACCCATTTCCCCGTGTCGGTTCGGTCCGTCCTGGCCATGATCGGCCCGCAACCCTAGTCGGCCCCGGGCGCGCCCCCGTGCCGCCGAGCGCCCCATGCCTGCTTGGCCATGGCGATCACCAGGCGGACGGCCAGCACCAACGCCACGCCCGGGAGGAGCACCCGGCGCGACCCGGCCGAGGTCCGGGAGGCGAAGCGCAGCGCGGAGAGATGGTGGGCCACCAGCATCCGGTAGGGGCGCCGGGCCGTGGACACACCCTGGAGGTGGGTGACCTCGGCCTCGGGGACGTAGAGCACCTGCCAGCCCGCCTGGTGGGCCCGCCAGCACAGGTCCACGTCCTCGACGTACATGAAGTAGCGCTCGTCGAACCCACCGAGCTCCTCCAGCGCGGCGCGTCGGGCCATGAAGCACGCGCCCGACACCCAGTCGACGGGCGTGGTGACCGCGGCGTCGATCTCGGCCATGCGATAGCGGCGGGAGAAGCGGTTGTCGGGTGCGATCTGCCCCAGCAGCGCGTGGCCGGCGGCGTCGGTCATCGACGGGAACCGGCGCGCTGAGGGGTAGCGGGACCCGTCGGCCTCACGGATGCAGGGCCCGACGATGGCGGTGGCGGGTTGGCTGCGCAGGACGCGGGCCAGCGCCTCGAGGGCCCCGGGGTGCACGGCGACGTCCGGGTTGGACACGAGCACCAGCGCTCCCTCGGTGGCGGCCAGCCCCCGGTTGGCGCCCGATCCATAGCCGAGGTTGGCCCCGGTGTGGACGACCTCGACGGCCGGGTCCTGCGCCAGGAGCGCGGCCACCGACCCGTCGCCCGACGCGTTGTCGACGACGACCACGTCGTCGACGCCCTCGTCCCGCAGCGAGGCCACACAGCGGGCGAGCACCTCCCCGGCGTCGTGGTTGACCACCACCGCGGCGAGGTCGCTCACGGCCCCGCGGCCCACGCGGCACCGCTGCCGGCCAGTGACTCGGCGGCGGCCAGCAGCCGGCCCAGTGCCTCCTGCCAGGGCGGGAGCGCCGCCAGGCCGCTGTGGCGGAGCGCGGCGTTGTCCAGGACGGAGTTGGCCGGGCGCGGTGCCGGGCGCGGCGGGTCGAGGGCGGCGGTGGCGACGGGCCGGACGCGACCCGGATCCATCCCCGCGCTCTCCAGCACCGCCCGCGCGAAGTCGAACCACGTGGTCGGGCCCTGGTTCGTCACGTGGAAGACCCCGGGCATCCGCTCGGTGGCCAGGGTGGCGATGACCCCGGCGAGGTCCGCGGTGAAGGTCGGGCAGCCGCGCTGGTCGTCGACGAATCGCAGGACGTCGCTTGCCGCGGCCAGGCGGAGAACGGTGCGGACCATGTTGGCCCCGCGTGCCCCGCACACCCAGGACGTGCGGACGATGGTGGCGCCCGGGCCCAGCTCGAGCTCGCCGCCGTACTTGCTCCGTCCGTAGACCGACAGCGGGTTGGGGCGGTCCCACTCGACGTAGGGCCGCGTGGCCGTGCCGTCGAAGACGTAGTCGGTGGAGACGTAGACGACGTGGGCGCCCGTACGCGCCGCCGCCTCGGCCACGTGCCGGGTGCCCGACGCGTTGACCGCGAACGCCCGGTCGGGGTCGCCCTCGCAGGCGTCGACGGCCGTCCACGCCGCCGCGTGCACGACGACGTCGGGTCGCAGGCCCTCCAGCGCCCCGGCCACGGCGCTGCGATCGGCCACGTCGAGGGTGCCCCGGCCCAGGGCGACCACGTCGCAGGGGGTGCGCTGCCCCAGGCGCCCCGTCCGGGGGTCGCCCGTGAGGGCGCCCGGCGGGACGCGACCGCCGAGCGCGTCGGCCAGGTCGCGCCCGAGCTGGCCCTCGGCCCCGGTGACGAGCACCCGCATGGCGGACCCGCCGATCAGGACGCCGGGCGGGTGGCCTCGCCCCAGGACGACTCGACGACCGGTGCCCGGTCGAGCAGGGGCTCCCACCACGAGCGGTGCGCCGCGTACCACTGGACCGTCTGGCGCAGGCCGGGACCGAACTCGATGGTCGGCGTCCAGCCCAGCTCCTTGCCGATCTTGGTGCAGTCGAGGAGGTAGCGGCGGTCGTGGCCGGGACGATCGGGCACGATCGTCTTGAGGGTCGGCGGCTTGCCCAACGTCTCGAGCACTGCGTCGGCGATCTCCTCGATGCTGGCCTCGACGCCGCTGCCGACGTGGTAGGTGTCGCCGATCCGGCCCCGCTCCAGCACCGCCTCGACGGCGCGGCAGTGGTCCTCGACGTGCAACCACTCACGTCGGTTCTGGGTGGAGGCGTACAGCGGGAGCGGCTGGCCGTCGAGCGCCTTGGCGGTGAAGAGGGGGATCACCTTCTCGGGGAACTGGTACGGCCCGTAGTTGTTCGAGCAGTTGGTGATGGTCGCGGGCAGCCCGAAGGTCTCGACGTACGCGCGCACCGCGTGGTCCGCGCCCGCCTTCGACGCGTTGTACGGGGTGCGCGGGCGATAGGGGTGCTCCTCGGTGAACGCCTCGTCCGTGTCGAGCGGCAGGTCGCCGTAGACCTCGCACGTCGAGATGTGGTGGAAGCGCGACAGCTCGGTCCGCCGTGCCGCCTCGAGCATCGTCTGCGTGCCCAGGACGTTGGTCCGGAAGAACCGGGCGGGGTCCAACACGGCGAGGCTGTTGTGCGACTCGGCGGCGAAGTGGACCACGGTGTCGACGCGGTGCTCGGCGATGGCGGCCATGGCCGCGTCGAGGTCGCAGACGTCGCCCCGGACGAAGGCGATGCGGTCCTCGACGTCGGCCAGGTTGGGGCGGTTCCCGGCGTACGTGAGCACGTCGTAGGCCACGACGGCGTCATCGGGGTGGTGGTCCACCCAGTACCGGACGAAATTGGAGCCGATGAAACCGGCACCGCCGGTCACGAGGAGACGCATGGGCGGCCATGCTAGACGCGCCCCTGCCCCCGGCCCCCCGGCGCGTGGCCGTCAGGAACCGTCGCGCAGGTGGACCACGTCGCCGGCGGTGACGGTGCGAAGGCATGCCCCCACGTCGACGAGCAGGTGGCCCTCGGGCGTGACGTCGGCCGCCTCGCCGACCACCGTCTCCCCGTGCAGCTCCACCCGCACGCGCCGGCCCACGGTGGCGCAGCGACGGCGGTACTCGGCCGCCTGGGCTCGCCGCCCCGCGGCGCCCCGGAGGGCCGCCACCCGGGGCTCGAGGTCGGCCAGCAACAGTTGCAGCAGCGCCCGGGGCTCGTGGCGACGACCGGACTCGCGCCACAGGGACGTGGCGATCGGCGCGATCTCGGCGGGGACCGCCGCCTCGCCCGGTTCGCCGTCGGGCGCGGGCCAGCCCACGTTGACCCCGATCCCCACCACGACCGCCGACGGCGCGCCGGCCACGCCCGCCGTCTCGGCGAGCACGCCGGCCAGCTTGCGCTCCCCCACCATGAGGTCGTTCGGCCACTTGAGCGAGGGCGTCACCACGGCGAGCCGCTCGCAGGCGGCGGCCGCCGCCAGCGCCACCACCGCGGTGCACAGGTGCAGCGCACCCGGCCCCAGGCTCGGACGGAGCAGGATCGAGACCAGCAGGTTCCGGCCCGGCGGCGCCTCCCAGCGTCGTCCCAGCCTCCCCCGCCCGGCGCGCTGGTGGTCCGCGGCCGCCACCAGGCCCTCGGCGGCGCCCGCCGCGGCGCAGTCACCCAGGTAGCGGTTCGTCGAGTCGATCTCCTCGAACCAACGGATCTCCCGGAACCGGGTGCCGGGTGGTCCCGTCAGGCTCGAGAACGCCTCGGGCACGGCGGCTGCCGACATGGCACCCACCCTAGGTGTCGTGCCAGTCTTGTGAGCCGTCCGTCCTCCATTCGAAAGGCACAGCGTGCTCCAGAAGGTCCTCATCGCCAACCGGGGCGAGATCGCCGTCCGGGTGATCCGCACGTGCCGGGAGCTCGGGGTGGCGACCGTCGCCGTGTACTCGGACCTGGACCGCGACGCCATGCACGTCCGCATGGCCGACGAGGCCTACGCGCTCGGCGGCCAGACCGCCGCCGAGAGCTACCTCAACACCGAGGCCATCCTGGGCGCCGTGCGCGCCAGCGGTGCCGACGGCGTGCACCCCGGTTACGGGTTCTTCTCGGAGAACGCCGATTTCGCCCGGGCCATCACCTCGGCCGGGGTCACCTTCATCGGCCCGCCGCCCGAAGCCATGGAGGTCATGGGCGACAAGATCAGCTCCCGTCTGGCCGCCGAGGCGGCCGGTGTGAGCGGGGTGCCGGGGCGCACCGAGCCCCTGACCGACCCGGGCGAGGTCCTCTCCTTCGGCGAGCAGTTCGGCTGGCCGGTGGCCATCAAGGCGGCCTACGGCGGCGGCGGGCGCGGCATGAAGGTCGTGACCGGGCCCGACGAGGCGGCCGAGGCGATGGAGTCGGCCCAGCGGGAGGCCCAGGCTTACTTCGGCCGGCCCGAGATCTACCTGGAGAAGTACCTCGACTGGCCCCGCCACATCGAGATGCAGGTCATCGCCGACACGCGCGGCAGCGTGCTGTGGCTCGGCGAGCGCGACTGCTCGTGCCAGCGGCGCCACCAGAAGCTGATCGAGGAGAGCCCGGCCGCCGAGTTCCCCGACGAGATCCGCCGTGCCATGGGCGAGGCCGCGGTCACCGTGGCCAAGGCCTGCGGCTACGTCAACGCCGGCACCGTGGAGTTCCTCTACCAGGAGGGCGAGTTCTTCTTCCTCGAGATGAACACCCGGCTGCAGGTCGAGCACCCCGTCACCGAGCTCGTGACCGGGCTCGACCTGGTGGAGTGGCAGCTGCGGGTGGCGGCGGGCGAGCCCCTGGGCTTCACCCAGGAGGAGGTCCGACGCGACGGGCACGCCATCGAGGCCCGGATCAACGCCGAGGACCCCACCGGCGGGCGGTTCACGCCCTCCCCGGGCACGGTGACCGCCTTCCGGGCACCGGGCGGACCGGGCGTGCGCCTCGACGCCGGCTACGAGCGCGGGGACACCGTCAGCCAGTTCTACGACAACCTCATGGCCAAGCTCGTCGTCTGGGCACCCGACCGCGACGCGGCGCGCCGGCGGCTGCTGCGGGCGCTCGGCGAGCTCGAGATCGGCGGGGTGGCGACGACCGTCCCCGCGCACGTCGCCATCCTCGAGCACCCGGACTTCGCCTCGGCCTCGCACTCGACGCGCTGGGTCGAGGACCGCCTGGACCTGAGCACCGTGACCGCCGACCCCCTGGCCGGCGCGGCGCCGCCCGAGGACATGGCCGAGCCGCGGGTGCTGCGGGAGGTCACCGCCGAGGTCGACGGCCGCCGCTTCTCGGTCAAGCTGTGGGTCCCCGAGGCGCCCACCGCCGGCCCCGCGGCCGGGCGTGCGGGCGGGCCACGTCCGTCCAAGCCGCGCGCCGCGGCCACCGGCACCGGCTCGGGCACGGTGACGGTGCCCATGCAGGGCACGATCGTCAAGGTCCTCGTCGCGCCAGGAGACGAGGTGGAGGTCGGCCAGACCGTCTGTGTGCTCGAGGCCATGAAGATGGAGAACGCCGTCACCGCCGAGAAGGCGGGATCGGTGACCGAGGTGAAGGTGGCGGCCGGCGACTCCGTCGGCCCCGGCGACGTCGTCGCCGTGATCGAGTAGCGCGCGGGGCGCGGGCGGGGCACCGTGGCCGACGCCAAGGAGCGAGCCCGCGAGGTCATCGGCGCCCGGCGTCACGAGCTGGTCGCCCTCAGCCGGGCCATCCACGACCGCCCCGAGCTGTGCTTCGAGGAGCACGTCGCGGCCGAGCTGGTTGCCCGCGCGCTGCAGGGCGCGGCCTTCGACGTCGAGGTCGGCGCGTTCGGCCTGCCCACCGCGCTGTCGGCACGCAGCGGGCCGGGGCCGCTGACGGTGGCCATCTGCGCCGAGTACGACGCCCTGCCGGGCGTGGGCCACGCCTGCGGGCACAACCTCATCGCCGCCGCCGCCGTGGGGGCCGGCATGGCCCTGGCGTCGGTGGCCGACGACGTCGGCGTGGCCGTGACGGTGCTGGGCACGCCTGCCGAGGAGGGGGGCGGGGGCAAGGTGCTCATGCTCGAGCGCGGCGCGTTCGACGGCGTGCACGCCGCCCTGATGGTGCACCCGTGGCACGAGGACCGCCTCGAGGCCACCTGCCTGGCGGTGGACCACCTGGAGGTGCGCTACGCGGGCAGGGAGGCGCACGCCTCCGCCGCGCCCGACAAGGGGGTCAACGCGGCGGACGCCTTCGTCGTGGCCCAGGTGGCGATCGGGCTGCTGCGCCAGCACCTGCCGGCCGGTGACCAGGTCCACGGCATCGTCACCAAGGGCGGCGACGCCGCCAACATCGTGCCCAACGAGACCATCGGGCGCTTCATGGTGCGCGCCCCGTCGCTGGCACGCCTCGCCGCGCTCCGCCCGCGCATCGAACGGTGCTTCGAGGCGGGCGCGCTGGCCACCGGGGCGGCGCTGGCCATCGAGGAGCTGTCGCCGACGTACTCCGAGTTCGTGGGCGACCCGGATCTGCGGTCGCTGTGGCGGCGCAACGCCGAGGCGCTGGGCCGCACCTACGCCGCCGACGACGCCGGCGCGCCACTGCCCACCATCTCGACGGACATGGCCAACGTGTCGCTGGCCGTCCCCTCGATCCACCCGCTCGTGGGTCTGGACTCGGGGGGCGCGGTGATCCACGAGCCCGCGTTCGCCGAGGTGGCCGTGGGCGCGTCGGCCGAGCGGGCGCTGCTCGACGGCGCCCTGGCCATGGCCTGGACCGTCATCGACGCCGCCACCGACCAGGCGCTGCGCGCCAGGCTCCTGGAAGCCAGCACCGGTGACTGACGGCCCCGGCGCGCCCGCGGGTATCACCGTCGGCGGCTACAGCCACGTCGCCGTCGACGTCACGGACCTCGACGCGGCGCTCGCCTTCTATTGCGGCGTCTTCGGCTTCCGTGAGATCCCCCGGCCCGACTTCGGGTTCCCCGGGGCCTGGCTCGTGGTCGGCGACCTCCAGCTGCACCTGGCGGTGACCGAGACGCCCCCCGTGCGGGGCGGCTTCCCGCACTTCGCCCTGTACGTGCCGACCGAGGCGTTCGCCGCCACCGTGGCCGCCCTGCGCGACGCGGGGGTCGAGTTCCTGGGCGAGCCGGCGTCGCGTGTCGACTTCGGCACCACGACGGTGTGGGCCGCCTTCGTGCGGGACCCCTCGGGCAACGTCATCGAGCTCACCGACGTCGGCCCCGGCGCGGGCTGAGCGCGCACGGCACGCCGTCCCCCGCGCATCGGCGCTCGGCGGGCCCGCGCGCGGCCGGCGGTCAGCCCCCGGGCTGGTACACGCCGAAGACGCCGCGCAGGACGTCGGAGACCTCGCCGAGGGTGGCCATCGCCTTGAGCGCGGCGCGCATGGGGTCGAGGATGTTCTGCGTGCCGCGCGCCGCGGCCTCGACGTCGGCCAGGGCGGCGTCCACCGCGGCCTGGTCGCGCTGCGCGCGTACCGACTGCGTGCGCTCGACCTGGGCCCGCTGGAGGGCGGGGTCGATGGGGAAGACCTCGAAGGGCTCGACGGCCTCGTCGGTGAAGCGGTTGACGCCCACCACCACCTTCTCGCCGTCGTCGACCGCCTTGGCGTACGCATAGGCCGCCTGCTCGATCTCGCCCTGCATGTATCGCGCCTCGATGGCGGCCACCGCGCCGCCCATCTCGTCGATCCGCTCCAGGTACCCCCAGGCTTCCCGCTCCACGGCGTCGGTCAGGGACTCCACGAAGTAGGAGCCGGCCAGGGGGTCGACGGTGTCGGTCACCCCCGACTCGTAGCCGATCACCTGCTGGGTGCGCAGGGCGATCTTGGCCGCTTTGGTGGTGGGCAGGCCGAGCGCCTCGTCGTAGCCGTTGGTGTGCAGGCTCTGGGTGCCGCCCAGCACCGCGGCGAGCGCCTGCACCGACACGCGCACGATGTTCACCTCCGGCTGCTGGGCCGTGAGGGTGGAGCCGCCGGTCTGGGTGTGGAAACGGAGCAGCTTGGAGCGCTCGTCCCGTGCGCCGAAGCGCTCCGTCATGAGCGTCGCCCACATGCGCCGTGCCGCACGGAACTTCGCCACCTCCTCGAAGAGGTTGTTGTGGGCGTTCCAGAAGAACGACAGCCGCGGCGCGAAGTCGTCCACGTCGAGCCCGGCGGCCAGGGCGGCCTCGACGTAGGCGATCCCGTTGGCCAGGGTGAAGGCGATCTCCTGGACCGCCGTCGACCCCGCCTCCCGGATGTGGTACCCCGAGATCGAGATCGTGTTCCAGCTCGGGAGCCGCTCGGCGCAGTACGCGAACGTGTCGGTCACGAGCCGCATCGACGGGCGTGGCGGGTACACGTAGGTCCCGCGGGCCACGTACTCCTTGAGGATGTCGTTCTGGATCGTCCCGCCCAGGGCGGCGGGGTCGACGCCCTGCTCCTCCGCCACGAGCTCGTAGAGCAGCAGCAGGATCGCCGCGGTGGCGTTGATCGTCATGGACGTCGTCACCTTGTCCAGCGGCAAACCGGCGAGGAGCAGGCGCATGTCGGCAAGCGAGTCGATGGCCACGCCGACCTTGCCGATCTCGCCCTCGGCGCGCGGGTGGTCGGAGTCCAGACCCATCTGGGTGGGCAGGTCGAACGCGCACGACAGGCCCGTCTGCCCGGCTCCGAGGAGGAACTTGAAGCGCTCGTTGGTCGCCTCGGCCGTCCCGAACCCGGCGTACTGGCGCATGGTCCACAGCCGGCCCCGGTACATCGAGGGGTAGATCCCCCGGGTGTAGGGCGCCGCCCCCGGCGCGCCCAGGCGCGTCTCGGGGTCCCAGTCGCTCAGGTCGGCGGGCCCGTAGACCGGACGCACCTCGATCCCGGAATCGGTGCGCCGGTGCTCGGCGTCGTCAGCTCGTCCAGCCACGGGCCCAGGTTAGGGAGGCGGGCACCGCGACGGCCATTCCTCGCCCTCGGGGCACGCCTCCGCCGCGCTGGTCCCGGGCGCGCCCGCGCTACTCGCCGGCGGGGCGGACGGCGTGGGGGAGGCAGTACTCGTCGTACTCGGCCACGACGATGGGCGCCGCATCGGGGCCGCAGGCCGGGCAGGCCGGGTCGCGGCGCACCTTGAACGTCCGGAACGACTGCTCGAGGGCGTCGTAGGCGAGGAGCCGGCCGACGAGCGGGTCGCCGATGCCGAGCAGAATCTTGATGGCCTCCACCGCCTGGATCGAACCGACGATCCCCGGGAGCACACCGAGGACGCCGGCCTCGGCGCACGACGGCGCGAGCTCGGCGGGCGGGGGCTCCGGGATCATGCACCGGTAGCACGGCCCGTTGTAGGGGTCGAAGACGGTGACCTGGCCCTCGAAGCGGAAGATCGAACCGTGGACCACGGGGATCCGCTCGAGCAGCGCGGCGTCGTTGACCAGGTAGCGGGTCGGGAAGTTGTCGGTGCCGTCGACGATCAGGTCGTAGCCCTCGATGATGTCGAGGATGTTGTCCGCCCCCAACCGCACGTCGTAGGTGACCACGTCCACGTCGGGGTTCAAGGCGGTGAGCGTCTTCTTGGCCGAGTCGACCTTGCGCTCGCCCACCCGGTCCATCGAGTGCAGGATCTGCCGCTGGAGGTTCGAGGCGTCGACCACGTCCATGTCGATGATGCCGATGGTGCCCACCCCCGCGGCGGCCAGGTACAGCGCGGCCGGGGACCCGAGCCCACCTGCCCCGAGCAGCAGGACCTTGGCGTCGAGGAGCTTGAGCTGGCCGTCGTCGGCCACCTCGGGCAGGAGCAGGTGGCGCTGGTAGCGGTTGCGCTGCTCGGCCGTCAGTGCCTGGGGGACGCGCCAGGGGCGACCCTGGTCCTTCCAGCGGTTGAAGCCGCCCCTCAGCGACGCCACGTCCGCGTAGCCGAGGTCGGCCAGCGTCTTGGCCGCGAAGACCGAGCGCACGCCACTGGCGCAGTAGACGACCACGGGCCTGCCCTTGTCCGGCAGCCGGCCCTCGATGCTGAACTCGAGCATCCCCCGCGGCACGTGCAGGGCGCCGGGGATCGCACCCTGCTCGTACTCGTCGGGCTCCCGGACGTCGAGCAGGGCGACTTGACCGAGCCTCGGCTCGACCTCGTCGGCCTCCACCTCG
Organism: Acidimicrobiales bacterium; assembly: GCA_035623275.1. Classification (GTDB taxonomy): domain Bacteria; phylum Actinomycetota; class Acidimicrobiia; order Acidimicrobiales; family UBA8190; genus DASPTT01. Next base: position 14,883 of record DASPTT010000012.1, read on the forward strand.
CGGACGTCGGCACGGGCCACGTTGAGCAGGTCTCTGGGACTGGCCACGAACGACACCTCCGACCTGGCGGCGCCCCGACGAGCCCTTCGGCTCCCGGCGCCGCCCTTCGACTCCTTAAACCTTACCAGCCAGGTCGACATTCCCGGCCCGACGGCGGCGCGTGCCGGTAGCGTCCGGGTGTGGAGCTGACCGAGGCCCTGGCGCGCCGGCGCATGGTACGGAGCTTCTCCGGGCGGCCGGTGGATGCCCAGGTGGTCGAGGGGATCGTCGCCCGGGCCCTGGCCGCGCCCAGCGCGGGGAACACCCGAGGGTGGGACGCGGTGCTCCTGGTCGGCGAGGAGGAGACGGCCCCCTTCTGGTCGGCCACCACGACGGCGGACTGGCGCGTCCGGTCCCGGCGATGGCCCGGACTGGCGCGGGCACCGGTCGTCGTCGCCCTCTTCGCCCACCCCGGCGCCTACGTGGCCCGCTACGCGGAGCCCGACAAGGCCGGCGCGCCGGGCGGCGATCCCCGTGGGCGTCTGGGCGAGGACGCGGCCGCGTGGCCGGTCCCCTACTGGTTCGTGGACGCCGCCTTCGGCGCCATGGCGCTCCTGCTCGGCGCGGCGGGCGCCGGCCTCGGGGCCTGCTTCCTCGGCAACTTCCGGGGCGAGGAGGGGTTGCGGGAGGCGTTGGGCGTCCCCCACGACCGTCGCTACGTCGGCGCGGTGCTCCTCGGCGAGCCCGGCGGGGACGACCCGCGCTCGGCCTCGCTGGAGGGGCCGCGCCGGGCACGGTCGTCGATGGTGCACCGGGGGAGGTGGTGAGCGAGGTCGCGGGCAAGCGCGGGCGTGCACCCTGGGCGCCATGGTGGTCCTCTCCGACGACACCGAGGTCCTGCGGATCGAGCCCTGGCCCGACCCGGTCATCGACGCCCTCGGCCACGACCCGCGCTCCTGGTACGTCGAGCGATTCTGGCTCGCCGTCCTCGGCCCCACGTCCACGTGGCTCCTGCGGCGGATCGCCGCCGGCTTCGACACCTCGCCCGAGGGCTTCGACCTTCCCGTCGACGAGGCGGCCCGGGCGTTGGGGCTCGGCGGGCGAACGGGACGCCACTCGCCCTTCCAGCGCGCCGTGGCCCGATGCGTCACCTTCGAGCTGGCCCTGAGCCGGGGGCCCGCCACCATCGGCGTGCGCCGGCACGTCCCTCCGCTCCCCCGGCGCCACCTGGTGCGGCTGCCGCCCTCGCTCCAGGAGCACCACCGGCGTTGGAACGCCGCCCACCAGCCCGCAGCGGTGACGGACCGCCGGCGGGGGCGCACCAGCGGCCCCGCACCGGGGCCCTCCCCCGTAACCGCCGCGTCGCCACTCGGAAACACGCCGTTCACGTCTGCGCCCTACCCTTTGAGAGTGGCGACCTATCTGCTTCGGGTCGAGGTGCCGGACCGCCCCGGGGCCCTCGGCGCGGTGGCCAGCCGCATCGGCGCCGTCCGGGCCGACGTCATCGCCGTCGACATCGTGGGCAGGGCGCAGGGGCGGGCCGTCGACGAGTTCGTGGTCGAGCTGGCCGACGACGACCACGTGCCGCTCATGCTGTCGGAGATCGCCGAGGTCGACGGCATCAAGGTCGAGGCCCTGCACCCACTGCCCGACGGCTATCGCGACGGCCGCCTCGACAGCTACGAGACGGCGGTGGCCCTGCTGCGCGAGCGCACGCCGCACGGCGCGCTCAACGCCATCGCCGCCCGCTCCCGCCGGGAGCTCGACGGGGCCTGGTCGGCCGTCCTCGACTCCCAGGAAGCGACGATCGTGGCCAGCTCGGGACGCCCCCCGGCGGCCCATTGGCTGGCGGCCTACGTCGAGTCCGCGCGCCGGGCCGCCGCCGGCGGCCACGAGGAGGAGGCCGGCGCGAGCAGCCCCGGGCGCGCCCGGCCCGGCGCCGAACAGGGGGGCGAGCAGGCGGACATCGCCTGGGTGGACCTGGCGGCCTGGGACCTCGTCCTGCTCGTGGGACGGCCCGTGCGCCCGCTGGGCCGCTACGACCGGCTGCGGCTGGCCGCCATCGCCCGGGTGGCCGACGCCCGCTGGGCCGACCTGGCCGAGCGCGACGCCCGGCTCTCGCATCCGAGCCGGCTGGCGCCGGTGCCGGCGCCGCCAGCCCCGGCGCCCAGTCAGTCGCCCGCGCCCGCCCCGTAGGTCCGCAACAGCTCGAGCAGGGTCCGGACGCCGAAGCCGGTCCCGCCCTTGGTGAGCACGCCGGCGTCCTCGTCCGAGCGGGCCGGGCCGGCGATGTCGAGGTGCGCCCAGCGCACCCCGTCGGTGAAGCGCTCGAGCAGGAGCGCGGCGGCGATCGCGCCCGCTTGGCCCGCCTTGCCCATGTTCTTCATGTCGGCCACGTCGGAGTCGATGTGGCTCCGGTACTCGCGGGGCATCGGCAATGGCCAGGTCCGCTCACCGGCCCGCGCCGACGCGTCGCGGATGGCGTCGACGAGACGCACGTCGTTGCCGAACACGCCGGCGATCGACCCGCCGAGGGCCACGACGCACGCACCGGTGAGGGTGGCGAGGTCGACGATGGCGTCGGGCTCCATCTCCGCCGCCAGCGAGAGCCCGTCGGCCAGCACCAGCCGCCCCTCGGCATCGGTGTTGAGCACCTCGATCGTCTTGCCGTTGCGGATGGTCAGCACGTCACCGGGCTTGATCGCCCGCCCGCCCGGCATGTTCTCCGTCACCGGCGTGATGGCCGTGACCCGCACGCGCACGCCCAGGTCGCCGCAGGCGGACACGGCCGCGAGCACCGCTGCGGCGCCGCTCATGTCGGTCTTCATGGTGACCATGCCGTCGGCCGTCTTGAGCGACAGGCCGCCGGAATCGAAGGTGATCCCCTTGCCCACGAGCACGACGTGGGGGACGCTCTCCCCGTCCTCGGCGCCGTCGGGCTCGTAGCGGACGATCAGCAGCCGCGGCGGCTCGGCCGAGCCCCGGGACACCCCGAGCAGGCCCCCCAGCCGCTCGGCGGCGATCCGGTCCTCGTCCCAGATCTCGAGCGTCACCCCCTGGCGGGTGGCCACCTGCTCGCCCGCGATCCGGGCGATGGTGCCCGGTGTCATGGAGCTGGGAGGCTCGTTGACCAGGTCGCGCGCCAGGCACACCGCGTCCGCCACCACCGCGCCCCGCCGGGCCCCCTCGGCCGACGCAGCCGGGTCCAGCCCCACGCCGCCGATCACCACCCGCTCGACCCGCCCGTCGTCCTCCTCGGACTTGTAGGAGAGGTAGCGGTACCCGGCCAGGACCGCGCCCTCCGCGGCGGCATGGACCGCCCGGGCATGCGCGCCGGGTGCGGGCTCCCCCGTCGCCCGCTCCGCCAGCGCCGAGGACAGGAGGAACAGCGCGGTGCCGGAGCGGTCCGCGCTGCGCACCAGGGTGGCGGCGAGGTCGCGCAGCGCGTCGACGTCGAGGTCCGCCTCGTCACCGCACCCGAGGAACACGACGTCCGGGCCTTCCTCCGACGTCCCGGGCAGGGCCACGAGGCTCTCGCCCGCCTTGGCCCGAAAGCCGCGGCGGGCGGCCAGCGCCGGGTCGAAGAGGAGCGAGACGGGTCCCTGCGGGGTGATCACCGCGTCGGGGACACCCTCTGCTCGCCCCACGTCCTCACCCCGGCGCACCACCGGCACGCCGATGGTGGTGATGGGGCCGAGGGCCGCCCGGCCGAGCTCGGCCGGCGCCAGCGCATCGGCGGCCGCGGTCGTGAGGCGGGTGCTCGTCGTCATCGGGGCTCCTCGTCGTCGGTCGGGGCGGGCGCGTCGCCACGGCCGCGCGCGGTGAGGTGCTCACCCTCCTGCCAGCGCGCCATGGTCCACAACAGGTCGGAGAGGCGGTTGAGGTACCGCCCGGCGAACGAGCCGGGAACGGGACCGGCGGCCACGAGCAGCCGCTCGGCCCGGCGCACGACCGTCCGGGCCAGGTCGAGGTTCGCCGACACCCGGTTCTCGCCGGGGACGACGAACTCCGCGGGCACGGTGGTCCGCTCGCTGAGCCGGTCGATCTGGTGCTCCAGCGCGTCGACCATCTCGGCGGTCACCGACGTCTTGCCGGGCACGAGCTTGGGCCGGTTGGCCTGCGCGGTGGCGACCTCCGCCATGAGCACCCAGAGGTCGCGTTCGAGCCCGACCAGGAGGTCGTCGAGCTCCGAGCCCTTCACCGCCTCGGCGCGGGCCAGGCCCAGCGCGGCCTGGGCCTCGTCGACGGCCCCGTTGGCCTCGATGGCCGGATCGTCCTTCCGGACACGCCCGCCGAAGAGCAGCCCGGTCGTGCCGTCGTCTCCCTTGCGCGTGTAGATCCGCACCACGACGGCGCATGCTACCGGCGCCCCACGGCGCCGGGTCCGGGCCTCGGCGTCCCGTCCTTCGCCCGTCCGGAGCGCGCGAGTGCGCGCAGTAGCCTGGGACGATGGTCGGCGAGCACTCCCCCGTCCTGGCCTTCGACGCCATGGCGCCCGACGAGCGCTCGCGCGCGTACCTCGACGCGCTGGCCCGACGGGTGGTCGTCTTCGACGGCGCCATGGGCACGAGCCTCCAGCTCCAGGAGCTCGGCGCGGAGGACTTCGGCGGGGCGGCGCTGGAGGGCTGCAACGAGGTCCTGGTGGTGTCGAAGCCCGACGCGGTGCGCGCCGTCCATCGCTCGTTCCTCGAGGCCGGGTCCGACGTCGTCGAGACCGACACGTTCGGCGGCTTCTCCGTCGTCCTCGCCGAGTACGGGCTGGCCGACCGGGTGCACGAGCTCAACGTGGCCGCGGCGCGCCTGGCGCGGGAGGCGGCCGACGACTTCGCCACGCCGGAGCGTCCGCGGTGGGTCGCCGGGAGCATCGGCCCCGGCACCCGCTTCCCGACCCTGGGCCAGATCCCCTACGCGGACCTGCGCGACGCGTACCAGGAGCAGGCCGAGGCACTGCTCGAGGGGGGCGTCGACATCCTCCTCGTCGAGACGGTCTACGACCTGCTGCAGGCCAAGGCCGCCCTGAACGCCTGCAAGCGGGCGTCGGTGGCAGTGGGCCGTCGCGTGGTTCTGCAGGTGCAGGTGACGATCGAGCTGACCGGCCGCATGCTCCCCGGCACCGAGATCGCCGCCGCCCTGAGCGCCCTCGACCCCATGCGCCCCGACGTCGTCGGGCTCAATTGCGCGACCGGGCCGGTCGAGATGGGCGAGGCGGTGCGCTACCTGTCCCAGCACGCCCGCATGCCTATCGCCATCCAGCCCAACGCCGGGTTGCCCTCGGTCGTCGACGGCAAGATGCACTACGACCTGACGCCCGAACAGCTCGCAGACCATCTCGAGCGGTTCGTGACCGAATTCGGCGTCCAGGTCGTGGGGGGGTGCTGCGGCACCACCCCCGCCCACCTGCGGGCCGTGGCGCAACGCTGTCACGCGCTGCACCCCGCCCCCCGGGTGCCCGAGTTCGAGCCCTCGGCGGCGTCCATCTACAGCGCCGTCACCCTGCACCAGGACACGTCGTTCCTCGTCGTCGGCGAGCGGACGAACGCCAACGGCTCCAAGAAGTTCCGCGAGGCGATGCTGGCGGGCGACTGGGACACCACCGTCGCCATGGCCCGCGAGCAGGTCAAGGAGGGGGCGCACGTCCTCGACGTGTGCGTCGACTACACGGGCGCGGACGGCGTGGCCGACATGGACCAGGTGGCACGCCGCTTCGCCACGCAGTCGAGCGTGCCGATCATGGTCGACTCCACCGAGGCGCCGGTCGTCGCCCGCGCCCTCGAATGGCTCGGCGGGCGCTCCATCCTCAACTCCGTCAATCTCGAGGAGGGTGACGAGCGCGGTGGGCGCCTCGACGCCTTCCTGTCGCTGGCACGTGAGCACGGCGCCGCCGTGGTGTGCACGTGCATCGACACCGAGGGCCAGGCGCGGACCGCCGAATGGAAGCTGCGCGCGGCGCGCGCCATCCACGACATCGCCGTCGACCGCTACGGCCTCGAGCCCTCGGACCTGGTCTTCGACCCCCTGGTGCTGCCGCTGTCGACCGGCATGGAGGAGAGCCGGCGCGACGGGATCGAGACCCTGGAGGGGATCCGGCGCATCAAGACCGAGCTTCCGGGCGTGCACACCATCGTGGGCCTCTCGAACGTGTCGTTCGGACTCACCCCCGCCGCCCGCCACGTGCTCAACTCGATGTTCCTCCACGAGTGCGTGGAGGCCGGCCTGGACGCGGCGATCGTCCACGCGGCGCGGATCCTGCCGTTGTCGAAGATCGACGAGCGGGCGCGCGAGGTGTGCCTGGACCTGATCTACGACCGCCGGCGCGACGGCTACGACCCGCTGACCGAGCTGCTCGCCATGTTCGAGGGGGTGAGCGCCGGCGCGCTGGCCAGCGAGGACCGCTCCGGGTGGTCGGTGGAGCGCCGGCTCGAGCAGCGCATCGTCGACGGGGAGCGCCCCGGGCTGGAGGACGACCTCGAGGAGGCCCTCGGGTCGGGGCACGACGCGCTGGGCATCGTCAACGACATCCTGCTGGTGGGGATGAAGACGGTCGGCGACCTCTTCGCGTCGGGCGAGATGCAGCTCCCGTTCGTGCTGCAGTCGGCCGAGACGATGAAGGCGGCGGTGTCCTACCTCGAGCCGCACATGGAGAAGTCGGACCAGGGCGGCAAGGGCACCATCGTGCTGGCCACCGTCAAGGGCGACGTCCACGACATCGGCAAGAACCTCGTGGACATCATCCTGACCAACAACGGCTACGAGGTGGTCAACCTCGGGATCAAGATCGGGATCGCCGAGATGCTCCAGGCCGCCGAGGAGCGCGCCGCGGACGCCATCGGCATGAGCGGCCTGCTCGTGAAGTCGACGCTCATCATGCGGGAGAACCTCGAGGAGATGAACGCCCGGAGCCTCTCGCACATCCCCGTGCTGCTCGGCGGGGCCGCCCTGACACGCACCTACGTCGAGCGCGACCTGCGCCAGGTGTACGAGGGGCGGCTCTTCTACGGCAAGGACGCCTTCGAGGGCCTGCGGACGATGGACCGGCTGATGGAGCTGCGCAAGACCGGCGAGGACGACCCGGACTTCGGCCGGGCGCTGGGCGGGCGCAACCTCCCGCCGCGCGCGTCACAGGCGGCCAAGGGCGAAGAGGCGGGCGAGATCCCGGCGCGCTCGCCCGAGGTCGTCACGGACAACCCGGTGTTCGTGCCCCCGTTCCTCGGGCCCCGGGTGGCCAAGGGCATCCCCCTCGACGACATCGCCGCGTACCTGAACAAGACGGCGCTCTTCCGCAACCAGTGGGGGTACCGGCCCGAGGCCGGCGAGAACGACGACGAGTTCAAAGAGCGCGTGAGCGCGGTGCTGCGCGCCGAGCTCGACAAGGCCAAGGCCAAGGACCTGCTCATCCCCCAGGTCGCCTACGGCTACTTCGCGGCCAACGCGGAGGGCGACGACCTCGTGATCTGGGCCGACGCCGGCCGCAGCCGGGAGCTCACCCGGTTCACCTTCCCGCGCCAGCGCAAGGAGCCTTGGCTCTGCATCGCCGACTTCTTCCGGCCGCTGGACTCGGGTGAGGTCGACTACGCCGCGTTCATGCTCGCCACCATGGGCAGCGCCGTCTCGGAGGAGACGGCGCGCTTGTTCGCCGAGGACAGCTACTCCGAGTACCTGCACCTCCACGGCCTGGGCGTGGAGATGGCCGAGGCGTTGGCGGAGTACTGGCACCGGCGCATCCGCGAGGAGTGGGGCTTCGCCCAGGAGGACGGCCCGACCCTGCTCGGCCTCTTCCGCCAGCAGTACCGCGGCGGGCGCTATTCCTGGGGCTATCCGGCGTGCCCGGACCTGGAGGACAACGCCAAGGCGGTGGCCCTCGTCGAGGGCGACGCCATCGGCGTCACGGTCAGCGAGGGCTTCCAGCTCCACCCGGAGCAGACGACGGTGGCGCTCGTCTGCCACCACCCGCGGGCCAAGTACTTCGTCGCCTAGTGCCGGGCGCTCGGGGGCGTGCCGAGCAGGGCGACGCGCTACAGGGCCAGCGTGGCGCCGCCGTCGACGAGCAGGGCCGCCCCGTTCACGTATCCGGCCGGCTCGGAGCACAAGAAGGCGACCACGCGGCCGAGGTCGGCGGGGTCGCCCATCACGGCGTCGTCGCCCGCGCCGAGCGACCGCATCCGCTCCGTGGCATGGGGACCCGGGCACACCAGGTTGACGGTGATCCCGGCACCCTCGGCGGCCAGGTCGTGCGCGGCCGTCTTCGCCCACGCCCACAGCGCGCTGCGCGCCGAGTTCGACAGGGCGAGCACGGGTGCGGCCTGGATGATCGTGTAGGAGGTGATGCAGCAGATCCGTCCCCACCCGCCCTGGCGCAGGTGCGGCAGGGCGGCGCGCACCAGGCGCACCGACGACAGGAAGTTCGCCTCCAGCGCCGCCCCGATGGCGGCGTCCGACAGGTCGAGGGCACCGCCCGGCGGCGGGCCGCCGGCGTTGGCCACCACCACGTCGAGGCGCCCGTAGTGCGTCAGGGCCGCCGCCACCAGCGACTCGGGGACCCCCGGCTCGGCCATGTCCCCGAGCACGCCGACGACCTCGGTGCCCCCGGCCCGCAGCTGCTCCTCGGCTTCCCGCAGCGACGCCTCGCCGCGCGCCCCGATGACGAGGCGGGCCCCCTCCGCGGCCAGGGCGTCGGCGCTGGCCCGCCCGAGGCCGCGCGACGAGGCGCACACGACCGCCACCCGGCCGGCCAGTCCCAGGTCCACCGGTCCCCCTACGCCTCGACGACCACGAGCGAGTGGTCGACGGTGTTGAGCGCCTCGGGACCGTCGTCTCCCACCACGACGATGTCCTCGAGGCGCATGCCGAAGCGCCCCGGCACGTAGATGCCGGGCTCGACCGAAAAGGCGTGGCCGACCTCGAGCGGCGTGCGGTTCCCCGCCACGAGGTAGGGATCCTCGTGCTCCTCGATGCCGATCCCGTGCCCGGTGCGATGGATGAAGCGGTCCCCGAGGCCCGCCTCCTCGATCACAGTGCGCGCCGCGGCGTCGACGTCCTCGGCGGGCACGCTGGCCCGTGCCGCGGCCACGCCCGCCCGCTGGGCGGCGTGCAGCACCGCGTAGCAGTCGCGCACCTCGGGGTCGGGTGGCGCGGTGACGACCGTGCGGGTGATGTCCGAGCAGTAGGCGAGGCCCTCCCCCACGCGCAGCTCGCCCCCGAAGTCGCACACGACCACGTCCCCGACGACGATCCGGCGCTCCCCCGCCTCGTGGTGCGGGCTCGCGCCGTTGGGGCCGCTGCCCACGATGGCGAAGTTGACGCGCTCGTGGCCCTCGGCGACGAGCCGCGCCCCGATCTCGGCGGAGACCTCCCGCTCGCTGCGACCCACGAGGGGGACGTCCCCGTGCTGCAGCGCGGCCGCGACCCGGTCCGCGGCCTGCGCGGCGGCCCGCAGCACGGCCACCTCGTCCGGGTCCTTCACCGCCCGCAGCGGGGCGGTGACGCTGCTCCCGGGGCGCCAGCGCGCCTCGGGCAGGCGGTCCTGCAGCGCCAGGAGGGCGCCGGCCCAGGCGCGGTCGGACACGGCCAGCACCCCGTGGGCGCCCGCGCCGGCACGCACCAGCTCGGCGGCGAGCCCGAAGGGGTCCTCCCGCTCGGACCAGGGCCGCAGCGTGAACACCCCGTCGCTGTCGGGCACCCGCGGCGCCTCGAGCTCGGGCACGAGCAGGACGGCGTCGCCCTCGCGTGGGAGCACCAACACGGTCAGGCGTTCGAGGGGCATGGCCCGGTAGCCGGTGAGCCAGGGGAGGTCGGCACCGAGCGACAGGAGCAGGGCGTCGACACCGACCTCGGCCATGCGCTGGCGCACCCGGGCGACCCGCCGGACGCGCCCGGGCGTGCTCATGGCGCCGCCTCCCGGACCGTCACGCCGGCACCGCGGGGGTCGGGACCGGCACCCCGGCATGCGAGGACGCGCCGGCGAGCGGGGACCCGGCAGCTCGGGCGCTCGCCTTGGCGTGGTAGCTCGAGCGGGTGAGGGGGGTGGCCTGGACGTGGGCGAAGCCCATGGCCGTGCCCAGGGCGCGCAGGCGGTCGAACTCCTCGGGCGCCACCCAGCGGGCCACCGGCAGGTGCGCCGCGCTGGGCCGGAGGTACTGCCCGACCGTGACGACGTCGACACCCACGGAGCGCAGGTCGGCCAGCGCCCCGATCACCTCGTCGACGATCTCGCCCATGCCGAGGATGAGCCCGGACTTGGTCACGAGCCCGGCCTCCTTGGCCCGGGCGAGCACGCTCAGGCTCCGCGCGTAGCCCGCGGAGGGTCGCACGGCGCGTTGCAGGCGCGCCACCGTCTCGAGGTTGTGGTTGAGCACGTCGGGCCGCGCGTCGAAGATCAGGCCCAGCGCGTCGGGGTCGCCCTTGCAGTCGGGGACGAGCACCTCGACCGCCACCCCCGGCGTCCGGCGCCGGATCGCCTCGATGGTGGCCGCGAACCCCGCCGCACCACCGTCGGCGAGGTCGTCGCGGGCGACGGCGGTCACCACGGCATGCGACAGCCGCATCCGTGCCACCGCCTCGGCCACGTGCCCGGCCTCCCGTGGGTCGACCGGCAGGGGGTGCATGGTGTCGACCTGGCAGAACCCACAGGCGCGCGTGCAGCGCTCCCCGTTGATCATGAACGTGGCGGTGCCGTCCGCCCAGCACTCGTAGATGTTCGGGCAGCCCGCCTCCTCGCACACCGTGACGAGGTCGAGCTCGCGCATGGTGCGGCGCAGGGCCAGGTACTCCGCGCCCATGTGGGCCCGCACCCGGAGGTGCGCCGGCTTGCGCGCGCCGAGCACCAGCCCGGCGTCCGGGTCGGTACCGGCCTGGCGCAGGCGCAGGCGCACCCGTCCGCCGGGGCCATCGGCCTCCGGCGCGCGGACGCCGGGCGGCGGTCCGCCGACGGCGACGGGCGCGTGGTCGTGCACCGGTCGGGGCACCTCGGCGCCGTGGCGCGCCAGCCACGCGACGTCCTGGCGATCCACCTCGCCCGCACCCCACCGACGCGCCGCGTGCGAGGCCAGCACGTCGGCGACGTCGTGCATCGAGGCGGCGACGCCCTCGGCCGCCAGGGAGGTCACGCCCTTGCCCTCGATGCCGCAGGGGACGATCCGCTCGAACCAGCGCAGATCCGGGTCGACGTTGAGGGCCAGCCCGTGCATGGACCGGCCCCTGCTCACCCGCACCCCGACGGCGCAGATCTTGCGCGGTGCGTCGCCGGCCGGATCGACCCAGACACCGGGGAACCCCGGGAGGCGGCCCGTCTCGAGGCCGAGGTCGGCGAGCGTGTCGACGACGACCTGCTCGACCGCGCCGACGTGTCCGGGCACCGCGCCGGGGCCCATGGGCACGGACACGATCGGGTACGCCACGAGCTGGCCGGGGCCGTGGTAGGTGACGTCGCCGCCGCGGTCGGTCCGCACGACGTGCGCTCCCAGTGGGGCCGGGTCCACGAGGACGTGGGAGCGGTCCCCATGCGCGCCCAAGGTGATGACGTGGGGGTGCTCGAGCAGCAGCAGGTGGTCGTCGGTCCCCCGCCCGTGCAGCGCGCGCTGGAGGGCGTGGGCCTCCTCGTAGGGGACCAGCCCGAGCCAGCGGACGCGCAGCACGTGTGCCCGGCGACTCAGAGCTCGGCGGCCCAGTCGTGGACCGCCAGGATCTCCGCCACCCGGGCGAGGAAGGCCGCCGCATAGGCGCCGTCGACGGCCCGGTGGTCCCATGACAGGCACAGGAGGCCGACGGAGTGCACGGCGATCGCCTCGCTGCCGTCGTCGGCGGTGACCACCACCGGGCGGCGCGTGACGCCGTCGGTGGAGAGGATCGCCACCTGGGGCTGGTTGATGATCGGCGCGGTGAGGAACGTGCCGAAGGGTCCCGCGTTGGTGATCGAGAAGGTGCCGCCGGCGATGTCGTCCGCTCCCAGCTTCTTGGTGCGGGCACGGTCGGCCAGGTCGCGGATGCGACGGGCGAGGCCGCGCAGGGTGAGCTCCTCGGCACGACGGACCACCGGCACGATCAGGCCGTGGTGGTCGAGGTCGACGGCCACGCCGAGGTTGATCTCGTGGTGCACGACGAGGGCGTCGTCGCCCACCGACGAATTGAGGTGCGGCCATTCGCGCAGGGCCTCGGCCGTGGCCCGGGCCACGAAGGGAAGGTAGGTGAGCGAGAACCCCTCCTCGGCCTTGAAGCGGGCGCCGTGCTCGCGCCGGACCTGCTCGACGCGCTCGTAGTCGGTCTCCTTGACCACCAACGTGTGCGCGGAGGTCGCCTTGGAGCGGACCATGTGCTCGGCCGTGCGCCGGCGGATGTTGGTGAAGGGGATGACCTCGTCGGCGCCGGCCGGGGCCGTGCGCGGGACCGCCACGGGTGCCACGGCCGCCGCGGGTGCCGCGGGTGCCTCCGCGCCGGCGCGGGCCGCCGGCGCGGGCGCGCCGCCCGCCCGCCGGGCGTCGATGACCCCGAGCACGTCCGCACGGGTGATCCGCCCGCCGATGCCAGTGCCGACGACCTCGCCGGCGCTGATGCCGTTCTCGTCGAGGAGCTTGCGCACGACCGGCGAGAGGATCCGGCGCGACGGCTCGCCGCCCTGCGGCGGGATCGGCGCAGGTCCCGTGCCAGGCGCGGGCGCGGCCGTCGGCGCGGGCACAGCCGTCGGCGCGGGCACAGCCGCGGTCGCGGGCGGGCTCGGCACCTCGGAGACCGGCAGCGCTGCGGGGGCGGCCGCCGCCCCAGCCGGTGCCGCGGCCTGCGCGGCCCCGGGGGCAGGAGCCGGGGCCGGCGTCGCCGCGGGCTGCGCCGGTGCTGTGGCGGCCAGGGCGGCGCCGTCGTCCGACACCACGGCGAGGACGGTGCCGACGTCGGCGGTCTCGCCCTCGGGCACGAGGATCTGTGCCAGGACCCCCGCCGCCGGCGAGGGCACCTCGGAGTCGACCTTGTCGGTGGAGACCTCGAACAGGGGCTCGTCGCGCTCGACCGGTTCGCCCACCGCCTTGAGCCATTTCGTGACGGTGCCCTCGGTCACCGTCTCGCCGAGCTGCGGCATCACGACGTCAGCCAACGTGCAACCCCCTGCCCGTGAGGGCCATCACCGTCTCGCCGAACCCCTCCGACAGGGTGGGGTGCGGCTGGACGAAGTGTGCGACCTCGTCGACGGTCGCCTCCCAGTTGACGGCCAGATACCCCTGGCCGAGCTGCTCGGTGACCCACGGCCCCACCATGTGGACCCCGAGGATGCGCCCGGCGCGCCCGTCGGGCCCGCGCTCGGCGACGACCTTCACGAGTCCCTCCGTCTCACCGATGATCTTGGCGCGCGAGTTGCCGCCATAGGGGTCCTTCTGGGCGACCACGTCGAAGCCCTGGGCACGCGCGGCGGCCTCGGTCAGCCCTGCGAAGGCCACTTCGGGGTGGCAGTAGACGGCCCACGGCACCCGTCCGTAGTCGACCGGGACGGCGGGCTCCCCCAGGATCGTCTTGATGGCCACGATGGCCTCGGCGAAACCCACGTGGGCGAGCTGCGGCGTGTCCACGAGGTCGCCGACGGCCCAGATGCCCTCGCCGGCGCGCATGTACTCGTCCACCACGACGAAGCCGCGCTCGTCGACCCGGACGCCGGTCCCCTCAGCCAGCAGGCCCTCGCCACGCGGCCGCCGTCCCACCGAGACCACCACGGCGTCGACGGCGACGGACTCCCCCTCGCCGAAGGTCACGGTCGTCCCGGCGTCGCCCGGGGTGTGCCCGTGGACGACGACGCCGGTGTGCACCGCCATGCCCCGCTTGCGAAACGACCGGGCCACGACGCCGACGACGTCCTGGTCGCACCCCGGCAGCAGCGTGGGCAGGGCCTCGAGCACCGTCACCTGGGTGCCCAGGTCGGAGAACATCGACGCGAACTCGCACCCGATCGCCCCGCCGCCGATGACGGCCACCGACGCCGGCAGGGCGTCGAGGGCCAGGACCTCGTCCGAGGTGAGCACGTACCGGCCGTCGACGTCGAAGCCGGGGATGGTCCGCGGCAGCGACCCCGCGGCCAGGACGACGTGACGGCCCACCAGCTCGGTGCGGCTCCCGTCGGCGGCCTCGACCGCGACTCGGTGCCCGGGCCCGAGGGTCCCCACCCCCTCCACGGTGACGATCCCCCGGCCCTTCATGAGGCCGGCCAGGCCCTTGTGGAGCTGGTCGACGACCTTCTGCTTGCGGCCCTGGCTGACCGAGAAGTCGACGATGGGCTGGCCCGCCTGCACGCCGAACTCCTTGGCCCCCGCCACGGTGCGGGCGACGGCGGCGGTCTCGAGGAACTCCTTGGCGGGGATGCACCCGCGGTGCAGGCATGTCCCGCCCACGCGGTCGCGCTCGACGACCGCCACGGACAGCCCGGCCGCCGCGCCGTACAGGGCGGCGGCGTACCCGCCCGGACCGCCGCCGACGACGACGACGTCGAATTCGGTTGCCTGGGCCGTGTCCATCACCTCTCCGGTGTCGCGTGCCGCTCCCGGTGTCGCGTGCGGTCCCAGCCTAACGGCCGCATCGCTCACGCCCCCGGTGAGGGCGGCTCCGGCAGGTCGGTAGGGAGCGGCAAGGGCCGGCGCCCCGCGAACCCGGCGTCGGGCAGGTGCCACCACCCGAGGTCCTCCTCCCCCTGACGCCAGCAGAGGTGCACCTCACGCCCGGAGGGGTGCCGACACGGGAAGTCGACGATGCCCTGTGCCAGGTCGCGCAGCACGATGCCCTTCGCCTCCAGCTCGGCGGCGGCCTCCTCGGCCGGCACCAGCTCGGCCACGTCGGGCGCGGCGCCGCCGTCCGACCCGGGGCGGCGCGACCCCGCCACCGTGGCGTGGCCGTTGGCCCGCGACCGCACGCCGGCCGCGCCGGCGCGCTGGAGCGAGGCGAGCAGGATGCGGAGGCGTGGCAGGTACGCCCGGGCGTCGTCCTCGCTCCAGTGGACCACGGCCCGCGCCCGCGTTCAGCGACGGTGCAGGCCCGTCACTTCGGGGGCATGCGGATGCCGCCGTCCAGCCGGATCACCTCGCCGTTGAGGTAGCTGTTCTGCGCGATGTGGGCCACGAGCTCCCCGTACTGGGCGGGTTGGCCGAGCCGCTTGGGGAAGAGCACGGACTGCCCCAGGGCGTTGCGCTGCTCCTCGGGCAGCATGCCGAGCAGCGGCGTGTCGAAGAGGCCCGGGGCGATGGTCACCACGCGGATGCCCACCGCAGCCAGGTCACGAGCCGCGGGCAGGGTCATGCCCACCACCGCGCCCTTGGAGGCCGAGTAGGCCAGTTGGCCGATCTGCCCGTCGAAGGCGGCCACCGACGCGGTGTTCACGATCACGCCCCGCTCGCCGTCGGCCAGGGGCTCTGTCCCGGCCATGGCGCTCGCGGCGCGCGTCATCACGTTGAACGTGCCCACGACGTTGAGCTCCTGGATGAACTTGAAGGCGCCCGCGTCGTGTGGCGAGTTGTCCCGGTTGATCACGCGTCCGACCCATCCCGTCCCCGCGCAGTTCACCGCGACACGGAGGTTGCCGCCCTCGGCGGCCTGGTCCACCGCGCGCTGGCAGTCGTCGGGGTCGGTGACGTCACCGGCCACGTAGTTGGCACCGAGCTCGCCGGCGAGCGCCTTCGCCCCTTCCTCGTTGCGGTCGAAGAGGGTGCAGCGCACGCCGAGTGCCGTGAGCTTCTGCGCCGTGCCCGCACCGAGACCCGAAGCGCCGCCCGTGATGATCGCCGAGGTGCCGTTGAGTTCCATGCGCCGCATGCTACGGGTGGCTCTCGGACGAGCGCCAAAAGCGCTCGCCCGAGGGCCACCGGCGCCCGATCAGGACGGTGCGGCGTGGTCCCCGCCGGTGCCACGCCCGGTGGCGGCGGCGTCCACAGCGAGCTGGTCGACCCAGTCGTTCATGGCGTCGCCGGAATGGCCTTTGACCTTCCCGAAGCGCACCGGCCGGCCGGGATCGAGGGCGAGCTCGAGCAGCGGCTCCCACAGATCGCGATTGGCGACCGGCTTTCCCGCGGCATTGCGCCAGGCGCGCCGGCGCCAGCCCTCCCACCACCGGTCACGGAAGCAATTGACCACGTAGGCGGAGTCGCTCAGGACGTGCAGCGGTCCCTGGACCGCCTCCAGCGCGCGCAGCACCGCGGTGACCTCCATGCGCTGGTTGGTGGTGGCGGGCTCCGCCCCGCTGGCGTAGCGGCCGCCCGGCACGGCCCAGGCCCACCCCCCCGGACCGGGGTTGCCCAGGCAGGAGCCGTCCGTGTACACGACCGTCTCGTCGCCGTGCCCATGGCGCGACGCCGGCGGCGGGGTCATGGAGCGCCAAGCCCCTCGGCCGGGTCGATGGGGCTCCACAAGGAGACGCCGCCGTCGGCCGCCAGCACCTGTCCCGTCACCCACGGCGTGCAGGCCAGGGCGACGGCGGCCTCGGCGACCGCGTACGCGGAGCCGAGCCCGCCGAGCGCGGCCCTCGCCGCGGCCCGCTCCTGGTAGCCGGGCAGCGCCTGTGTCGGCGCGAACAGAGGAGTCTCCGTTGCCCCGGGCGCGATGGTGTTCACCCGGACCCCGAACGGGCCGAGCTCGCGCGCCGCCACCCGTCCCAGCTGGGCGACGCCCGCCTTGGACACGCTGTAGTGCCCCATCATCCGCTCGGTGAGGAACCCGGAGATCGACCCCACCAGCACGATCGATCCCCCACGTCCCCCGGTCACCATGGCCCGGGCGATCTCGCGCAGGCTCGTGAAGGCACCGCGCAGGTTCACGGCGATGACGCGGTCCCACTCGGCCAGGGTCATGTCCACCAGCGGGCCGAAACCCCCGACCCCGGCGCTCAGGAACGCCAGGTCGATGCCGCCGAGCGCGCCACGGGCCTCGGCCACGGACTCGACCACCTGGCGCTCGTCGGTGACGTCGCAGCGCACCGCCAGCTCCACGGGGGCAGCCACCTCCTGGAGGTCGAGCACCGCGACGCGCGCGCCGGCGCGCCGCAGGATGTCGACGGTGGCGGCCCCGATGCCGCTGGCCCCGCCGGTGACCAGCGCGCCCGCGTCGTGGAGCTCGAACGACATCGTCACCGGCGGTGCCCGGGTGCGCGTGGGGGCGACGGCACGTGCAACATCGGCGTCACGCTAGCGGCGGCCACCGGACCGGTCGCGTCGCAACCTACGATGCCGCCATGCCTGGTCCCCGCCCCTCGCCCCCGACGCCGAGCGCGGCGCCGGGCCGTGGGACCGCCCGGGGCCGCGCCGGCCGACACCGGGTCGCAGGCCTCGTCCTCACGCCCGGCGCCAGCGCAGGCCGGGACCAGCCCGCCCTGGTGGCCATCGACGAGGCGCTCGGGGCCGAAGGTGTCGCCGTGGAGCGCATCGACTTCCCCTACCGCCTCGCCGGGCGCCGCGCCCCGGACCGGCCACCGGTGCTGATCGCCGCCGTCGTCGACGCGGCACGGGCGCTGGCTGTTGCCCTGGGGCGGCCCCAGTCGACCGTCGCCCTCGGTGGCCGGTCGATGGGAGGCCGGATGTGCTCGATGGCGGTGGCCGAGGGGCTGGAGGCGGCGGCCCTGGTGCTCGTGAGCTACCCCCTGCACCCGCCGGGCAAGCCCGATGCGCTGCGCACGGAGCACTTCCCGGCCATCGGCGTCCCCTGCCTCTTCGTATCGGGGACCCGTGACGCCTTCGGCACGCCGGCCGAGCTGGAGCGGGCCACCACGGCCATCCGGGGACCGGTCACCCACGCCTGGGTCGAGGGCGGCGACCACGGACTGCGCGCAAGGGACGCGGCGGTGGCGCAGATCGTGCGTGAGTGGGTCCTGGCGCTGTGACCGGCGGCCACCCGGCGCGCTGACATCGGGCTCGGCCGGGCCGGCCCGCCCCTTGAGCCCACCGGCGCGAATTGTGCGCTTTGTCCTTGTGACGGCCGGCGGTGCTGTCGACATTGAGTTCTATGTTGCGTGCGTTGGTGCTGAAGCCAACGAGGCCAACGAGGCCAACGAAGCTAACGAGGCCAACGAGGCCAACAGGTCGGGCCCTGGGCATGCTCGCCTTCGCCACGCTGGCCGTGGTCGCCGTCCTGGCGATGTCGCCGGCGGCGGCCGCTGGCACACCGGGCACCGTGCCCGTACGTCTCGGCGACACGCTCACCGCAATCGCCGCGCGCAACCACACGACGGTGGCCGCGCTGGCGGCGGCCAACGGCATCACCGACCCCGACCGCATCGTGGCGGGCACGGTGCTGCGACTGCCGGCGCCGTCCGCGCCGTCGGGCGCGGGTGGCGGACAGGCCGCCGGGGCGAACGCGCCTGGGGCGCCGCTGACCGTGGTGGTGCACCTCGGCGACACGCTCACCGCCATCGCCGCGCGCAACCACACGACGGTGGCCGCGCTGGCGGCGGCCAACGGCATCACCAACCCCAACCGCATCGTGGCGGGCACGGTGCTGCGACTGCCCGTGTCGACCATGGCCCTCGCCTCCTACAGCGCACCGGTCCCCGGCACCGGCACGGGCGCCGGGGGCTTCTCCGACCCGGGGGTGCTGCCCGCGCCGCTGCGTTCGCATCCCGAGCGCCTGGCGCTGGCCCCGGCGTTCCGGCAGGCCGCAGGAGCGGCGGGCGTGCCGGCCAGCCTGCTCGAGGCGCTGTGCTGGTGGGAGTCGGGCTGGCAGGCGGGGGTCGTGTCGTCCGCGGGTGCGGTGGGTGTCTGCCAGCTCGAACCGGCCACGACGTCGTTCGTGCGCACGACGCTGCTTCGTCAGCCCACGCTCGACCCACGCGTGGCGCCGCAGAACATCACCATGGGGGCCGCCTACCTCGCGTACCTGCTGCGGCAGACCGGCGGCGACCAGCGCCTCGCCCTGGCCGGCTACTACGCGGGCCTGGCGTCGGTGCGCGCGCACGGGATGTCGAGCGCGACCAAGAACTACGTCGAGGGCATCATGGCCTACGCCGCCGTCTTCGCCCGGGCGGGCTGACCCACCGGTCGCGTGCGACGGCGCGTCCCACCGCATCGAGCCGCCCGTCGTGCGCTCAGGGCCCGGGCAGGTACCGGACGAACTCGTCCAGGACCCGGCACATGGCAACGGCGGGACCGGAGGGCACCCGCAGCACCACCTCGGTGACGCCCAGGCCCTCGAAGTGCTCGAGCTTGCCCGGGTCGGGCACGGTGCCGAAGGGGGCGACGACGAGGCCCTCGGGGTCCCGACCGGCGTCGGCGAACGCCTGGCGCAGGACGGGGATGGCGGCCGCGAGCCCGGCACCGCCGACGGGCATCCAGCCGTCCGCGTACTCGGCCACCGCGGCGAAGAGCTTCGGTCCCGCGCCCCCGCCGACGAGCGTCCGCACCCGCGGCTGTTGGAGCGGCTTCGGCCACGCGTAGCAGGGGGGCAGCTCCACGTGGCGACCGTGGAACTCGGGTGTGTCGACGCGTTCGTCCCACAGCGCCTGCATGCACAGCACCTTCTCCCGTGCGATGGCGCGGCGTGCCGAGAAGTCGATGCCGTGGTCCTCGGCCTCGGCCCGGTTCCACCCGAAGCCCATGCCGAGCACAACCCGGCCACCCGAGAGCCGGTCCAGCGTCGCCACTTGCTTGGCCAGCACCACCGGGTCGTGCTGGGCCACCAGGGCGACCCCGGTGCCCAGCCGGATGTCACGGGTCACGGCAGCCGCCGCGGCCAGCGCCACGAAGGGGTCGACAGCACGGCGGTAGTCGTCGAGGTGCACCCCCTCGACCAACCCTGGGGGCTCGGCCATGCGGACGGGCAGATGCGTGTGCTCGGGGAGGTAGAGCGAATGGAAGCCCCGCTCTTCCACGGCGACGGCCAGCGCGTCGGGTGCCATGGACCGGTCGGTGAGGAAGGCGGTGATGCCGACGTGCACGGGGAGAGGTCTTAGCGCGCGCCGCCGCCCAGCGCCCGCCAGCGCGGGCAGGTGACCAGATGGTCGTTGACCATGCCCGCCGCCTGCATGGTGGCGTAGCAGGTGGTCGGGCCCACGAAGCGGAAGCCCCGCCGACGCAGCTCCTTGCTCATGGCCTCCGACACGGGCGTCACCGCCGGGATCTCGTCCAGGGCGCGCCAGCGGTTGTGCACGGTGACGCCATCGGTGAAGGACCACAGGAGCTCGTCGAGCCTCTCGCCCGCCTCGTGCATGTCCCGCACCACGCGGGCGTTGGACAGCGCCGAGGTGATCTTGGCCCGGTTGCGCACGATGCCCGGGTCCTGCACCAGCCGTTCGACGTCGGCGTCGTCGAAGCGGGCGACGGCCGCGGGGTCGAAGCCCGCAAAGGCGCGCCGGTACCCCGGGCGTTTCGACAGGATCAGCGACCAGCTCAACCCGGACTGCGCACCTTCCAGCACCAGCCGTTCGAAAAGGCCGCGCTCGTCGTGGACCGGGACCCCCCACTCCTCGTCGTGGTACGTGCGCATCTCGGGCGTCACCACGCCCCAGCCGCAGCCCTCCGGTCGATCGGTCACCCGCGCAGCGTACGGCCCACCCGCCCTCGACCCGTGCGCCGGCTGGCCCCGGGACCGGCGCCGTGCGAATCGCCAAGTGGCTCGGCGACGGGGCCATGCTGGTGGGTGTCGGCTCGACGCCCCTGCTCAGCGCCGTCCTCGAGCTCCGCCACCGCGCAGGCCGACCGTCCTCGCCGATGTCGATCCGCTGCGGCGTCACCCACGGCCGCTCTTCGACCGCGTCCTCGGCGACCACCCCCTGGGCGAGCGGCCCTGGCTGCGGCCGCTGGCCCCGAACTGGATGGTCACCCGTCTCGCTGTCGTCGCCGCCATCGAGCACTTCACGTGCGTGCTCGGGTCCTGGATCATCGAGGACTCGGCCGAGCTCGACCGGCTCGGTGCCGACCCGACGATGCTGGACCTCTTGCGCTGGCACGGGGCCGAGGAGGTCGAGCACGGCACGGTGGCCTTCGACCTCTTCGAGCACCTGGCCCACCCCGCGACGCGCTACGTGCGCCGGATCGTCGCCATGCTCGGCGTCTTCCCCGTGCTGGTCCTGTGCTGGGTGGCCGGCACCCGCTTCCTCATGCGTCGCGACCCGGCGCTCGCCCCCCGGACGCCACCCTCCCTGCGGGACTTCCTGCACGCGGGGCGCGACGGGCGCCTCCCGACGGCCCGCTCGCTCCTGCGCGCCGTCGTCGTCTACCTGCGACCCGGGTTCCACCCCGCCACCGAGGGGCGCACGGAGGTTGCACTCGCCTACCTGGCGACATCGGCCGCGACGAGCGACGACGGGAGCGCCTGAGCAGCGACGCCCGATCACCTCGTGCACCAGGACACGGGCGGGATCGACGGTCTCGTACGGGGGGATCAGCTCGTACGGGGGAATCAGGCCCGGGTGTGCACCACGACGGGCATGTGGCTGACCCCAGCGTGCTTGTTCGTCCGGAACCGTTCGATGGGCCCGCCCAGCTCGACGCGGTCGAAGCGATCGAGCATCCCCTCAAGGACGATCCGGATCTCCATGCGGGCCAGACCCGCGCCGAGGCAGAAGTGCGTGCGGGCGCCGAAGGCGAGGTGGGGATTGGGCGTGCGCGCCACGTCGAAGCGGGACGCGTCGGCGAACACGGTCTCGTCGCGGTTGGCCGACGCCCACCACAGGGTGACCTTGTCGCCGGCGCGCACCGGGATCCCCCCGACGGAGACGTCACGGGTGGCGGTCCGGCGGTTGTAGAGCGTCGGGCTCGACCAGCGCAGGATCTCCTCGACGGCGGCGGGAAGCAGCGACCGGTCCTCCTGCAGCCGCGCCCATTGCTCGGGGTGCGCGATCAGCGCGTCGAGGCCGAGCGCGATGGCATTGCGGGTCGTCTCGCTCCCGGCCGTCACCAGCAGGCTGAAGAACATGAGCAGCTCGAGCTCCGACAGCGGCTCGCGTCGGCCGCCGGGTCCCTCGATCCGGGCACCGGCCACGGCGCTCAGCAGGTCGTCCTCGGGCCGGGCGCGCTTCTTCGCCATCAACGCCTCGCCGTAGGCGGCCATCGCGGCCGCCGCCTCGGCCGCGGCCGGGCTCGACTCCCCCAGCTCGCGCCCGTCGTGGTCCAAGGTGGCGTTCGACCACGCCATCAGGTCGTGGCGGTCGTCCTCGGGGACGCCCATCAGCATGGCCGTGGCCTGCAGCGGCAGCTCCACGGCGACGTCGGTGAGGAAGTCGCACCGCCCGCGGCGCGCCACGTCGTCGAGGATCCGTCCCGTGCGCGTCCGCAATTCGGGCTCGAGCGCGGCCAGGGCGCGCGGCGCGACCGACGGCGTGGCCAGCCGCCGGATGCGGCGGTGCCGGGGATCGTCGAGCATGTTGAGCAGCACGCCCGCGGCGAACCCCACCGGCAGGTCCTGGATCAGCGTGCCCCCACCCGCGGCGCCCGGCGCCGATTCCGACGAGAAGGTGGCCGCGTCCCCCGCGACCTCGAGCACCACGTCGTGGCGGCTCGCCACCCAGAACCCCACCCCGTCGGGGGTGTGGCCGGTGGGGCGGTGCCACCACAACGGCGCGCCGGCGCGCAAGGTGGCGAACACGTCCTCGGGAACGCCCGTGGCGAACAGGTCGAGGTCCGTGAGGTCGATCTCGGGCGAGGCCGCCGCCTCCGGGGCCTCCTGCGCCGGCATGCCGACAGCGTGCCACGACGGGCGCCGGTTCCGAGGTTGGGTCCTTCGGCTCTCGCCGGGGGCCACCACCGGCGGGACGATGGGACCATGTTGGGGACGGTCCTCGACATCTTCCGGCTCCGCCAGGTGTTCGACATGGCCGTCCGGGCGCGGCAGTTCGTCGCCGCGGGCGCCCGGGAGGACGCGGCCTTCCTGCTGGCAGCGCGGCGGGCGGCCGCGCCGCTGCCCTTCGAGCGCTCGGCACCGGTGCCGGTGCGGCCCACCTTCCCGCCCCTGCAGCGGCGCCCCCTTGCCGGATTCGACGGCCGCCGGGTGGCCGTGGTGGCCACCGGCGGGAGCGGTGCGCTGGCCTCGGTGGTGGGCGTGGCCCGGGCCATGGAGGAGTCGGGCATCACCCCCGCGGTGATCTCCCTGTGCTCGGGCTCGGCCCTCTTCGGCTTTCCCGTCGCCGCCGGGCTGTCGGCCGACACGGTCGCCGACTTCGTGTCGCGCCTGTCGCCCGTCGACTACGTCGACATCGACTGGCGCACGCTGGCCACGCTCCTCCCCCGGCTCGCACGGGGGTTCGGCGGGCTGCTCCACGGGGACCGGCTCGAGGCGACCTACCGGCGGCTGCTCGGCGACATCACGCTGGCCGAGATGCCCATCCCCGCCTACGCACCGATCTGGAACATCGAGACCAACCGCACGGAGTACCTGGGTCCCACGACCTATCCCGACATGCCCGTGGCCCGCGCCGTGCGCATGGCGGTGGCGCTGCCCCTGTTCTTCGACCCCGTCCTCCTCGACGGCGGCTATTGGTGCGACGGCGGCATCGTCGACATCTTCCCCGTGCACCCGGTGCTCGACCTCGAGAAGCCCTGCGACCTGGTGCTGGCGGTCAACGGCTTCTACCCCCCGGGATTCCAGGGCGAGGACCAGCGCGGATGGCGCGAGCGCCCGCTGAGCATCCTCGACATCGCGGCACAGATCCGCACGGCGCAGCAGGCGCAACTGGCCCGGGAGAACCTGGCGCGGCTCGAGGGTGCGAGCGAGGTGGTCCTGCTCGAGCCGGTGGACTACGGCGTGGTGGCGGGCCTCGGCTTCTACATGGAGTTCCTCGACACCTCCGACTGGCCGGCGTTCATGCGCAACGGGCGCCAGAGCGCACTGCGGGCGCTGCGGGCCACGCGGCCCGGCCCGGCCACGGGCGCCACGGCCCGGCCGCGGTCCACGCCGAGCCCGGCACCGGGGGCGTAGGCGACGAGGTCAGGTGGAGGGAGGCGCGCCGGCGAAGAGGTGCCGGCTCACGTCGCCCATGAGATCGACGCCGAAGCGCCGTTCGCTGAAACGCCACGCCCCGTCGACCCGGGCGAAGCGGTCGTGGTAGCGGCCGGCCACGATCGGCTGGAGCGCCATCCCCGGCATCGCCTGGAGCACGGTGAAGTACGAACGCGCCGTGGCCGTCCCCGCCGCCTCGTCCACCTCCAGGATGGTGTTGGTGGTGACGTGCTTGGTGCGCGGTGTGCCGTCGTCGTGACGCATGGTCGTGGTGTGGAAGAGCTTGCCGATCTCGTGGCGCCCCCGCACGCTCCCCTCCTCGCCGATGGCCCCCAGTGCGGCGTCGGCCAGCAGCTCGGCGACACCGTCGAAGTCGCCTGCGTCGACGAGCTCGGCGTAGCGGCCGATGAGGTTCTCGATGGCGCGATCGCTCGCCGTCACGGGACCGACCGTACCGGAGGTGCGCTCAGGACGCCTCGGTCTGGGTGCGGGTCTCGTGCAGCAGGCGGCCCAGGCGCTCGCGCAGCACCGTCTGGACGCGCCGCTCCATGGCGACGGCCAGCTCCGCGGCGACGGCCTCGGCGGCGAGCGGCCGCAGCCGGCGCACGACCTCGGTGAGCCGGGGGATCTCGCTGGCCGGGATGGGGTCGCCGACGGGGTCGAAGACGTTCGTCACCACCGTGTCGACGAAGAGGGCGGCGACCGCGTCGAGGTCGGCCCGCAGCTGCACGGCCAGCTGCACCGCCGCCTCCAGCGGGATCCCCGCGGCGACCAGCTCCGCGCCGGCGCGCAGGATCACGGGGCTGCGCACGACGAACCCGTCGGTGGTGGGCTCGAGCAGTCCCATCTCGATGCTCGTCGCTATGGACGGCAGCACCTCCGCCGGGTCCGCCGCGCCGAACATGGCGGCGAGGTCGCCGGCGGCGACGACCGTCGGCTCCTCCGACGACCACGGGGCGACGATGGCGGCCTCCAGGCCGAGGAGCTCGGCCACGTCGGTGCCGGACTCCCATGCGGTGATGAGCTCGCGGATGTTGGCCAGGGTGTAGCCCCGCTCGAGGAGGCTGGCCACGAGACGCAGGCGGGCCAGGTGCGCCTCCGAGTACAGGCCGACCCGGCCCGCCCGCCGCGGCGGCGGGATGAGCCCCCGGTCCTGGTAGGCGCGGACGTTGCGGACCGTCGTCCCCGCCAGCCGGGCCAGCTCGTCGATGCGGTACTCGCCCCCGCCCTCGTCCGGATGGCGCGCCTCGACGTTCACATCGACCACTGTACCATTGATCTTGACCTTTCCATTGCCTAATGGCACTATGGCTGCTGACAAGCAACGCCCCCGGAGGGTCCCACATGACGACCAGAACCGAGACCAGGCAAGACGTGTTCGCCGGCATCGTGGCCCGGCTGAGCCGCCAGTCCGTGGACAAGCACTTCGCCGCCTACGAGGACATCGACTGGGACGCCCCCGACATGGCCGTCGACGCCCGCGACCCCCGCTTCTGCCTGTCGGTCGACGTGCTCGGGGCGACCGACTGGTATCGGGCCCTCCCCGAGGAGCGCCGGGCCCTCGTCGGCCTGCACCGGGTGGCCACCGCCATGCAGGTGGGGGCCGAGTTCGAGAACCTCCTCCAGCGCGGCCTGCTCGCCTACGCCTACCGGCTCCCGCCCGATGCCCCCGAATTCCGCTACCTGCACCACGAGGTCATCGAGGAGTCCCAGCACTCGATGATGTTCCGGGAATTCGTGCGCCGCTCGCGCACCGACGTCCGGGGCATGCCGCGATGGGCGAAGGCCGCGGCCGCGGCGGTGGTGCCGCTCAACCGGGTGTTCCCGGAGCTGTTCTTCCTGTTCGTGCTCGGGGGCGAGGACCCCGTCGACCTGCTCCAGCGCCGCCAGCTGCGCGCCGGCATCGCCCACCCCCTGGTGGAGCGCATCATGCGCATCCACGTGACCGAGGAAGCCCGCCACCTCTCCTTCGCCCGTCAGTACCTCAAGCTCCACGTGCCCGAGCTGGGATGGGCCCGGCGCCAGGTCCTCTCCTTCGCCGCCCCGGCGCTGCTCGGCGTGATGGCGCGCCTCATGCTCCTGCCCTCGCCGCAGCTGGTGCACCGATTCGGGGTCCCCCGTCGGGCCCGGCGCCAGGCGTGGCGCAACGGGGGCGCGGCGCTCGTGCGCGACAGCGTCGGCAAGCCGCGCCGGCTGTGCGTGGAGCTCGGGCTGGTCCACCGCCCGGCACGCGCCCTGTGGCGCCTGCTCGGGATCTGGTCCGACGAGCCCGCGCCCGGCGACGGCGAGACGACGGATGCCGGGCGGGCGCCCGCCGCCGCCTGACGGGACCGTCCCGCTCGCGGGACCTTCTCCCCTAGGAACCGCCGCCCCTGGTTTCAATACTTTCTGAAGGAACCAGGAGGTAGCGCATGCCGACGGCGGCCATCCGCACCGAGGGGCTGACGAAGCACTACCGGGAGGTCGAGGCCCTCGCCGACCTGGACCTCGAGATCGCCGAGGGCGAGGTGGTCGGCTGCCTCGGGCCCAACGGGGCGGGCAAGACCACCACCATCCGGCTCCTGCTCGGCCTGGCGCGCCCGACGGCCGGGCGGGCCGAGATCTTCGGGCTCGACTGCCAGCGACAGACGGTCGAAGCGCACGAGCGTGTCGCCTACGTCCCGGGCGAGGCCAATCTGTGGCCGTCGCTGACCGGGGCCGAGACCCTGCACCTGCTCGGCCGGGTCCAGGGCAAGGTCGACACCGCCTATCGCGACGCGCTGGTCGAGCGCTTCGAGCTCGACCCGTCGAAGAAGGTGCGGGCCTACTCCAAGGGCAACCGGCAGAAGGTGCTGCTCATCGCCGGCCTCATGACCCGCGCCGACCTCCTCTTGCTCGACGAGCCCACGGCGGGCCTCGACCCGCTCATGGAGCAGGCATTCCGTCACTGCATCCACGAGGCGCGCGACAGCGGGCAGACCGTGTTCCTCTCGTCGCACATCCTGAGCGAGGTCGAGGCGCTCTGCGACCGCGTGGGGATCCTGCGCGAGGGCCATCTGGTCGAGATCGGGACCCTCGACGAATTGCGCCACCTCTCGACGCTCACCGTCGAGGCCGTGTTCGACGCCACCCCGCCCGACCTCACCGGGGTGCGCGGGGTCAAGCGCGCCGTGGTCGACGGTCGCCACGTCCACCTCGAGATCCAGGGCCCGATCGAGCCGCTCGTCGACGCCCTGGCCGGCACTGGCGTGCGTGAGCTGCTCAGCCGGGAGCCCTCGCTGGAGGAGCTCTTCCTCGCCCACTACGGGCCCGACGGGGGCGCGCCGGGTCCGGAGGTGCGCCCGACCGAGACGGCCGCGGCGAACGGCGCCGGCGCCCATGACTGAGCTCCTCGCCACCCTGCCTCGCCGGCGCACCGCGGCCGGCCGCCACCCCGGTGCGGTGGTGGCCCGGCAGGTGGCGCGCACGGCGGCGCGCTCGGGGGTGCTGTGGGGCTACATCTTCGCCCTCTACGTGGTCACCCAGGCCTACGCGTACACCTCGGCCTACAAGACGACGGCGGCACGCGAGCAGCTGGCCCACGCCTTCGGCTCCAACATCGGCATCAACGCCCTGATCGGCCCGGCCCGATCCATCGACACGGTGGCCGGGTACACGTCGTGGCGCGCCCTGGGCATCCTGAGCCTCCTGGGCGCGGTGTGGGGCCTGCTCACCTCCACCCGACTCCTGCGCGGCGAGGAGGAGGCGGGGCGCACCGAGCTCCTGCTCGCCGGCCGGACGACGCGCCGCGGCGGTACGGCCCAGGGTCTCCTCGGGCTCGGGGCCGGGCTGGCAATCCTGTACGTCCTGACCGCGGCGGGCACCGTGCTCGTCGGCCGGTCGGCCTCGGTCCGCTTCGGCGTCGGCGCCTCCCTGTACTTCGCGCTGACACTGGTGGCCGGCGCGGCCATGTTCCTCGCCTTCGGCGCGCTCACCAGCCAGCTGGCCAACAACCGCCGACGCGCCGCCACCATGGCGGCGGCGGTCTTCGGGGTCGCCTACGCCCTTCGCATGGTGGCCGACTCCGACCCGAGCCTGCACTGGCTGGTATGGCTGAGCCCCCTCGGCTGGATCGAGGAGTCCCGGCCACTCGTGGGGTCCCACCCCATGGCCCTGGTGCCCGTCCTCGTGGTGGTCGTGGTGGCCAGCGGCGTCGCCGTCCACCTGTCCGGGGTCCGCGACATCAACGCGGCCACCCTGCCCGACCGCGACAGCGCCGAGGCCCGGCCCATGCTGCTCGGCGGGCCCGCACGTCTGGCCGTCCGGCTCATGCGCCCGGTGGCGCTCGGATGGCTCTTCGCCGTGGCGGCCATGGCGGTGCTCGTCGGCACCGTGGCCGAGTCGGCCGCCAAAGCCGTCGCCGGCTCGACCGCCCTGGAGCAGGCCCTCGGACGCCTCGGCGGGCACGGGTCGCTGGTCGTCCTCTATGTCGGCCTCACCTTCCTCTTCTCCGCCTTCCTGCTGTCGCTCATCGCCGCCGGGCAGGCGACCGCCATCCGCAACGAAGAGTCCACCGGCCGGGTCGAGAACCTGCTCGTCCGGCCCGTGAGCCGCATCACGTGGTTCGCCGGCCGCCTGGTGCTCTCCGCGCTCCTGCTCGTGGTGGCCGGCCTGGTCGCGGGCTTGGGCGTGTGGGCGGGCGCCGCCAGCCAGCACAGCGGCATCGACTTCGGCTCGCTGCTCGAGGCGGGGATCAACGTGGTGCCCCCCGCCGTCTTCCTCCTCGGCGTCGGCGCGCTCGCCGTGGGGGTCGTGCCCCGGTGGACCGCGGCCGTCGTCTACGGCTATCTGGCGTGGGCGTTCCTGGTGGAGTTCGTGGGCGCGGCCGTGCACACCAACCACTGGATCCTCGACACGTCCGTCTTCTTCCACATGGTGCCCGCCCCCGCCACCAGCCCGGACTGGACCAGCGCGGCGACGATGGCCGGCATCGGCGTGCTCGGCGCGCTCGCCGGCGGGATCGCCCTGCACCGGCGCGACACGGTCGGCGCATGACCCAGACCGCAGGGCTCGACGGCAGCGCAGGCACCGACGACTGGCGCACACGCTTCGTGGAGCAATTCGGCGGCGTGGGCGACGACATGGGCCTCTCCCGCTCGATGACCCGCCTCCTGGGGTGGCTGGTGGTGTGCGATCCCGCCCACCAGTCCGCGGGCCAGATCCAGGAGGCGCTGGGGCTGTCTGCCGGGTCGGTGAGCACGGGGATGGCCGCCTTGGTGCGCGCGGGGCTCGTCGATCGCCTCAGCCTGCGCGGCGACCGCCACACCTACTACCGCATCCGCGCCGGTGGCTGGCAGCTGCTGCTGGCCGCGCGCCTACGCGTCCTGAGCGAGATCCGCCACGTCGCCGACGACGCGCTGTCGCAGGCCCACGGCCACGGCGACGACCGCCTGCGCGAGCTGCGCGACTTCTACGCCTGGTGCGAGCGCGAATTCACCCGGCTCGTGGTCGAGCGTCGCTGACGGCGGAGCCGTGACCGAGCCGCGCCTGGCGGAGACGCCGGTGGCCCCCGCTGCCGAGCCGGCCGCACCCCGCCCCGTCCCCCGTCCCTCCGGCGCGGGCGCTCGCCGGTGGCAGGCCATCGTCTTCGCCTCCCAGGAGGGGGGCCAGACCCGGCGGCGGGCGTCGGACGCGGTGCGGATCCTCGGGGCGACGCTGGTGTTCCTCGTCACCGTGGCCGCCCTCCGGCTCGGCCCGGTGGCCGAGGTCCGCCTCGCCCACCTGCTCGACTCCTCGCCGCTGGGCATCAAGTGGGTCGTGACCTTCCTGTGGGTCGCCAGCGCGCTGGCGGTGATCGCGCTGGTGGTGGTGTGGGGTGCGTTCACGAAGCGCATCGCGCTGCTGCGCGACGTCGCCACCAGCGGCGTGCTCGCATGGCTGGTGTGCGTGGGTGCCGGCGCGCTGCTCGGGAGCACGGGCGGGCGGCCGGCGACGGCGGGGCTCGGGTCCATCGACCCGGGGTTCCCGAGCGTGCGCATCGCGGTGACCGTGGCCGTGTCGCTGGGCGCGCTCGCCTACCTGAGCCGCGGGTTGCGCCGGCTCACCGTCGGGCTGTTGGTGCTGGCGGTGGCCTCCGGGCTGGTGGCCGGCGCGGTCATGCCGCTCGACGCCCTGGCCAGCCTGGCCATCGCCTACGGGGCGGTCGCGGCGACGCGCCTTGCCTACGGGACACCGCTGGGCCTGCCCTCGGTGGCGGCCGTCGCCGATGCCCTGGCCGACCTCGGCATGGACAGCACCTCGATCGAGCCCGTCAGGCCGCAACTGTGGGGTGTGGCGCGCTACCGGGCGCACTGCCCGGGCGGGGGCGGCGACGTGGAGGTGTCGGTCTATGGACGTGACGCCTCCGATGCCCAGGCGCTGGCCAAGGCGTGGCACTTCCTCGTCTATCGCGACTCGGGACCGACGCTGGTGCTCACCCGACTGCAGCAGGTGGAGCACGAGGCGTACCTCACCATGCGCGCCGGCCAGGTCGGCGTGCGGGTCCCCGCGGTGCGCGCCACCGGCTACGGCGGCCCGAGCCACGACGCGCTGTTGGTCACCGACCCCCCGCCCGGTCGGACGATGGCCGAGCTCGATGCCGACACCGTGACCGACGACACGGTGGCGGGCGTGTTCGCCGCCCTCGACGCCCTGCGCGCCGCGCGCATGGCCCACGGTGCCCTCAGCCCGGGCACCGTCGTGGTGGCTCCCGACGGCAGCGTGGCCCTGCGCGACTTTCGTTGCGCGTCGTCCGA
>DASPTT010000013.1:0-19913 GCA_035623275.1 Acidimicrobiales bacterium
GTTCCCGGTGGGCTCGTCGGCCAGCAGGATGAGGGGGCGGTTCACGAAGGCGCGTGCCACCGCCACCCGCTGCTGCTCGCCACCGGACAGCTCGCCGGGGAGGCTGTCGCGCTTCTTGGACAGGCCGACCAGGTCGAGCACCTGGGGCACCTGTGCGCCGATGACGTGCTTGGGCCGGCCGATGACCTCCAGGGCGAAGGCCACGTTCTCGAACACCGTCTTGTTCGGCAGCAGGCGGAAGTCCTGGAAGACGCACCCGATGTTGCGCCGCAGGTAGGGGATGCGCCAGTGGCTCATGCGGCCGATCTCCCGGCCCGCGACCCAGATCTGGCCGGTGTCGGCCACCTCTTCGCGCAGCAGCAGCCGGATGAAGGTCGTCTTGCCCGAGCCCGACGGACCGACGAGGAAGACGAACTCGCCCTTGTTCATCTCGACGGTGACGTCCTGCAGGGCGTGGGTGCCCGTGCCGGTCTTGTATGTCTTCGTGACGTTCTCGAACCGAATCATCGAGGAGGATCCTGCACGGGCTCGCCGCGCCCGACGCTCTCGTCGGACCGTGCACGGCAGGTAGGGACCGAGATTAGCAGCGCCGGGGGTCTTGCCCGTGGCAGCACCGCCGTT
Source organism: Acidimicrobiales bacterium (assembly GCA_035623275.1). Lineage (GTDB taxonomy): Bacteria > Actinomycetota > Acidimicrobiia > Acidimicrobiales > UBA8190 > DASPTT01. The sequence continues at coordinate 622 of DASPTT010000013.1, forward strand.
TCGGTGCCGTTCGGCACGATGACCACGGAAAACGACGTCGCCGTCACGCGTTGGCGGCCCGGCGGCGGCGCAGCTCGGCCTCCATGAACGCGTCGAGGTCGCCGTCGAGCACCGCGTCGACGTTGCCGGTCTCGAGGTCCGTGCGCAGGTCCTTGACCAACTGGTACGGGGCCATGACGTACGACCGGATCTGGTTCCCCCAGGCGACGTCGACCTTCGGCCCCGAGAGCGATTCGAGCTCGGCCCGGCGCTCCTCGCGCTGGAGCTCGGCCAGCTTGGCCGCGAGGATCTGCAGGGCCCGCGCCTTGTTCTGGTGCTGGCTCCGCTCGTTCTGGCACGACACGACGATGCCGGTGGGCGCGTGGGTGATCCGGACGGCGGAGTCCGTCTTGTTCACGTGTTGACCGCCGGCGCCCGACGAGCGGTAGGTGTCGATGCGCAGGTCCTTCTCGTCGATGTCGACCTGGTCGGCGACGTCCTCCATGAAGGGGATGACGTCGAGCGAGGCGAAGCTCGTCTGGCGCCGGTGCTGCGCGTCGAAGGGCGACATGCGCACCAGCCGGTGCACGCCGCGTTCGGCATCGAGGAGCCCGTAGGCGAAGCGACCCTTGACGATGAAGGTGGCGGACAGCAGGCCGGCCTCCTGCCCGGGTGTCGTCTCGTCCACCTCGATGTCGAACCCGCGGCGCTCGGCCCACCGGAGGTACATCCGCAGCATCATCTCGCACCAGTCCTGCGCGTCGGTCCCCCCCTGGCCCGCGTGGAGCTCCGCGATGGCATCGCGCTCGTCGTACTCGCCCATGAACAGCGACCGGAGCTCGAGCTGGCCGAGCTCGGCGTCGAGCGCGTCGATGGCGGTGGTCAGCTCGCCGGCGACCGAGTCGTCGCCCTCCTCCACCATGAGCTCGTGGAGCACCTCGGCGTCCGAGAGCCGGGCGTCGAGGCCCTGGAGCAGCGCGATGTCGTCTCCGACCCGGCGGTACTCGGAGGTGACCGCCTTGGCCTCGCCGGGGTCGTCCCACAGGTCGGGGCGCGCCACCTCCTTCTCGAGCTCGGCCAGCCGGTCGCGCAGGGCCCCGAGCCCCAGGTAGTGCTCGGCCTCGCCGAGCCGGGTGCGCAGGCCTGCGAGCTCCGAACGCAGGTCACGGGGCTCGGCGCTGCCCGCCGCCTCACTGCGCGCCATGGCAGAGCTTGAACTTGCGCCCGCTCCCGCACCAGCAGGGGTCGTTGCGGCCCAGCTTCTCGCTCGGGGCCTTGACCAGGGGCGCCTGCGCCTCCAGCGCCTCCTGCGGGGTCGGCCTGCGCCCGCCTCCGTTGCCCGGCACCGCCGCGGGCACGGGTTCGGGTGCGGGGGCGGTGGCCCGGAAGGCCTCCAGCAGGGCGGCGCCGCCCACGGGGTCGTCCGCGGCCACGTAGCTCGCCTTGGACAGGTCCGGCTCCGCCTGGGCCTCGGCCACGACCTGGACGTGCATCACGTAGCGCAGGTAGTCGTCGTCGATCGAGTCCATGAGCTGCCCGAACATCCCGAAGCCTTCGCGCTGCCAGGCGACGAGCGGGTCCTGCTGCCCCATGGCGCGCAGGTTGATGCCCTCGCGCAGGTAGTCCATCTCCGTGAGGTGCTCGCGCCAGCGCTGGTCGATGATCTGGAGCATCACCTCCCGCTCGACCTGGCGGGCCTCCTCGGCGCCGCCGGGGAACATCCCGTCGCGCCCGTGGTAGTAGTCCATCGCCTCGGCCAGGATGCTCTCGGTGACCTGGGCGACCATCGTGGCCTCGGCCAGGTCGTCGACCGAGAATGCGGTCGGGTAGTACTGACCCAGCTCCGCCAGCAGCTGCTCGAGGTCCCACTCCTCCACGTAGTCGCTCGGGCACGTGCTCTCTACGAGGCCCTCCACCGTCAGGTCGACGAGCTCCTCGGTCCGCTCCTGGAGGTCGTCGCCGTCGATGATCTGCAGCCGGCGCGCGTAGATGACCTTGCGCTGCTCGTTCATCACCTCGTCGTACTTGAGGACGTCCTTGCGGATCTCGGCGTTGCGGCCCTCGACCGTGTTCTGCGCTCGCTCGATGGCCCGACTGACCATCTTCGCCTCGATGGGGACGTCCTCGGGCAGGGTCCTGCTCATGACCCACTGCATCGCGCCGGTGGCGAACAGCCGCATCAGCTCGTCCTCGAGCGACAGGAAGAACCGGCTCTCGCCGGGGTCGCCCTGGCGCCCGGCGCGTCCCCGGAGCTGGTTGTCGATGCGGCGGCTCTCGTGGCGCTCGCTGCCTAGCACGTACAGACCGCCCAGCTCGCGGATCTGGTCGCCCTCCTCGGCGCACTCCTTCTCGAAGCGCTCGACGAGCGACCCGAACGCCGCCTCGCCCTCGTCGGACTCGAGGTCGAGCCCCCGGGCCAGCGCCTCGTTGCGGGCCAGGCCCTCGGGGTTCCCCCCGAGCAGGATGTCCACACCGCGGCCCGCCATGTTGGTCGCCACCGTCACGGCGTGCAGGCGGCCGGCCTGGGCGACGATCTCGGCCTCCCGCGCGTGCTGCTTGGCGTTGAGCACGTTGTGCGGGATGCCGCGACGGTCCAGCAGGCGCGACAGGTGCTCGGACTTGGCCACCGATGCCGTGCCCACCAGCACGGGCTGTCCGCGCTCGTAACGCTCGATGATGTCCTCGACCACCGCGTTGAACTTGGCGTCCTCGGTCTTGTAGATGAGGTCGGCGCCGTCGCCGCGCACCATGGGCATGTTCGTCGGGATGGGCACGACCGACATCCCGTAGGTGTTGGCGAACTCGGCGGCCTCGGTCTCCGCGGTGCCGGTCATGCCCGCCAGCTTCTCGTAGAGCCGGAAGTAGTTCTGCAGGGTGACGGTGGCCCAGGTGTGGTTCTCCTCCTTGATCCGCACCCGCTCCTTGGCCTCGACCGCCTGGTGCAGCCCGTCCGACCAGCGACGGCCCTCGAGCGTGCGCCCCGTGAACTCGTCGACGATCTTCACCTCGCCGTCGGCGACGAGATAGTCCTTGTCCCGGTGGTACAGCTCCTTCGCCCGGAGCGCGGCGGTCAGGTGGTGGACGTAGTTGACGGCGACGACGTCGTAGAGGTTCTCGGTCCCCAGCTGGCGCTCCACCTTGGCGATGCCCGCCTCGGTCGGCACCACGATTCGCTTCTCCTCGTCGACCTCGTAGTCCTCCTCCGCCACGAGGGTGCGGGCGATACCCGCGAACTGGTAGTAGAGCTTGGCCGACTCCGTGCCCGGGCCCGAGATGATGAGGGGCGTGCGGGCCTCGTCGATGAGGATCGAGTCGACCTCGTCCACGATCCCGAACACATGCCCCCGCTGGACCATGGCGTCGCGTGCGCGTGCCATGTTGTCGCGCAGATAGTCGAAGCCGAGCTCGGTGTTCGTCCCGTAGGTCACGTCGCACGCGTAGGCGGCGCGCTTGGCCTCGGGGTCCGGGACGTCGGGGGTGACGCGGCCGACGCTCAAACCCAGGAACCGGTGCACCCTGCCCATCCACTCGGCGTCACGTCCGGCCAGGTAGTCGTTGACCGTCACGACGTGGACGCCGCGCCCGGCGAGGGCGTTGAGGTACACGGGAAGCGTCGAGACGAGCGTCTTGCCCTCGCCCGTCTTCATCTCGGCGATCCATCCGAAGTGCAGGGCCATGCCGCCCATGAGCTGCACGTCGAAGTGCCGCTGCCCCAGCACCCGCCAGGCAGCCTCGCGGACGGTGGCGAACGCCTCGACCAGGAGGTCGTCGAGCGAGGCGCCGTTGGCCAGGCGCTCCCGGAACACGTCGGTCTGGTGGGCCAGCTCGTCGTCGGAGAGGCGCTCGATCCCGGGCTCGAGGTCGTTGATGAGGGGCACGAGCTCCGCCAGGCGGCGGACCTTCTTGCCCTCCCCGGCGCGCAGGACCCTCGTGAAGACGCTCATGAACGCCCGAGTCTACCGGGGCCCCCTTCGCCGGCCGCGACGGGGCCCGCCCGGTCAGCCACCGGCGACGGGCTCGCCCTCGACCTCCTCGCCGGCACCCCCCGTGCCGGCCTCGGCGGCCGGGGCCGCCTCCCGGGCGCGCCGCGGGTGGTTGCGGGAGAGCAGCTTCCCCTTCAACCGCTCGACCTGGTGCTCGAGCTTGTCGATGACCTTGTCCACCGCCACGCCGAGGTCGTGGGCCACGGCGCGGGCACGGAGGGTGTGCCCGTGTCCCGTGAGCGTCACCTCGCAGAGCTTGCGCGAGGCCACCGGCGCGTCGCGGTCCTCGGCCAGGCGGACCTCGGCGCGCTCGAGGACCGGGGCGAGACGGCCGAGCTTCTCCACCTTGGCCTTGGCCTTCGCCCGCAGCTCGTCGGGTACCTCGTCCTTGCGCCCGATGATTTCCACGTCCACGGCCGCACCCCCTTCCGGGGCGACCCCCTCAGGGGTCGCCGACCGTCCCTGTGCTGCCCCTGCCGCTCGTGCATGGGTTGCGCCCGGCTGACCTGGTCTTTGGCCCCACACCCGCCTGCAGAGGAGTTGGCGGCCGGGCGCGGCGGCCGGGCGCGAGGCCCGACCCGACGACACCCGTGACGACCGACGTCGCTCCTTCTCCACCCGGCACCGACTGCCGGTGCCGCGATGGGCAGGACTTACCTCTAAGCCGCACCATGCTCAGCAACCACGAGTTGCCTTACGTGGGTCGTTTCGCCTGCGACTGGCTTCGACTTGCAACCACAGACCCGGGCGCAACCCACAACACGATCCTAGGTGGCGCCCACCGTGACAGCACGCGCCCCGCGCCGGTGCAACGGGTGGCCCCGGCCCTGAGGAGCCGCCTGTCGGTGGCGGCCGGCCCACGGGCCGGCGACGGCCCGTCACGAGCCGAGGCAGCGCGTCAGTAGCGGTACGTGTCCGGCTTGTACGGGCCCTGGAGCGGGACCCCGATGTACTCGGCCTGGGCCGGGGTGAGCTGGGTCAAGCGGACGCCGAGCGCGTCGAGGTGGAGGCGGGCCACCCGTTCGTCGAGGTGCTTGGGAAGCACGTACACCCGGTTCTCGTAGTCCTCCGCCTTGGTGAACAGCTCCACCTGGGCCATCACCTGGTTGGTGAACGAGTTCGACATGACGAAGCTCGGGTGGCCGGTCGCGTTGCCGAGGTTCAGGAGCCGGCCCTCGGACAACACGATCACCGCGTGGCCGTCGGGGAACACCCATTTGTCCACCTGCGGCTTGACCTGGACGCGCTCGATCCCCTTCACCTTGGCCAGGCCGGCCATGTCGATCTCGTTGTCGAAGTGGCCGATGTTCCCCACGATCGCCTGGTGCTTCATCTTCGCCATGTCCGCGGCGGTGATCACGTCGCAGTTGCCCGTGGCGGTGATGAAGATGTCGGCCGTGTCCACCACGTCGTCCAGGGTGGCGACCTCGTACCCCTCCATGGCGGCCTGCAGGGCGCAGATCGGGTCGATCTCGGTGACCACGACGCGCGCCCCCTGGCCGGCCAGCGACTGGGCACAGCCCTTGCCGACGTCGCCGAAGCCGCAGACGACGGCCACCTTGCCCCCGATCAGCACGTCGGTGGCCCGGTTGATGCCGTCGACGAGCGAGTGCCGGCACCCGTACTTGTTGTCGAACTTCGACTTGGTCACCGAGTCGTTGACGTTGATCGCAGGGAACAGCAGTTCGCCCCGGCGCTCCATGTCGTAGAGGCGGTGGACGCCCGTGGTCGTCTCCTCGGTCACGCCGCGCACGCCGTTGGCGATCGACGTCCAGCGGTTGGCGTCCTCGCCGAGGCTGCGCGTCAACAACGCCAGGACGACGGCCACCTCCTCGGAGTCGGCCGTGTCGGGCGACGGCACGGCACCGGCCTTCTCGAATTCGACGCCCTTGTGCACGAGCAAGGTGGCGTCGCCGCCGTCGTCGAGGATCATGTTGGGCCCGCCGTCCGGCCACCGCAGGGCCTGCTCGGTGCACCACCAGTACTCCTCCAGGGTCTCGCCCTTCCAGGCGAACACCGGGATGCCCGCGGGGGCGTCGACCGTGCCGGTCGGGCCCACGGCGACGGCGGCCGCCGCGTGGTCCTGGGTCGAGAATATGTTGCAGCTCGCCCACCGGACCTCTGCGCCGAGCGCCACCAGCGTCTCGATGAGCACCGCCGTCTGCACGGTCATGTGGAGCGAGCCGGTGACGCGGGCACCGGCCAGGGGACGGGCGGAGCCGTGCTCGGCGCGCATGGCCATGAGGCCCGGCATCTCGTGCTCGGCCAGTTCGATCTCGCGGCGCCCGAACTCGGCGAGGGCGAGGTCCGCGACCTTGAAGCTGGGCCGCTCGGTCGGGCTGGACATGGGGGTTCTCCTTCGTCGGGCCGGCGATGGATGGGAGTGGTCCGGCCCAAGGATAGGGGCCGCGCGTTCAGGCCTCGTGCAGAGCGGCCTTGAGGTCGTCGAGCACCGGGATGGGACCGGGATCGATGCCCTCCGCCGCGGCCAGGTGCAGCGAGGTGAAGTCGCCGACGAGCATGAGGTCGAGGAGCTGGGCGAGGTCGCCTTCGCCTTCCGCCCGCACCTCGACGACCTGGGCGACCACCTCGCGCAGGATCTCGGTGACGATGTCGAAGCGCCGGAGCACCTGGGGGTGCTCCGCCTCGTGCCGGAGGTTCACCAGCGACACGGCCTGGCGGGTCAGGTCCCCGTGCTGGCCCCAGCCCGCGATCTCGTTGTGGCACAGCTCCGGGTGCACGGCGTAGAACGCCGGCGACTTGGCGTTCTCGTTGATCTGGGTCTTCCACCGGAGCGCCGCCGTCGCGCCGAGGCCGTGGGCGCCGTAGACGAGCGGGACGGTGCGCAGGATCCGGTGCGCCATCGTCTCGGCCAGGCTCCCCGGCCGCACCAGGGCGTCGCGCCGGCGCGAGATCTGGTCGACGGCCAAGGCGATCCACTGCTGCGCGCCGGGGAAGAGCCCGATCTCCTCCAGGACGACGAGCGGCGGGATGGCCAGCGCGCCCAGCGCGGCGCGCGGCTGGGGGATCTCGGCGGGCACGCCGACCACGGGCGCGCCCCACTCCCCGGCCAGGCGCGCCAGCTCCCCACCCGAGGTGACCGCCACGACCGTGGCACCGGCGGCGGCCGCCTCGCCCGCCGCCTCCACGGTCTCCTCGGTGTTGCCGGAGAACGACACGGCGAAGACCAGCGAGCCGCGGCCCACGAAGTCGGGCGGTGCATAGGACTTCACCACCGTCACCGGCACGGGGAGGAACGGGCCGGCGACCGCCACCATGACGTCCCCGGCCATGCCGCTGCCCCCCATGCCGAGCACCACGACGTTCTCGACGTAGTCATGGGAGGGCAGGCCATCCAGTCCCCGCGCCGCCGCCGGCGCGGCGGCAACCTGCTCCGGCAGCGAGGCCGTGGCCTCGAACATGCCGAGCGTGTCGACGACGCCCGCGGGTGCGCCCAGCGTGCTCACGGCGAGGTGCCCGACATCGTCTGGGGCGTCCCCTCGGCCGCGGCCTTCGCCATCAGACGCTCGTGCTCGGCGTCGTCGACGGTCGTCGCCTCGTCGACGAGCATCACGGGGATGCCGTCGCGCACCTCGTAGGACCGGTGCAGGCGCGGGTTGTACAACCGGTCCTCATCCGCGAAGTAGAGCAGCGGTCCCTTGTCCTCGGGGCAGGCGAGGACCTCCAGCAGCAGGGGGTCGAGCGGCATCGGGGTCGTCCTTTCGTGCGGGCGGGTCAGCCGGCGGCCAGGCGCGACACCCCGGCGAGCACCTCCGCCGTGTGGCGTTCGCACTCCTCGACCGTGCGCGCCTCGACATTGAGCCGCAGCAGCGGCTCGGTGTTCGAGGGCCGCAGGTTGAACCACCAGTCGTCGAAGTCCACCGTGAGCCCGTCCGTCAGGTCGCACGCCCGCCCCTCCGCCTCGTAGTGGGCGGCCATCGCCCTCACCGCCGCGGCGGGGTCGGGCACGGTGGTGTTCACCTCGCCGGAGTCGGCGTACCGGCGAAAGGGTTCCAGCAGTGCCGACAGCGGCGTCCCGTCCGCCTTGGACAGGACCTCCAGCACCACCAGCGCGGCGATGAGACCGGAGTCGGCCCGGTAGTTGTCACGGAAGTAGTAGTGCCCCGAGTGCTCGCCGCCGAACACGGCGCCGGTCTCGGCCATGACCTGCTTGATGAACGAGTGACCCACGCGCGTGCGCACCGGGATGCCGCCGCCGGCCTCGATGGTCTCGGGGACGACCTTCGAGCAGATGAGGTTGTAGAGGATGGTGGCGCCGGGATGCTTCGCCAGCATCGCCTGGGCGACGAGGGCCGTGGTGAGCGACCCGGACACGGGTTCGGCGCGCTCGTCGACCAGGAAGACGCGGTCCGCGTCGCCGTCGAAGGCCAGACCGACGTCGGCCCCGTGCTCCAGCACCGCCTTCTTGAGGTCGACCAGGTTCTCCGGTTGGATCGGGTCGGCCGGGTGGTTCGGGAACGTGCCGTCGAGCTCGGGATAGAGGACCGTGACCTCGAACGGGAGCCCCTCGAAGACGGCCGGTGCCACGAGGCCGCCCATGCCGTTGGCCGTATCCGCCACGATGCGCAGGGGTGCGAGCGCGTCGGTGTCGACGAAGGACTGCACGTGGGCGGCGAACGCGCCAAGCATGTCCCGGCGCTCGAGGCCCCCCGTGGCCTCGCCCTCGTCCTCGCCCGACGCCAGCGCCGCCTCGGCGGCCGCCTTGATGTCGGCCAGCCCCGTGTCCTGGCTGATGGGGGCGGCGCCGGCCAGGCACATCTTGATCCCGTTGTACGCGGCCGGGTTGTGCGAGGCGGTGAACATCGCCCCCGGGGCACCGAGCCGGCCGGCGGCGAAGTACAGGAGGTCGGTCGACGCCAGGCCGAGGTCGACCACGTCGGCCCCCGCGGTCCGGGCCCCCGCGGCGAAGGCGGCGGCCAGTTCCTCACCCGACGATCGCATGTCGCGGGCGACCAGCACGGAGGGCGCCGCTGCGAAGCGCGCGAACGCCCAGCCGATGGCGCGGCACGTCCGGGCGTCGATCTGGTCGGGGACGATGCCGCGCACGTCGTAGGCCTTGAAGACGGCGTCGAGGGCGCTCATGGCGCCCCGAGCCTATCCCGTTGCGCTCGCGCCCCCTCTGGCCCGGCGCCGCGTGCCGGGGGCGAGCGTCTCGTGGGCGACGCGCCGACGGGGGCCGCGTACGCGGCCCCCGTCGGCTGTGGGTGCGGTGACCCGGCCCGACGCGATGGTCGAGGCGGGTGATCCTCAGGCGAGGTCGGTGATGATCTTGGCGAGATCGGCCCGGGCGGTGTACAGGTCGTTGTGGGCGTTGGACAGGTTGGTCCGGGCCTGCAGGAACACCGACTCGTCGCCGGGGTAGCCCGCCGCGTTCTGGGCCAGCAGCGTGGCGGACTGCGACGCGGTCGCCAGCGAGCCGGCCGCCGTGACCTTGGCCTGGTAGTCGGCGAACGCCGCCTGCGCGTCGGCGACGTTCTTGTTGCCGTGCCCCTGGGCGTACTGGATCCAACCGGCGATGGTCGGCTCGAGGGCGGCGAACGAGGAGACGACGGACACCGCCGTGTCGTTGGCGATGACGAGGTCGGTCTGCGGCGTCATCACCACGTAGACGCGGTAGTCGAACACCATCGAGTGCGCGTCCTGCCGCAGCTGCGGGCAGGTGGTGTCGGTCGGCACCTTCGTCTGCAGTGCCTGGATCCCGGGCAGCTCGGTCACGTTGACGTCCGAGAGCAGCGTGGACTTGTCGCCGGCGGTCAGGGCCGGGGCCGCGTTGACCCGGCCGGCCAAGGTGCCGAGCTGGGTCACCCGGTCGGCGAGCGCGGTCTCGACGGCCTGCTGCGCCTGCGAGAAGGTCGAAGGGGTGCACGCCGGCGACGACGGCGCGGCGTCGGTACTGGAGCCGGACCCGCTGCCGGCGGGGGCCGGGGTGGACGAGTCGGCGAAGGCCACGCCGGGCGCGCCCAGGGCGATGCCGGCGCAGAGGGACGTGGCCAGCGCGCCGAGCACCATCCGGTGGGTGCGAGGTCGAGTCATCACGAGTCTCCTTGCGGGTTGTCGATGTCGGTGTTCGCCTGGTTCAAGGTGGCGTCCAAGCCACCGAGTTCGGCGTCCACCTGGTTGAGGGTCTGGCTGTCGACGGGCGAACCGCCGCTCGCCGTGGCCGACGACGAGGCCGGCGCCGAGGTGCTCGGGGTGCTCGCCGCCGACGGCGCCGACGGGGTCGCCCCGACGGCCGGAGTCTGCGAGACGACGTGGGATCCCCCCGCGGCGCCGCAGGCCCCGAGCGTCAACGCACCGCCCAGGAGCAGCGCGACGGCGGTCCGCCTCCGGGTCACAAGCTGCACATGTCCTCCTTCGTCTGGCCCACGGGGCGTGGGCCTCACGGTCGACCCGGGTTCCCGGGCCACAGGAGGATTGTCGGGCGCGGTCGTGTGCTGGCCTTAATTCCCCTGTTAGGGAATCGTGAAGCGTGCGCCACGGCGGGCGACCAGGACCGCCAGGGCCAGGAGCCCGAGGAGGCCGAGCACCAGCCCGAGGCGCTCGGACGGCGAGGTCCCGTAGTGCAGCGTCACCTCGTGGGCCGTGGGGACGACCACCATGAGGTTCGGCATCGCCCGCCAGGGCCCCTCGGCGCCTTGGGCCTGCCATCCGGGGAAGTAGGAGACCCGCACGAGCACCGGGACCCCGGTCCGATCGACATGGAACTGCACGCTGTCGGTGCCCACCCTGACGTCCGAGACGTGCACGGACGGCAGGGGCAGGTCCAGCCCCGTCGCCGACGCCTGGTCCCCGAGGGCCTGGCGCACCGAGACCCGGGTCCAGGTCGCCGGACCGGCGGCGACCAGCTCACGGCTCCAACGCGACGGGTCCCCGTACCACTGCTGGGCGACCGGGAGCCAGCTGTCCTGGCCTGGGGCCAGGCCGGCCACCACCGCGGGCGACTCCGTGAGCGGGCTCACCAACGACACGTCCTGGACCTCGTACACCTTCCACGTGGTGCTGTCCCCGGCGTAGACGGAGTGCCATGGACCGCTGGAGGCCACGAGCGTCAAGCCCGGGTCCGCGTCGGCCTCGGCCTGGACCGACGGCGACGTCGCAAGGAAGTATCGCACCCCGAGCAGCCGCAGGTGCTCGACGCCGAGGGCCACGTCGAGAGGGCCGTAGCGGATCCCCGTCGTCTGGGGCACGACCGCCTCGGACGGCTGTGCGCTGAGCTCGGCCTGGTCGATGAAGTGGTACGGCGTCGTCGACGAGGACTCGAAGAGGAGCCCCTCCATCGAGTCGATGCAGCCGTCGGTCCAATAGGGCAGGAGCATCGGTGCCATGGGGGTGCCGAAGCGCGAGAGCGAGGCGTTGTACTCCCACATGGCGCGCCCGCAGCCGTCGGTCCGGGCGACGCGCTCCATGGTGGTGACGAGGCCCTGGAGCTCCGGCCACGACGCCTTGCGCTCGTAGCCGCTGTAGTTCCACTGCGCCCAGTACCCCACGTTGTTCGGGCGGATGTGCAGGGGTCCGACCGTCAGCTTGCCGTTCACGCCGATGAGCAGGGGCGGCAGCACGAACGCGAGGACTGCGATCAGCGCGGCCACGGGGACGACGACCGCGCCCGGCGCCCACGGCGACGTCGGACTGGCGTCTTGACCCACCGGCGCCCCGTCCACGCCCGACGCCAGCAACCGCGCCCGGAAACGCCGGCCGAGCCGCGCCACCAAGGCGCCACCCTCGGCCACGGCGAAGCCGGCGAGGAGATAGACGCAGATCCACCAGAGCGGGACGAATCGGGTGTTGTAGAGCTTGCCCTGGGGATCGAAGACCACCGCCAGGGCCGAAGCGATGCCGAGGACGCCGAAGAGGATCATGGGCCGGGTCCGTCGGAGGATGGCGACCACGATGCCCACGGCCGCCAGGGCGAGCGCCCAACGGTTCCCGCCGGGCGCGAGCAACCCGGCATAGCCGCTGACGTTGAGCCACCCCATGTTCGTGGCATACGCCTGATCCGTCGCGAACGGCACCGCCCACCAGGCCACGAGCAGCAGACCCGTGCCGATCGATGACACCACCCACCACAGCCGGCGCCACGACGGCGGGGCCATGAGGAACAGGACAGCCACACCGACCAGGGCGAACATGGCGGGCACCAAGTGGCACAGCAGGCAGGCGCCCATCAGCAGCGCACAGGCGGCGCGGTATTGGCCGGTGCGCATGCCCCGGGCCACGACCCCGAGCATGATCAACGCGAGCGACAGGCTCAGGGAGTAGGAGTACTCCCCCGCCAGGGTGGAATAGAGGTTGCCGCCGTAGATCGTGTACGACTGGTCGAAGAGGAACGGCAACGTGGCCAGGGCCAAGACGGCGGGAACGGGACGTTCGAGGCCGGCCAGCCGGCCGAACGCCCACGCCGCGACCGGCAGGAGGAACGACCCGAGCAATGTGGCGAACTTGAAGGCGACCGCGAACGGGATCACGTAGCCCATCAGCGCGGCGACCAGGTCGGCGCCCGGAAAGTACAAGGTGTAGAGAGGGAGCCCGTCGTAGGCACCTGGGAACCAACCGGTCACCTGCAGATGGGGGAGCAGCGCCGTCTTGAGGTACGCGGCGAGCGCGACGTGGGCACCGGTGTCCCCTCCGGTGGTGGTGGTGTTGGCGAGGAGGAGTCCCGGGTCCATCTGCCAGAAGACGACGGCGATCGCGGCCGCCACGCAGGCGAAGGTGACGACTTGCGGCGCCACCGGCCGCCGAACTCGCCGACGATGGTCGCCGACAGGGACCACCCGTCCGGGCGCCCGGGGCGGGGCCGGCGGCATCTCGATCATCGTCGCCTGTGCCATCACCCGACCGCCGGACGGAGCGACCCCCCGTAGACCACGAGGAGGACGGCCAGCAGGTTGAAGGTGCCGTGGGCGAAGATCGAGGGGCCGAGCCGGTCGAACTTGTAAGCGAGCACCGAGAGCACGATCCCGAAGGCCATGAGCCCGAGGAACTCCAGTGCCTCGGCGTGCGCCAGACCGAAGGCGATGCCGGTGCCGATCACGGCGATGACAGGGCCGAGGACGCGACCCGCGCCGGCACAGGCGCGCAGCAGGCCGCGCAGCACCAGGCCCCGGAAGGTCAGCTCCTCCACGATGGGCACGACCACGACCGTGAGGAGCGCGATCACGGCGACGTCGGCGCCGGGGAAACCCCCGGTGAGGTGCTTGGCCGGCTGTGACAGCTTGTCGGAGAGATGGGGCACGAAGAACTGCACGGGGAGATAGAGCAGCGGGAGGAGGACGAATTGGCCGAGGACGCCGGTCAGCACGCCGATGGCCGGGTCCCAGGGCCCGAACCCCCAGCGCATGTCGCGCAGCACCCGTCCCGTCCCGCGCCGACGGCTGGCGAAGACCACGGCACCGAGGAATCCCATCCACAGCCCGACCAGCCCGCACACCACGACCCACGCCGGCGGCACCGCGCGGGCGACCAGCGCGGAGAGATCGTGGCTCTGGCCGTTGGCCTCGGCGACGACGACCAGCACCACGGCGCTGAGCACCTGACCGGCGAGGAACCCCACCACGGCGCACACGACCCAGAACCAGCCGTCACGGGCGCTGCGGGGCGGGCGGTCGTCCCCACCGCCGTCCCCGCCCTCCCACGCCGGCACCCGGTGCTCGCCCGGCGCCACCCCGGACCCCGGGTACGGGGGGTAGGCCGGCGGCGGGTAGGCCGGCGGCGGGTCGTCGGGACCCGCCGGCGCGGCGGGGGGGGACGGCGCCCCGGCCAGGGGAAGCGACGACGGCGGGCCTGCGGGCGGCGGGTAGCCCTCGGAGCCGGGGTCACCGCTTGCCATTGCCACCAGGTTACTGAGCGGCCCGCACGACGCGACTGCAGGGTCGCGCTCGACGTCCCTGATGCCGAAGGTCGGGCCCCGGACGCGTACCATGGAGCAATGAGCCCCAGCCTTCCCGAACGTCGTGCCGGGCGCCCCACCCCGGGCGCCGGCCGAGGCACGGGCCCCAACGGCGCGCCCGGCGGCCAGCAGCCCGCCGGCGACCAGAGCTGGCGCTGGGTCTTCGCCCTGCTGATCCTGGCGGTCTTCGCCGTGGTCATCATCCCGCCGCTGCTCTCGAAGCCCAGCGTCCAGCAGATCCAGTACCACACGTTCATGCAGGACTACGTGCGGGCGAAGAAGGTCGAGTCGGCGACCGTCGACAACACCACCGGGGTCATCACCGGGAAGCTCAAGGACGGCAGCAGCTACTCGGTGAACGGGCCGAACCCGTCGCTCGAGAGCGACGTCCAGGTGATGCAGAACGACATCCCGGACTTCAAGTTCTCCACACCGCAGCCGAGCGCCCTGGGCCAGTGGCTGCCGACGATCCTCATCCTCGTGGCCTTCGTGGGGATCTTCTTCTGGATAAGTCGTCGCGCCCAGGGCCAGATGACCGGGATCATGTCGATCGGCCGGTCGCGGGCGAAGCTCTACACCACCGAGCGTCCGCGCACGACCTTCACGGACGTCGCCGGCTACCAGGGGGTGAAGGTCGAGATCAGCGAGGTCGTCGACTTCCTCAAGTCGCCGCACCGGTTCCGGGACATCGGGGCCAAGATCCCCAAGGGCATCCTGCTGGTCGGCCCGCCGGGGACCGGCAAGACCCTCATCGCCCGGGCCGTGGCGGGCGAGGCCGGTGTGCCCTTCCTGTCGGTGAGCGGCTCCGACTTCATGGAGATGTTCGTGGGCGTCGGTGCCAGCCGGGTCCGCGATCTCTTCCAGACGGCGCGCAAGCCGGCCCCGGCGATCATCTTCGTCGACGAGATCGACTCCATCGGGCGCAAGCGCGGCGCGGGGCTCGGCGGCGGCCACGACGAGCGGGAGCAGACGCTCAACCAGATGCTTTCGGAGATGGACGGCTTCGACCCCGCCGAGGGCGTGGTCATCATGGCCGCCACGAACCGACCCGACATCCTCGACCCGGCGCTCCTGCGCCCGGGGCGCTTCGACCGCCAGATCGTCGTGCCCCTCCCGGACCTCGAGGAGCGGCTGCCGATCCTCGAGGTGCACTGCAAGGACAAGCGGGTCGGCGACGACGTCAACCTCGAGCTCGTGGCCCGGGGCACGCCGGGCATGAGCGGTGCGGACCTGGCCAACCTGGTCAACGAGGCCGCGCTCTACGCCGTGCGCCGGGGCAGCCACCAGATCGAGATGCAGGACTTCGAGTCCGCGCGTGACCGGGTGCTGATGGGACAGCGACGCGAGAGCCTGGTCCTGTCCGAGCCGGAGAAGGAACGGGTGGCGTTCCACGAGGGCGGGCACGCCGTGCTCGCGTACGTGCTGGATCACGCCGACCCTGTCCACAAGGTCACGATCCTGCCCACGGGGTTGGCCCTCGGGGTCACCCAGCAGCTCCCGCTCGAGGAGCGCCACATCTACCCCCGCGAGGTCATCGAGGACTCGCTGGCCGTGCGCATGGGCGGGCGGGCCGCGGAACTCCTCGTGTACGGCGACCTGTCCACCGGGGCGAGCAACGACCTGGTGGGCAACACCGAGCTGGCCCGCAAGATGGTCCGGGAGTGGGGCATGAGCGAGGAGCTCGGGCCGATGGCCTGGGGATCGCAGGGCATGGTCTTCCTGGGCGAGGACCTCATGCACACCCGCGACTACTCCGAGGACACCTCCAGGGTCATCGACGCCGAGGTCTCCCGGATCCTGCGCGACCAGGAAGAGCGGGCCATCGAGCTCCTGAGCCGCCACCGCGGCGGCCTCGACGCCGTGGCCCGGGCGCTGCTCGAGCGCGAGACCCTCGACGGGGAGGAGGTCGCCCGGCTGGTCGACGCCGCCTACGGGCGCCCCGTCCACGGCGCCACCGCGGCGGCGCTGGCGAGCTTCGCCTCGGGCACCGACGGCGGCACCAACGGGGACGGTGACGGTGCTGCCGGCCGCGCCGGAGACGGTGCCGCAAACGGGAACGCCGAGGGCGAGCCCGCCGCCCCGGCGGAGACGGCCGCCAAGACCACCGACTGAGCCGCGCCCGCCGCATCGGCGGCCGCGGGATCCCTCCTGCGTGCTCAGCCCAGTGCCAGGGCGGGGATGACCACCACGCCGGGCGCCCCGGCCGGCTGCACGTCGAGCTGGACCGCCACCGGGCCGGAGGCCTCGATCTCGAGGGGCACCGCGCCGATGGGCGCCCCCGGCTTCGGGCCGACGAAGACGGGCTGGCCGGGCGACAGCCGGCCGGGGACCCCGGACACCGCCGAGAACCCCGACGACGTGGCCGCCAGCACGCGCAGCGTGACCGGACCCCGGGCCAGGTCGGCCACCGCCAGGTACCAGGCACCCGAGCCGGGCGCGGGGACCTCCGGTACCACCCAGCGCCGGGCGCCGGCCCACGTCGCGCCGGTGATCCCGACCTGCGGCGCGGCCGAGCCGCTCGGGCCGCCCACGGCGCGCCCGACCACGATCCCGGTCGACGACGAGAACACCATGGAGAACGGGGTGTCGGACGGGACGCGGGTCTGGCCGGCCGTGGCCAGCGCCGCGGTGGCGCCGGCGGGCACGGTCAGCGAGAACGGCGCCGTCGACCCGTGGTCGAGGCCGACCACGGCCGACACGGTGGCGGGGTGCGCACCCGGGTCGAAGACGTCGAAGGTCACCGAGCCGCCGGCGACGTCCGTGGACTGCGCGAAGGCGGCCACGGTGGCGGCCGTCGGCGTCCCGAGGAGCAGCGACATCCCGCCGCCTGCCGACTGGCCCGTCGTCTGGCGCTCGTAGGCGACGAAGCTGCCCGACAGGGCGACGGCGGACATGGCGACGGCGGGGTCGTTCTGGACGTGGTCGCCCACGTTCTCCACCACGAGGGCGTGGGCGGGGAGGTCGATCCCCTGGTAGGCGGCCGGCGCCACGGTTCCCTCGGTCGAGGTCGAGAGCGAGATGTCCACCACCGCCACCGTCTCCCCCGGGTTGTAGAGCGCGAGCCCGAGCGAATCGCCGGTGGCGGTCGAGCCGTGGGCGAAGTACCACTGGGTGGCGGCGGCCGAGGCGCAGGGCGCCACGCTCCATCCCGCCGGCCCGTAGACCTCCTCCCAGACGCCCACGCCGCCGCCGTCGAGCTGCACGGTGGCGGCGAGGTCGGTGCCGCCGCTGAGCGAGCTCGGCGTGAACTTCGCGGACCCGTGGGCGGGCACGGTGACGGTGGCACTCGAGCCGCTCGACCCGACCGCCACGGCGTCGATCGTGGCCGACACGGGGCGCTCGGCCGTGTTGGCCAGCAGCAGCGTCGGGGACGCGCCGGCGGCCGACGAGGTGCCGCCCGCGCAGTACCAGGCCGCCGACTCGACCCCCGGTGGCGCCACCCGCACCGTGGCGAGCGCCTGGTCGGGCGCGCCGAGCACCGATGCCGCCGAGCGCGTGGCGACGCGGTCGACGACGGCGATGCCGACGAACACCGCGAGGAGCAGCAGGACCAGCCCGAGCCGCCGGGCGCCGTCCGTCACGTCGAGACCCGGTGCGCGTCCGGCACGGGGGCGTCCGGCGCGGTCGCGCCCGAGTGCCCCGGACCCGGGGCCGGCGCACCGGGCCCCGCGGCCGCGTCGCCCCGACCGGGAGAGGGCGCGCCCGGCGAGCCGACGCGGCGCCGGAGCGGTCCCCACCACCAGTCGAGCCAGCGGCGTCGGCCCAAGAGGGCGGCGACCACCACCAACCACACGACGACCTCGGCCGCGGCGCCGAGCGCGTGCGGGACCGAGCCCTCGTAGCGGAGCTCGACCACGCCGGGGCGGGGCAACGGGAACGCCGCGGCGTACCCCAGGGCGCGCCGCGCCGTCACCACCCGGCCGGCGGCGCCCACCACCTGCCACGTCGAGCCCGGGGCGACCGCGGCGACCAGTGTCCCTGCCGGAACCGGACCCCGCACGGCCGTGGCGTCCGGATCGCCGCGCAGCACCGGCACGACGGCCGCGTCGGACAGCGACCCCGACGGCACCGAGCCGTGCGCCCCGCGCGCGCCGGGCACGACGGCGCGAAGCGGCAACGCGGCGTCGTCGACGAACACGTCGTAGCCCCCCTGGCTGATGACGTGGCGCAGGTCCGCCTGCGCCAAGAGGCCGGGCACCACTCCGGCGGGCGGCGGGTAGGTGGTGGGCGACTGGACGTCGGGGATCGACGGCGCGATCGACTCGACGAGCACCACATAGCGGACGGCGTAGGGGGCCAGGAGGGAGCCGAGCCGCACCGTCGACCCGTCGACCGCAGCGCGCACGGCGGCGCCCACCGCGCCCGCCGCGCCGGGATCGGCCGGCGGCCACAACCCCGTGGTGTCGGGAACCCCGTCGACGGAGATCGTGTAGGCCAGACCCGGCACGGCCTGCCACCCCGCGCCGAGCACGGCGCGCGGGTCGCCCAGCCACAGGACCCGGAAGTCCCCCTGGCGGGCCACCGTCGGCGCGGTCATCCAGGCCGTGGCCTGGCCGTACCCGGTGGGGGGAAGCTCCCAGCGCCCGTCGAGGCTCGCCGCCAGCGTGGGGAGCGCCCCGACCACCGCGGCGAGAGCAGCCACCGCTGCGCCGGCCTGACGCCACCCGAACCGGTGCCCCCGCAGGTCCTCCTCGAACGACACCACGCCGAGCCCGATGAGCATGGCCAGCCCGGCCCCGGCACCGGCGAGCATCACCCCGGCGGGGACGGCCAGCGGGCCCAGCCAGCCGCGGCCCGCGGCCCAGGCGAAGGCCATGGTGCTCGCGACCACCAGCCATGCCCGCGCCGCCCAGGCCAGACGCCAGTGGGAGCCGATCCACACCGGCAGCGCGGCGGCGACGAGGAACCCCACCGTGAGCACCGAGTCGCCGATGGGCCCCAGCGCGAGGTGCAGCAACTGGCTCCAGCCCGGTGCGGCGGCGGCGGCGGGTGCCACGCCGCCCAGGACCTGCCAGGTCCCGGGCCCCAGCGCGACCACGACGAGCCACGGCGCCAGCAGCACGCCGGCCACCAGCGCCCCCCCGACGGCCAGGGCCACGACCCGCCCGGCGGCCCGCCCACGTCCGGTGCCGCCGGCGACGCCGATCCCCACCACGAGGGCCAGGGCCAGCACCGGCATGAGCAACGTGCACGACGGGGCCACAGCCACCACGACGGCCAGGAGGAGGCCGAGGGCCAGCGCGTGCCGACGGAGCGGGTGGCGACGCCGGGCGCCGGGGCGGCGGCCGACGGTGACCGGATCGGCGTCGTCGGCATAGGGCTCCAGGGTGCTCGCCCGGAAAAAGCGCAGGAGGATCCACGGGGCGACGGCGTAGGCGACGAGCGCCGCCCACTGGCCGGTGGCCACCGAGTCGTAGGCGATC
>DASPTT010000014.1:0-17364 GCA_035623275.1 Acidimicrobiales bacterium
CAACGGCCAGGCCGACAGGGCGGGACGCTCGGGCTGCCCGAGGGGCCAGAGGTGGTCGAAGACGAACACCCCGTGGAGGCCGAGGGCCTCGGCCCGGATGGCCCCGACGACTGCGGCAGCGGCATCGTCGCGAAACGACGGCAGGGTGACCCCGACGCGCATGTGCGTCAGCGCCCGCCGGCGTGGTGCCGGCTCTCGCCGCGCGCGGCGAGCGCGGCGCCGATGGCCCCGGCTCGCTCGCCGAGCTCCGCAGGCCGGATCTCGATCTCCGGCCGGTACTCCCGGTCGACGAGCAAGGACGCGAAGGCCCGGCGCGCCGGCCCCAGCACGAGCTCGAGGTGCTCCGAGAGCCCGCCCCCGAGGACGAACGCGGCCGGGTCGAGCACGGCCGCCAGGTTGGCCAGACCGAGGGCCAGCCACCAACCGAGGTCGTCGAGCACGGCCCCGGCCTCGGGGTCCCCGGCGGCCGCCGCGGCGGTGACGTGCTCGCCGCGCACCGCCTCGGGGTCGCCGCCCGCGGCGCGCACCACGGCGTCGAGCCGTCCCGCATGGGCGGCGTCGCGCGCCAGGCGCCCGAGGCCGCTGCCCGACGCATAGCGCTCCCAGCAGCCGCGCTTGCCACACGGGCACAGCGGGCCGGACGGGTCCACCACCATGTGGCCGATCTCGGCCGCGAAGCCGTTGGCCCCTCGCACCACGCGTCCGCCGGCGACCACCCCGCCCCCGATGCCGGTGCCGAGCGTGACCATGACCATGTCCGACAGGTCGCGCGCCGCGCCGAGGAGCCACTCGGCCAGCGCCGCGCAGGTGGCGTCGTTGTCGACCACCACGCGCGCACCCCCGAGGCGGCGGGCCAGCTGCTCCCCGACCGGTACGCCCGCCCCGGCCGGGAGGTTCGGGGCGAAGCGCAGCACGCCGTGGTCGTCCACCAGGCCGGGCAGGCCCACGCCCACCACGTCCAGCCCCACGGTGCCGGCGGGCAAGGCCTGGGCCAGGCGCCCGGCGACCTCCGCCAGCGTCTCGACCAGCGCGCCGGGGACGTCTTCTTCGGCACGCTGACGGGCGTGGCGCCCGGGGGCGGCAACCTTCACCTCGGCCACCACCGCGTCCGACGCGCCGTCCAGCGCCACCCCGAGCACCTTGGTGCCGCCGACGTCGATGCCCAGGGTGACCCCGGCCGCCGAGGCCGCGAGGCCCGACGCGCTCACGTCGTCAGCGACGACTCGACCCGCGCTCGCAACTCCTCCAGGGCGGTGTGTATGATCCGGCTCTGGGCGCGCCGCTTGATGAACCCGGGCAACGGCACGCGCAGCTCGACTTCCAGGGTGTAGGTGACCTGGGTGGTGCCCTCCCCCACCTTCTCGAAGGTGTAGGCGCCGTCGAGCTTGGAGGTCAGGTCGCCGGCCGTCTGCCTCCAGGCCAGCGTGCGGGGCGCGCCGGCATAGTCGTACTCGAGCGTGTAGCTGGTGCTCCTCCCGAAGGCGCCGGCGCGAAAGGTCACCGACAGGGGGCGGCCTTCTCCGTCGCGGCTGTCGACGGTGACCTCCTTGATGTCCGCCGCCCATTCCGGATAGCGGTCGAGGTCGCTCACCACCGCGAAGCACTGGTCGGGCGACGCCGCCACGACCATCCGCTCCGTGGCCAGTTCCGCCACCGCATTCCTCCTCGTCCGCCCCGCAGGGGCCATCTCTCCGGGTAGGTGGTCCCCGGGCCTGATCAGCCTTCCACGTCCGAAAGCGCGGCGGCCAGCCTACGTGCGAGGGCGTCGTAGCCGAAGGATTCGACCGCTCTGGCCCGGGCCGCGGCACCCATGGCGCGACGCTCCTCGTCGTCCGACAGCAGCCGGCGCATGACCGTGGCCAGCGCGCCGGGGTCCCGCGGGTCGTCCACCACCACACCGGTGACCCCGTCGGCCACCGCCTCCGCTGCGCCGCCGCTGCGCCCCGCCACCTGCGCGACGCCCGCAGCTGCCGCCTCGAGGAACACGATGCCGAAACCCTCCTGCTCCAGTCCCAGCCACCGGTTGCGGCAGGCCATCACGAACAGGTCGGCCGCGCCGTAGAGCGCGGGCAGCCGGTCGTCGTCGACCCGGCCCAGCAGGCGCACCGGCGCGTGTCGCGCCGCGATGCGTGCCGCCAGGCGGGCTCGGTCGCGACCCCAGCCCCCGATGGCGACGGTGAGGCCCGGGAACGACGGGGCCAGGGCGGCGGCCGCGTCGACGAGCACGTCCATCCCCTTGCGGGGGACGAGCCGGCTCACGCTCACCACCAGCGGCCCGGTGACGGGCAGGCCGAACCCGGTGCGCGCCTCATCGCGGGCCGCGGGCGACAGCGGCCGGAAGCGCTCGGGGTCCACACCGGGAGGGGTCTCGACGACCGGCGGCATGTCCCGACCCGCGGCGCGCCGGGCCTCGGCGGCCGGGTACCCACCGGCGCAGACGGCCAGGGTGGCGCCGCGCAGGACGTGGGCCAGCGCACGGCGCGCCAGCGGGAGCCGCCCGGGGACGGTGACCTCCGCGCCGTGGAGGACGACGCCGTAGGGATGCGCCAGATGCGGTCCGAGGAGGCCGAGCGGCAGGGCGGGGTCGAGGAGCACCAGCGACGCCCCGACGTCGCGCGCCAGCGCGTCGATCCGCCGGGCGAGCCCGGGCGAGGGGACGAGCACCGGGGCACGGACCCGCTCGATCCGGATGCCCGCGGCACGCTGGCGGGCGTCGAAGTCCCCGGCACCGGGGTCCGACGACGCGGTGAGCACGGCGAACGACCGCGGGTCGAGCCGGCGCCACAGCTCCCAGAGATAGGCCTGGATACCCCCCACCTTGGGGGGGAAATCGTTGGTGACCAGGAGGTGGCTCACGGTCGTGGCGCCGAGCCGTCCATGGGCTCATCGTGGCATGCCCTGTCTCGGGGCCGCAGCAGGGCCTCGGCGGCGCACCCCGAGCAGGGTCAGCCGCCGAGCGCCGACGCGCAACCCGTGTGGCGGATGCGCGGGACGAGACCCGCTCTCGACAGGGAGCGCAGGGCGCGCGCCTCGTCGGCGTCGAGGACGACCGCGTCGTCGGGCTCGCGGCCGAGGACGAAGGTCACGAGGCAGTCCCCGCACGCGTCGGTCCCCTGCAGCGCGCAGTCCGCACAGTCGATGGCGATGGTGGTCCCCGTCATGACGGCCCCCCGGGTCGGCTCCGGCATCGACCACAGCATGCCGGCGGGGTGTGACAGCCCTACGCGTCCTCGACCGACGCCAGGGTCTCCACGGCTCCGCCGTGACCGCACCAGCGGCAGCTCACGGCCACGACCTCCTCGGCCAGCACGGTCTCGTCCTCCACGGTCAGCTCGCCGCCCACGCTGTAGTGGAAGAAGGCCTTGGTGCGCCGGTCCAAGGTGACGTCGAAACGTGTCAGGTTGCCGCAGGCGGTGCAACGGAAGCGGGGGACGCTCACGGCGGGAACGATACCGGCGGCGGCAGGCGGCGGCGTAGGCTCGCCTCGTGCTCCACGCCTTCGTCCTGATCGACGCCGAGCCCGCCCGCATCGCTGCGCTGGCCGAGGAGCTGGCGGCCACCGAGGGCGTGGCCGAGGCCTACTCGGTCGCCGGCGGCGTGGCCGACCTGGTGGCCATCGTGCGGGTGGCGCACCACGACGAGCTCGCCGAGGTGGTGACGACCCGGATCGATCCGATGGCGGGGGTCCGGTCGACGACCACCCTGGTGGCGTTCCAGGCCTTCAGCCGCCACGACCTGGAGGCGCTCTGGGACATCGGGCCGGCATAGGATCGCCCTGAGGGCCCCCTTCCCGGGGGCCGGACGCGACACGACCCAGCGGCCGCTGGCTTGCGCCGGGCTCGCTGGATCGTGGTCAGCGGGGGCGGGGGGTGGGCCCTTGCCACAGAGAACGGCGCTCCCCTCGTTACCTGGCGGTCAAACACGAGATTCCTGGCCAGGGGGCGACGACCGCCCGCAGGCCGCAGGCCGCAGGCCGCAGGCCGCAGGCCCGGCGCCCCCCGGGGTCACTCGCCCGCCTTGGCCTCCTGGGAGGCGGCGACGAGCCCATCGAGCACACCGCGGGCGCGGCCTTCGTCGATCGACGCCGCCGCCCGCGCCACCCCCTCGGCCAGGTCGGCGGCCACGCCGGCAACGACCAGGCCGGCCCCGGCGTTGAGGACGACGATGTCGCGGTGAGGGCCAGGTGCGCCGTCGAGGACGCGTCGCACCGCGTCGGCGTTGGTGGCGGCGTCACCGCCGAGCAGGTCGGCGGCACCGGCCCGGGGGAGGCCCAGGGACTCGGCGTCGACCGTGAGGCGCCGAACCGTGGACTGCGCGTCGGCGTCCACCTCGTAGACCGTGGAGGTCCCGGTGGTGGTCAGCTCGTCGAGCCCGTCGTCCCCGTGGACGACCCACGCCCGCCGGCAGCCGTTGGCCACGAGCACGCCCACCATCTTCTCGGCCATGGCCGGGTCGCCGACGCCGACGACCTGGTGGCGTGCCCGCGCGGGGTTGGCCAGTGGGCCGAGGAAGTTGAAGACGGTGGCCACGCCCAGCTCACGCCGTACCGGGATCACGAAGCGCATCGCCGGGTGGAAGCGCGGCGCGAAGCAGAAGCCCATCCCGACCTGCTCGACACAGCGGGCCACGCCCGCGGGCCCGAGGTCGAAGGCCACGCCGAGCGCCTCCAGGACGTCGGCCGACCCCGCGCGCGACGACGCCGCCCGTCCTCCGTGCTTGCACACGCGCGCGCCGGCGCCGGCCACGACGAAGGCCGCCGCGGTGGAGACGTTGATCGAGCCGCTGCGATCGCCCCCCGTCCCGCAGGTGTCGACCAGGTCGCCGGGGATGGACAGCGGCTCGGCTCGTGCCAGCATGGCGCGCACCAGTCCGGCCATCTCCTCGACGGTCTCGCCCTTTGTCCGCAGGGCGGCGACGAACGCCGCGATCTGGGCGTCGGTGGTGTCCCCCGCCAGCACCTGGTCCAGCGCGCAGGCGGCCTCGGCGGCGTCGAGGTCCTCGCCCGCCATCAGCCGGCCCAGGATGCCGGGCCAGCCACCGATGTCCTGAAAGGTCACCGGCCGGTCGTCGGCACGCACGTCAGTCCCACCACAGGTCGTGGTCCAGCACACCGCGGGCGATGAGACCGAGCTGGACCTGGCTGGTGCCCTCCACGATGGTGAGCTGCTTGGCGTCGCGGTACCACTGCTCGGTGGGGTGGTCCTCCATGTACCCCGCAGCGCCGAGCAACTGGACCGCCAGCCCCGAGGCCCGCACCGCGAGCTCGGTGGCGTGGTACTTCGCCGCCGAGAGCATCGGGACCCATTCCTTGGTGAACTTGCCCTGGTCCGCCAGCCACGCGGCCCTGTAGGTCAGCAGGCGGCCCGCCTCGATGTCGACCGCGCACTTGGCGATCTCCCACTGGATCCCCTGGAAGTCGGCGATCGTCCGCCCGAAGGCGGCCCGCTCGCGCGCGTACTCGGTGGCGTACATCAGCGCCCCCTCGGCGAGCCCGATGCCCCGCGCCGCCACCACAGGTCGCATCGAGTTCAGGCCGAGCATGGCGAGGCGGAACCCGCCGACCTCGCCGATGACGTTCTCGGGCGGCACGCGCACGTCGCGCAGCAGGAGCTCCCCGGTGTCCACCCCGCGCACGCCCATCTTGTGGTCGGTGCGGCCGACCTCCACACCGGGCCACGACCGCTCGACGACGAAGGCCGTCACCGAGTCGTGCGCGCGGCTCGAGGGATCGGCCGTCTTGGCGAAGACGGTGTACCAGTCCGCCTCGCGGACACCCGACATCCAGCACTTGGTCCCCGAGAGCACCCAGCCGCCGGAGACGTCGGGGTCGGGCACGGCCCGGGCACGCATGCCCATGACGTCGCTGCCGGCCTGGGGTTCCGACAACCCGAACGCCCCACGGTGCTCGCCGGAGGCCACACCAGGCAGATAACGCGCCTTTTGGTCCTCGGAGCCCGCGATCATGACCGGCCCGGTCGGCAGGCGGGTGAGCAGGAGCATGAGCGCGGCGGTGTTGGAGTACTTGGCCACCTCTTCGATGGCGAGCGAGAGCCCGAGGATGCCCGCGCCAGAGCCGCCGTACTCCTCGGGGATGCACAGACCCAGGAGACCGGCGTCGCGGAACACGCCGAAGAGGTCCTCGGGGTAGGCGCCGGTCTTGTCGACCTCGCGCGCCCGGGGCATGACCTTCTCCCGGGCGATCTTGCGCACGGTCGCCTGCAATTCCGCGTGCTCGGGCGAGAGGTCGAAATCCATGCGGGGAGGCTATCCGAGCGCGGGCCGAGCGCCGGCCGAACGTCGGCCGCGGGACGCGGGCTCGTGGCGTCAGCCTGCCGGTAGTGTCGGGAGCCATGGGGCAGGGCAACGGATCTGGGGCCGCCACCATCGAGGTCCGGGACCTCACCAAGTCCTTCGGGACGCTCGAGGCCGTCCGGGGGGTGACCTTCGACGTGGCGGCGGGTGAGACCTTCGGCTTCCTCGGCCCCAACGGCGCGGGGAAGTCCACCACGATCTCGATGCTCTGCACCTTGCTGCGCCCGGGATCGGGCGTGGCGCGTGTGGCCGGCTTCGACGTGGCGCTCGAACAGGCCAGCGTGCGCAAGCACATCGGCCTCGTCTTCCAGGACACGACCCTCGACGACTACCTCACCGCCCAGGAGAACCTCCGCTTCCACGCCGAGCTCTACGGGATCCCCCACGAGCAGTCGGCCGAGCGCCTCGAAGCGGTGATGCGGATGGTCGGGCTCTGGGAACGGCGGGCCAGCCTGGTGCGGACCTTCTCGGGGGGGATGAAGCGCCGGCTCGAGATCGCCCGCGGTCTGCTGCACTCGCCACGCGTCCTGTTCCTCGACGAGCCCACCGTCGGCCTCGACCCCCAGACACGCAGCCACATCTGGGGCTACATCAACGAGCTCCGCCGCCGCGAGGCGATCACCATGTTCCTCACGACCCATTACATGGACGAGGCCGAGCACTGCGACCGCATCGCCATCATCGACGAGGGCCGGATCGTGGTGATCGACACCCCCGAAGCGCTCAAGGCCAGTGTGGGACGCGACCGCGTCCAGTTGCACACGGTCGACGACGATGCGGCCATCAGGGCGCTGCACGAGCGCTTCGGGCTGGAGGCGACCATGAGCGAGGAGGCCGTGACCTTCTACGTGGCGGCCGGCGAGACGTTCGTGCCCCGTCTCTTCGCCGAGCTCGGGGTGGGGATCTCCTCGGTGAGCATCGCCCGCCCGACGCTCGACGACGTGTTCATGACCTACACGGGCCGGACCATCCGCGACGCCGAGGCGTCCGCCTCGGAACGCATGGCGGCCCAACCCTGGATGCGGGCGGTGCGGCGATGACGGAGACGGCGGACCCCGCCGCGCCGACCCCGGCACCGGCACTCGAGGCCTCGCACCGCCCCCCGCGGGCGGCGACCGCCGCCGTTCGGGTCGCCGGCGGCCGGTGGCAGGACGACGTGCGAGCCGTGCGGGTGGTCTGGAAGCGGGAGCTGATCCGGTTCGGGCGCAACCGGATGCGCATCGTGACGTCGCTGGTCCAGCCCGTGCTCTTCCTGTTCGTCCTCGGCACCGGGCTCTCGGCCATGATCTCGCGCGGGTTGCCCATCCGCGGCCATGTGAACTTCCGGACGTTCATCTTCCCCGGCGTGGTGGCGATGACCATCCTGTTCACGTCGATCTTCTCGGCGGTGTCGATCGTCTGGGACCGGGAATTCGGGTTCCTGCGCGAGATGCTCGTCGCACCGGTGCGCCGCGGCGCCCTGGTCTCGGGCAAGTGCGCCGGGGGCGCGACGGTGGCGACCATCCAGGGGACGATCATGCTGGCGCTGGCCGGACTGGTCGGCATCCCCTACACGCCCGCGCTCCTCCTGAGCCTGTTCGGGATGATGCTGCTGGCCGCCATCGCCATCACGGCGTTCGGCACCGCGCTGGCGTCGCGCATGGCGCAGGTCGAGTCGTTCCAGGTCGTGATGCAGTTCGTGGTGCTGCCGCTGTTCTTCCTCTCGGGCGCGCTCTTCGCGCTGCGGAACCTGCCGGGATGGCTGACCGTGCTCACCAAGCTCGACCCGCTGACCTATGTCGTCGACCCCATGCGGCGCACCGTGTTCGAGTACGTGCCCACCACGCCGGCGGTACGCCACGTCTTCGACGTGCCGGTGACCTGGGGCTCGTGGGTGGTGCCGGTACCGGTCGAGCTGGCGCTGGTCGCGGCCTTCGGCGCGACGATGCTCGGGGTGGCCGTGGCCAACTTCTCGAAGGTGGACTAGCGGCTGCGGACCAGGGGCGGGCCCGGGACCAGGGGCGGGCCCGGGGCGAGGACGGCCCCGCGACGGGGATGTCGTCTACGCCGACTTGCGCCGCTGGCGGATGATCCGGCGCCGTTCGCGCTCGGTGGCGCCGCCCCAGACCCCTTCGCGCTCGCGATTGGCCAGTGCATGCTCCAGGCATGCCTGACGCACCGGGCACATCTCGCAGATCGCCTTGGCCTCCTCGGCGTCCTCGTCGGTCACCGGGAAGAAGATCTCGGGGTCGATGCCCCGACAGGCGGCTCGCTTGCGCCAGATTGCGGCGGTCGATGGGGCGGTCATTGGGGTCACTTCCTCAGCTGCTGTTCAGTATCCGTCGTCGCTCTACGTTTCGTGGTCTGCTGAATTCCTACCAATTCACCCTGTGACCAGGGACAATGGTGCCCCGGACAGGAAAACGGCGGAATGAACAGTATGGACCACGGCGCGGTGCCCTGTCCAGATCCTCCCTGGTAGGGGGCCAGTCAGTACGACCAGTGCGTCGGCAAACGCTCAGAGTGAGCTAGCCGCGTAGGTCGTCCAGGAGCTCGTCACGCGTGGCGTCGGCGAGCTCCGCCGACGCCGAGTACGCCGGGTGGTCCACGGCCAGACACACCGGGCCCAGGGCGAAGCGCTCCACGAGGGCCGGGGTCAGCCGGAAGCGCAGATAGTGAACGGTGGCGGTCACGTCGCTGCGGGTCAGTGCGGCCTCGTGCTCTTCCTCGGGCTCGCCCCGCACGCGCTCGGCACCCCCGGCCGGGTCGCCGATCTCCAGCGCCATGTGGTGCTCCACCCCGACCAGCTTCGGCAGCCACTCGCGCAGCATGGCCTCGTCGGTCAGCTCGATGAACGCGGTAGCCGACAGCTCACCGGGCCCGGGGATGAGGGGGTTGTAGGCGTCGAGCTCCGACTGCACCTGGGCGTCGGTGAGCATCCGCTCGGCCCGGACCATCTCCTGGACCTGGAAGCGGACAGTCTCGCGGTTCTCGAAGACGACCGAGACGATCGGCCCGACGGCGACCCGACGCCGCCGCTTGAGCGCGATGATCCGGCTGCGCATCTCCTCGCGCAGGTGCTCGTAGGCGCGCAGGTCGTAGATGTCGTCCAGGGTCAGGCGCCGGCTGCCGAACGGATCGTCTTCGTGTGGGAAGGGGCTCATCGTGCTCCACCAATCGGCGCGACCGGGGCGGGCCAGCACCCGCCCCGGTCGCCACCACGCTCAGCCGATCGACTTGAGGCCCTCGGTGAAGCGGCCCGCGTGGCTCTTCTCGGCTCGTGCCAGGGTCTCGAGCCACTCGGCGATCTCCTCGAAGCCCTCGTCACGGGCGGTACGGGCGAAGCCCGGGTACATCTCGGTGTACTCGTAAGTCTCGCCCTCGATGGCGGACTTCAGGTTGTCGGCTGTCGAGCCGACCGGCACGCCGGTGACCGGATCGCCGACCTCCTTGAGGAAGTCGAAATGTCCGAAGGCGTGGCCCGTCTCACCTTCGGCGACCGAGCGGAACAGGGCGGCGACGTCCGGGTAGCCCTCGACATCCGCCTTCTGGGCGAAGTAGAGGTACCGGCGGTTCGCCTGGCTCTCGCCGGCGAAGGCCTCTTTCAGGTTCGCCTCGGTCTTGGTTCCCTTCAATCCGGGCACGATGCTCCTTCTCCTTTCGCATGCCTAGGCATGATGGTTCTGCTTGTGAGCTGTCCGGCCGGCGCCGCTGCGGCGGCACGTGGCGCACACGCCGCGGAAGACGACCTCCGCCTCCCCGACGCTGAAGCCTTCGTCCGCCCCCTCGGGGACGACGACGGTGCTGTAGTCGGCGTGGAGGTCGCGCACCTTGCCGCAGCGACGGCACACGAGGTGGTGGTGCACGCCCTCGACGTTGGGGTCGAAACGCGTCCTCCCCGTCCCGAGGTCGAGCGCGGCGATCTCCCCCAGGGCGGCGAGCTCGTGGAGCGTCTGGTAGACGGTCTTGAGCGAGATCGTCTCCATCTCCCGACGTGCGGCGGCGTAGACCGCCTCGGCCGTCGGGTGCGAGGCATCGCCCTCGAGCACGCGGAAGATGCACTGGCGCTGGGCCGTGACCTTGCGTCCGTGCTCGCGAAACAGCAGGGTCAGCTCGTCGGGGGACCGCACGCGCCGAACGATATCACCAATGATTGTTTCTTGACATCGGTTGTCGAAGACGCGCGCAGCGTTGGCGTGCCCGCGCCGCCGGTGGGCGCGCCCGCGCCGCCGGTGGGCGCGCCCGGGTGGTGGCGCCCGCTGCTCCCTGTGGCAGGCTGAGCACGTGCCCGCGGCCGACCCTGCCCCCGCTGCCGGCGCGCGGCCCCGGCCCGGCTTCGACCGGGCCGAGTCCTTGCGTCGCCTGGGCGAGGAGCGCTTCGACGTCCTCGTGGTCGGCGGGGGTATCACCGGCGCAGGGGTGGCACTCGACGCCGCCGCCCGGGGCCTGCGCACCGCCCTGGTCGAGCGCGACGACGTCGCCTCGGGCACCTCGTCGCGGTCCTCGAAGATGGTGCACGGCGGCCTCCGCTACCTCCAGCAGCGGGACTTCCGGCTCGTCTACGAGGCGCTGCACGAGCGTCAACGGCTGCTCGAGAACGCGCCGCACCTGGTGTCGCCGCTCGCCTTCCTGATCCCCCTGTTCGGTCGCGACGGGGTGGTGCAGAAGAGCGTGGCCCGGGCCTACTCCTCGGCGCTGTGGCTCTACGACCTGACCGGCGGGCTCCGCATCGGCAAGCGCCACCGCCGCATCGACCGGGCCGAGGCGCTGGCCCACCTGCCCACGCTGCGCACCGAGCAGCTGGTGGCCGGCTTCCTCTACTACGACGCCCGGGCCGACGACGCCCGCCTCACCCTGGCGGTGGCGCGCACGGCGGCCCTCGACCACGGCGCGGTGGTGGCCAACCACGCCGAGGTCACCGGTCTGCTGCGCGACGAGCGGGGGCACGTCGTGGGCGCGCGGGTGCGCTCGACGCTCGGGGGCGCCGGCGCCGGCCCGGGCGCCGGCGCCGGGCGCGAGCAGATCGAGGTGCGGGCCGCGGTCGTGGTCAACGCCACGGGGGTCTGGGCCGACGACCTGCGGGCCATGGAGGAAGGGGCCCACCCTCGGTCCCTGCGGCCGGCGAAGGGCGTGCACGTCACCGTGCCTGCGGCGCGTCTTCCCGCCGACATCGCGGCGGTCATCCCGGTCCCGAGGGACCGGCGCTCCATCTTCGTCGTCCCCTGGCCCGACGGCGAGGACGTCTACCTGGGGACGACCGACACCGACTGGGACGGGCCCCTCGACGATCCCGCGTGCCTGCCCGACGATGTCGACTACATCCTCGACGCGGCCAACGGCGTGGTCACCGAGCCGCTGCGCCGCAGCGACGTGACCGGCGTGTGGGCGGGGGTCCGTCCCTTGCTCGTGCCGCCGGCGGGGCACCACGTCAGCGCGCGCACGGCCGACATGTCCCGCCGGCACACCGTGCGGGTCTCCCCCCACGGCCTCGTCACCGTCACCGGCGGCAAGCTCACGACGTACCGGCGCATGGCGCAGGACACGGTGGACGCGGCGGTGCGGCTCCTCGGGCACCGGGCACCGCCCGGCGCGCAGCGCTGCCCCACGCGCACGATGCCGCTGCGCGGGGCCGCCGGGCTCGACGCCGCCCGGGCGGCGCTGGCCGCCTCGGGGCTGACCCTCGACCGGCAGGCCGCGCTGCTGGCCCGCCACGGCGGCGAGGCGCCGGCGGTGCTCGCCTTGGCCGAGGGCCGCCCGGACCTGCTCGAGCCGCTCGTCGACGGCCTGGCCCAGCTGCGGGTGGAGGCGGTCTGGGCCGTCCAGGAGGAGATGGCCTGCACGGTCGACGACGTGCTCTCGCGCCGGACCCGGGCGCTGCTGCGCCGCGCCGAGGCCGCGGCGTCGGCCGCGCCGGGTGTGGCCGATCTGTTGGCCCCCCTCTGGGGCCGCCCGGCCGACGAGGTCGCCGCCGACGCGGCCGAGTTCTCCCGGGCCGCGCGCGCCGGGTTGGCGCGCGCGGGCATACCGGTGGAGGAGCGTCGCACATGACCGAGCCGACCCCGGTGACCCCCATCGAGGCCGCGGCCGGCGAGGTGGTCGAGCGGCTCGGCGGGCCGCGCGTCCCCGTCGACGACGCGCTGGTCGAGCGCCTGCGGGGCGCCTGCGCAGAGGTGCGCACCGACGACGAGTGCCGCGACGAGCTCGGCCGGGACTGGTGGCCGCTGGCGCTGCGCTGGGCCCTGCGCGGGGCCGTTCCGGCGCGCCCCGGCGCCGTGGCCCGGCCCACCGACGCCGCACAGGTGGCCGCGGTGCTGGCCGTCTGCCACGACGCCCGGGTCCCGGTGACGGCGGCCGCCGGCCGCTCCGGGGTGTGCGGTTCGAGCGTGCCCGTGTTCGGCGGGGTGGCCCTCGACCTCTGCGGCCTGGCGGGTGTGGCCGCCCTCGACACGACGTCGCTCGTCGCCGACGTCGCCGCCGGCACCTTCGGCCCGGACCTCGAGCGCGTGCTGCGGGCCGAGGACGCCACGCTCGGGCACTGGCCCCAGTCCATGGACCTCTCGACGGTGGGCGGATGGATCGCCTGTCGCGGTGCGGGTCAGTACTCGACCCGCTACGGCAAGATCGAGGACATGGTGGTGGGCCTCGAGGTGGCCCTGGCCGACGGCCGCATCGTCCGCACCGGCGGGAGCGGGCCGCGCGCCGCCGTCGGGCCCGACCTCAGCCAGCTCATCGTGGGCGCCGAGGGCACCCTCGGGGTGATCACCGAGGCGAGGCTCCGGCTCCACGCCCTGCCCGGTGCGGAAGGACGCGGGGCATGGGCGTTCGCCGACTTCGCCACCGGCCTGGAGGCCTGCCGCCGGGTCCTGCGCCGGGGTGCGACCCCGGCAGTGCTGCGCCTCTACGACGAGGTCGAGTCGGCCCGCAACTTCGACGTCGAGGGGCGGTGCCTGCTCGTCGTCCTGGACGAGGCCGACCCGGCCCTGCTCGAGGCGACGATGTCCGTCGTCGCCGAGGAGTGCGAGGTCCTCGGGGCCACCATCGAGGACACCGAGCTGGTCGAGCGCTGGGTGTCGCATCGCAACGACGTGTCGGCGCTCGCCCCCCTGTACCGGGCGGGGGTCGTGGTCGACACCATCGAGATCGCGGCGCGCTGGAGCGCGTTGGGGGGGATCTACACGGCCGCCGTCGAGGGGCTGCGCGCCGTGCAGGGGACGTTGGCCGCCTCCGCGCACCAGTCCCACGCCTACGGCGACGGGGCCTGCCTCTACTTCACCTTCGGCGGCCGCATGCCCGACACCACGCCGGGCGCGGGCGACCCGGCGGTCGACGACGCGTGGGCCGAGCGCTACTACACGACGTGCTGGGACACGGTCACGGCGGTGGTGCGCGAGGCGGGCGGCGCCATCAGCCACCACCACGGCGTGGGGCTCAACCGGGGCCGGTACGTGGCCGACGCGCTGGGCGAAGGCTTCGGCGTGCTGTGCGCCGTCAAGAACGCGCTCGACCCCCGCGGCATCCTCAACCCGGGCAAGCTCGGGCTCCCCTCCCCCTTCGGCGAGGTGCCCTGGCCATGAGCATCCTCGTGGTCGACGTGGGCACATCGGGCGTGCGCGCCGGGGTGGTGGACGCGGACGGCGCCGTGGGCCACGTCCACCACGCCGAGGTGCTCCCGACCTCCCCCGCGCCGGGCTTCGTCGAGTTCGACGCCCGGGCGATGGCCGACGCCGTCATGGGCGTGGCGACCCTCGCCCTGGCGGGGGCGGGCTCCGTCGCCGGCGTAGGCATCGCCAACCAACGGGCGTCGACGGTCGTCTGGGACCGCAAGAGCGGCCAGCCGGTGGCGCCGGGCATCGGCTGGCAGGACCTGCGCACGGTGGGCACCTGCCTGGCGCTGCGCGAACAGGGGATCCGGGTGGCGCCCAACGAGTCGTCCACCAAGCTGGCCATGCTGCTGGACCTGGCGGACCCCGATCGCACCCGCGACCTCTGCTTCGGGACCGTCGACACCTGGGTGGCCTGGACGCTGTCGGCGGGCGCGTTGCACGTCACCGACGCCACCAACGCCGGCGTGACCGGGCTCATGGCCAAGGACGCCTCGGCCTGGGACGACGCCGTGCTCGACGCCCTGCGCATCCCTCGCAGCGTGCTGCCCGAGGTGGTGGACTCGAGCGGGATGGTCGGCGAGGCCGTCGCCCTGGCCGGCTCGCCGCCGATCTGTGGCATCGCCGGCGACCAGCAGGCGTCGCTGGTGGGCCAGGGGTGCACCCGCCGGGGCCTGGCCAAGGCCACCTTCGGCACCGGCGGCATGCTCGACCTCTGTGTCGGGCCCGAGCGCCCCGCCTTCCCGCGCCGGGGGGAGGCGGGCACGTTCCCCATCGTCGCCTGGCGACGCCACGGGCGCACGGTGTGGGGCACGGAGGCGGTCATGCTCTCCGCGGGCACCTGTGTGGAGTGGCTGCGCGACGACCTCGGGATCATCGCCAGCGCGGCGGAGTCCGACACCCTCGCCGCGCAGTGCACCGACACCGGGGACGTGTGGTTCGTCCCCGCGCTCCTCGGGCTCGGGGCGCCGGTGTGGGACTTCGGCGCGCGCGGCACGTTCGTCGGCATCACCCGCGGGACCGGGCGCGCGGAGCTGACGCGGGCCGTGCTCGAGGGCATCGCCCATCGGGGGGCCGACCTCGTCGACGCGGCCGAGGCCGACACCGGCCTGGCCATCGGGTCGCTGCGCATCGACGGCGGCATGTCCGCCAACGCCACCTTCGTCCGCGCTCTGGCCGAGGCCGCGGGCCGGCCGGTCGAGGTGGCGCCGGTGCTCGAGGCGACCACCCTCGGCGCCGCCTACCTGGCGGGAATGGCCCTGGGCACCTGGGCCGACGAGGAGGAGGTGGCGGACGCCTGGCAGCCCGGCCGGGTGGTAGAGCCCTCGTGGAGCAGCACCCGGCGCGCCGCGGCCCGCGAGCGGTGGGTGCGGGCGCGGGACCGGTCGATGGCCACCGTCCCCGAGCTCTCCGGTCTCGACTTCTGACGCCTTCGGCGTCCGGGCACCGGCCCCGTGGCCGCTCCGGCAGGGCCGGCGCGTACAGCCGGCCAGGCCACGTGCCGATAACGTGACCGTGATGGAGCCCGCGCCGAGCGGCGAGCAGGCGGAGGCCGGCGCCGGCGCCCTCGGTCTGGCGGCCGGCACCGGGGAGCCGACGGGGCTCGGCGCCCCCGACCCGTCGCAGGCCATCGACCTCGGCCGGGCCCTGGTCGACGCCCTCGGCCAGGTCCTGCTGGGCACCCCCGGTGCCCTCACCGCCGCCGCCGTCGCCGCGCTGTGCGGTGGGCACCTGCTCATCGAGGACGTCCCCGGCGTGGGCAAGACCGTGCTGGCCCGCGCCCTGGCGGTGTCGCTCGGGGTGGAGCTCTCACGCGTGCAAGGCCATCCCGACCTCCTCCCGAGCGACGTGACCGGGGTGTCGGTGTTCTCGCCCGACGTGGGCACCTGGGAGTTCCGCCCCGGCCCGGTGTTCTCGCACGTCGTCCTCGTCGACGAGCTCAACCGCACGCCGCCGCGCACCCAGGCCGCCCTGCTCGAGACCATGGAGGAGCAGCAGGTCAGCGTGGACGGCGAGTCGTTCCCGCTGCCCCGGCCCCACCTGGTCATCGCCACCCAGAACCCGCTGTCGCAGCTCGGCACCTACCCGCTGGTGGAGAGCCAGCTCGACCGCTTCGCGCTGTCGAGCGCGGTGGGCTACCCGGATGCCGCCACCGAGGCGCGCCTGGTCCTTCACCAGGGCGGACGCGACGCCCTGGCGGGCCTGCGCGCCGTGTGCACGCCCGCCGAATGGCTCGGGGCCCAGCGGGCCACCGCCTCGCTGACGGTGGCGCCGGCCGTGGCGGAGTACGCGGTCGCCCTGTGCCGCGCCAGCCGTGGCACGCCGGGGGTGCACCTCGGCGCCAGCCCGCGTGCCGCCATCTGGCTGACCCGCGCCGCGCAGGCCCACGCCGTGCTCGCGGAGCGCACCTACGTCGTGCCCGACGACGTCAAGGCCGTGGCGGTGGCCTGCCTGGCGCACCGTCTGGTGACCGACGGCGGCGCCGGTCACTCGGTGACGGTGGTGCGCGAGCTCCTCGACACGACACCCGCGCCCAGACCGTGAGGGCGCCGTTGCGCCCGGTCCGCCCCCTGGTACCGGTCGCGATGACGCTGTTCGTGCTCGTCGGGTGGGCGATCGTCGCCCACAACGGCGGGTCCGGCTGGGTGCAGTTCCTGGGTGAGGCCGTCGGCGCCGCCCTGCTCGTCGGCCTCCTCGGCCCGGCGCTGTCCCTGGCCCGCACCCGGGTCGACGTCGTGTGGGCCCCGCCCGACGCGGTGGCCGGCGCGCCCATCGAGCTACGGGTGCGAGCCGGCCGGCGCGTGCGCCTGCGCGCCGAGGAGCCCGCCGGGCCCGATGCCTTCGTCGGCCCGGCCCGCCTGCCGGGCGCACCGGAACGGTGGACGGTGTCCCGACCCCGTCACGGCCTGCTCGAGACCGTCGTGGTGCACGTCCAGAGCGCCGCGCCCTTCGGCCTCCTGTGGTGGTCGAAGCGGGTCGAGCTCCCCCTGCCGGTCACCGTCCACGTCGCTCCGCGCGCCGGGGCACCGGTGGCGGCCGCCTCGGTCCCCGACGACGGCACCGGGGAGGGGCGCGCCCGCACACCGGCCGTGGTGGGCGAGCCCCGCGGCGCCCGGCCCTATCGCCCGGGCGACAGCAGACGGTGGGTGCACTGGCCGGCCACCGCTCACAGCGGCTCGCTGATGGTGCGGGACATGGAGGCACCGGTGCGGGCCCCGGTGACGGTGACCGTGCAGCTCCCCCCCGACCCCGACGCGGCCGAGCGGGTGGCCGAGCAGGCGATGGGCACCGTGGCGGCCCTCGTCGGGCGCGGGGTGGCGGTGACGCTGGTCACCGACGAGGCGGGCGGGCCGGTGGTCGGGGGCGTCGACGACCGTCGCCGGGCCGGACGTCGTCTGGCCCGGGCCGTCAGCGCGACCGGCGCCGCCGGGCTCCCCGGCGTCCGGGTCGAGCAGGCGCGGCTGCCGTGAAG
>DASPTT010000015.1:0-9333 GCA_035623275.1 Acidimicrobiales bacterium
CTGGGCGGTCTGGGTGAACGCCTGCAGGTGCGCGCCGTCGCCCGGATAGCGGCGCAGGTGCCCGGCGAAGCCGCCGGTCGGAGGGGGGCCGCCGGTGGCGCCGACGGGGACGCCGGGAACGCTCCCGCCCGCCGGTCCCGCCGGCGAGGGGCCGGGCCCGCCGAGGTGGGCGGGGGTCGGGGTGGGCAGCCAATGGTCGAGGGCCTGGACCAGGGCCTTGCCGTCGAGCCCCACCAGCTCGGCGTATCGGCGCAGGCCGATCCGGGCGGCGTCCTGGTTCGGGACCCGTGTGATCTCGCCGGACTCGAGGGCCTCCAGGATGGGCAGCGGCACCCCGGTGCGGTCACGGACGTCGACCAGGCCCAGGCCCAGGGCCTGGCGGGCGCGCACCAGGCCCGTGCCGATCTCGGCTGGTGTCGACGGCTCCTTGCGTCCTCGTCCCCGGCGGCGTCGTGCCGGTGCTTCGCCGCTTGCGGTCGCCACCGCTTCCTCCTGGTCGGTCCCCGAATCGTACAGGGACGTTGTGGGTTCCCCCGGGTCGGGCCGTCGTCCAGCCCTTCGTATCGGCAAACGGGTGCGACGCCTAGAGGCGGACGTCACGAGCGCTCCTCGTCAGGGGCCCGGTGCCGGGGCCGCCACGGGAACCGGGCACGAAAGTTTCCCGGC
The DNA here is from genome assembly GCA_035623275.1 of Acidimicrobiales bacterium. Taxonomy (GTDB): domain Bacteria; phylum Actinomycetota; class Acidimicrobiia; order Acidimicrobiales; family UBA8190; genus DASPTT01. The sequence continues at coordinate 667 of DASPTT010000015.1, forward strand.
CATCGCTCGTTCTCCTTGGGTCGACGAGGCCTCCGCGGAGCAGGGGGAGCCGGGCCGGAGACCTCTCGAAGGAGGCCGTAGGTGCGCAGGGGGACCAACAACACCGGGGGCGAGGGCGCGTTCGAGGTCGGTCGCAGTCCTCGCGGGGGCCGCCGCATCGTCGGCGTGCTGGTGGGCCTGGCCCTGGTGGCGACCGCCTGTGGGGCGCGGGTCGGGCCCTATCTGGGCGCGGACGCCGGGCTCGGCCAGAACGGGTCGGGCAACCAGGCGGGGGTGACCGCGGGCGCCACCGGGGTCGGGAGCCAGGGCGCCGGGACCGGCGCCATCGTCGGCGCCGGAAGCACCGGCGGCGGATCCGGGGCGGCGAGGGCCACGAGCGCGGCCGCCCCCGTGGCCGTGCCGCCGCCGACGGCCTTCAATTTCGATCCCCGGGCCGAGGCCGCCGACTGTCCGAGCGCGGCCGGCAACACCGCGTCGGACACCGGCGTGTCACCGGCCACGATCACCTTCGGCAACGTGAGCGGCCTCACCGGCCCGCTGCCCAACAGCTTCAACCAGGGCTCCGAGGGGGTGCAGGCCCTGTTCAGCGCCATCAACGCCGCGGGCGGGATCTGCGGGCGCAAGCTCGACCTGATGATCGAGGACGACGGCCAGAACTCGTCGACGAACGCCTCCGACGTGGCCGACCTCATCTCCAAGAACGTGTTCGCCTTCGCGGGCTCGACGTCGGACGCGGACAACGGCGGCGTGCCCGAAATGGTCCAGGCCAACGTCCCCGACGTCGGCTTCGCCATCAACTGCAACCGCACGACCGCCTCCACCTACTGGGACCCCGCCGGCGGCAGCTGCGACGTGCAGAACGGGGACTACTACATCGACGACAACGTCTTCGCGCTGGCCAAGGCGCAGGGGTACCTGCCGAGCTCCATGGCCTTCCTGGCTTACAACATCCCCATCAGTGCGCAGGCTGCGCAGCAGTACGCCAACGCCTACCAGCAGCTCGGTGGAAAGGTCTGCTACTCGGACTACTCCATCTCGGCGGCCACGCCGTCCTTCGACAGCGACGTCCAGGGGATGAAGAACGGGAACTGCGGCGGCGTGCTCACCACCGTCGACGTGACCGGCAACGCCAAGCTCCTGCAGGCGATGGCGCAGCAGGCCTACCACTTGCCGTACGTGGCGACGACCTTCGACGGCTACACCCCGGCGCAGATCACCGCCGCGGGCGAGTCCGATGCGCAGGGGCTCATCGTGGACCTCCCGTTCGTCCCCCTCAACGAGCAGCAGTCCGCGGTGCAGCTGTACCAGCAGGAACTGTCCGCCTACGAGCCGGGCAAGACGCCGAGCGGGTTCGGCTTCCTCTCCTGGGAGGCTGCGCAGATGCTCGTCTACGCGCTGATCGCCGGCGGGCACGCGCCCACCCGGGCGGGAGTGGTCCACACCTTCGAGAGCCTCGACGGCTGGACCGGTGGCGGCGCGCTGGGGCCGTGGAACCCGGCCAACCGGACTCTGGCCTCGTGCGCGGTCGACGTGATGGTCCAGGGGAATTCTTTCGTGCGCAAGGCGCCGGCCTCGGGTCTGTTCTGCGGCGGCACCCTGGTCCAGGTCGGATGACGGTGCGCGCGCCGGTGGCACCCGTGGCGGTGGGACGGGCGGCGGTGCGGCCGTGAGCGCGTACTGGCCGTTCATCGTCTTCGGCATCTTCGCCGGGAGCATCTACGGGCTCGCGGCCATGGGCGTGGTCCTCACGTACAAGACGGTGGGCGTCTTCAACTTCGCCTACGGGGCCGTCGCCATGTTCTGCGCGTTCACCTACTGGCAGCTGCACGTCGGGTGGCACCTGAGCACCTGGATCGCCCTGCCGGTCCTGCTGATCGTGGTCGCGCCCGTGGTGGGCTTCGTGTTCGAGCGGCTGTTCAGGCCGGTGGTGGGCCTCTCGGCCGAGGTGCAGATCGTCATCTCCCTTGGCGCCCTCGCCGCGCTGCAGGCGCTCGTCCCGATCATGTACGGCACCAGCAACGACCGGGCGCTCACGCCGCTGTTCCCGACGTCCACCTTCCTCCTCGGCGCACATCTCCACGTCGGCTACGACCAGCTGGGCACGCTCCTCGTGTCGCTGGCCATGGGGGCGGGCCTGTGGTGGCTGTTGCGCCGCACGCGCTTCGGCGTGGCCACCCGTGCCGTGGTCGACAACCGCGACCTGGCCTCGATGATGGGGATCGACGGGAACAAGGTCCGGCGCGTGGCCTGGATCGTCTCCTCCGTCTTCGCCGCCCTCGTCGGCGTGCTGCTGAGCCCCAGCCAGGGCCTCGACGTGTACGTCCTCACCGTCACCGTGATCTACGCCTTTGCGCCGGCCGTGTTGGGACGGCTCGTGAGCCTTCCCCTCGCCTACGCCGGCGGCATCGCCCTCGGGGTGATCCAGAGCGTGCTCTCCAAGTGGGGGAGCTCGGGGACCGTGGCCGACCTCGAGGCCTCGATCCCGTACCTGGCGCTGTTCGCGTTGCTCGTCGTCTACGGCAAGCGGCTGAAGGAGATCGGCGTGGGCGTCCGGCCCGTGACCGCGGCGGGGTCGGGCGCGGTCGTCGAGCCCGACACGCGACGCCGTCGCGGACCGGACCGGGCCGTGGTGGCGGGCGGCGTCGCCTTCCTCGTCGCCCTGGCCCTGCCGCTGGTCCTGCACGGCCCTCGCCTCGGTGACGTCACCTTCGGTGCCATCTACGCGCTCGTCGCCCTCACGCTGGTGGTGCTCACCGGGTGGGCGGGACAGATCTCGCTGGCCCAGTTCAGCTTCGTCGGGGTGGGCGCGTTCACCGCCGGTCACCTGGCCGGCGCGCACGGGCAGCACTTCGTCCTCGCCGCGCTGGTCGGCATGGCCATCGCCGTGCCCCTCGGGCTGCTCGTCGGGCTGCCCTCCCTGCGCCTGTCGGGCCTGTACCTGGCGCTCGCCACCATGGCCTTCGCGCTGCTCATGGACACGCTCGTGTTCTCGCGACCGGGGGTCAGCGGGGGCCTCACCGGTATCACCGTGGCCCGCCCCAGCATCGCGGGCGTGTCGTTCACCTCGACGGCCGGGTTCTACGAGCTGGTGGTCGGCGTCCTCGGTGTCGTGGGCTTCGCCACGCTGGCCATCCGGCGCGGGCCGATCGGCCGCCGCCTCCAGATCATGCGCGACTCGCCGCTGGCCGCGTCGACCCTCGGGGTGAACCTCACCACCACGAAGCTGGCCGTGTTCGCCGTGTGCGGGTCGGTCGCCGCCTTGGGCGGGGCGTTCTTCGGGGCGAAGCAGCAGGCCATCACCCCCACCGACTTCAGCTTCTCCGCGTCGCTGGGGCTCCTGCTCCTCGTCGTCCTCGGCGGCCGCTCGGTGATCAGCGGGGCCGTGATCGCCGGCGCCGCGTTCGCCGTGCAGCTGCACGTGCCCGCGTCGATCGAGCGCTACGTGCCGCTCGCCGTCGCCGCCGGCGTCATCGGGCTCAGCCGCACGCCCGAGGGCACCGTGGCGCTTGCCGCAGCCGAGGCCCGGCGCGTCGTCAGTGTCTTGCGACCGCTGCCCCGGCGGCGTCTCGGCGTGGAGCAGGCTGCCGCCGCCATCGGCGCGCTGTCTGTTCCGGCCCCGGGGGCCGCCTCCGCGCTTTCGCCCGCGCCGGCGCCGGCGGAACCGGCCGGGTTCTCCTACGGGTCGGTGGAGGTCCGCGGTGCCGGATGACGTGCCCGCACTGCTCGAGGCCGTGTCGGTCTCGGTGCGCTTCGGCGGGGTCCAGGCCCTGTCCGACGTGGACCTGGCCGTGCACGCCGGCGGCATCACCGGGCTCATCGGCCCCAACGGTGCCGGCAAGACGACCATGTTCAACGTGCTCACCGGGCTCACCGCCCCGACGGCGGGGAGCGTGCGGCTGGACGGTGCCGACATCTCCGGCTGGGCACCGCACCGGCGCGGCCGGGCGGGGCTGGCACGCACCTTCCAGCGCCTCGAGCTGTTCACCGGGCTGAGCGTGGAGGAGAACCTGGTCGCCGCGTGGGAGGCCTCCCACGCCGGCGCGGTCTTCGGTCGCGGCCGGGCCCAACGCCGGGCCCGGGTGGCCGAGGTGCTCGCCCTCTTGGCCCTGGGGCCCGTCGCGCACCGCCGGACGGGTGACCTGCCCACCGGTCTGGGCCGCCTGGTCGAGCTCGGCCGTGCCCTGTGCGCGGATCCCCGGGTGCTGCTTCTGGACGAGCCCAGCTCCGGGCTCGACGCGGGCGAGACGGCGCGCTTTCGCGACGTGCTGCTCGACGTGGTGGGTCGCAGCGGCGACGGCGAGCCGGCCGTGCTCCTCGTGGAGCACGACATGGGGCTGGTGATGGAGGTCTGCGACCGCGTCACCGTGCTCGACTTCGGGGCCCGGATCGCCGAGGGGACGCCGGAGGAGATCCGGGCCGATCCGACGGTCCAGGCCGCGTACCTGGGAGAGACCGTTGTCGCCTGAGCCGCCGTCGTTGGCGCCGCCCGCCCTCGAGATCGACTCGTTGAGCGTCTCCTACGGGGGGATGCGGGCGCTGTCGCACGTGTCGCTGGTCGTGCCCGACGGCGCGGTGGTGGCGCTGCTCGGCGCCAACGGCGCGGGCAAGAGCTCGACGCTGCGAGCGGTGTCGGGCCTGGTGCGCCCCGAGTCGGGCCGGATCCTGGTCGACGGAGTCCGGGTGGACCACCGCCCGCCCCACGCGGTGGCGCGGCTCGGAGTCGTCCACGTTCCCGAGGGCCGCGGCATCTTCCCCGGCCTCACCGTGCGCGAGAACCTCGAGGTGGCCGTTCGGATCGCGCTCGGCGGCGCCGGCGACGCGGACCCGCTCGAGGCGGCCGGGGGGTACTTCCCGGTCCTCAAGGCGCGCGAGCGCCAGCTCGCCGGCAGTCTGTCGGGCGGCGAGCAGCAGATGCTGGCGCTGGCCCGCGCGCTGCTGTCGCGCCCGCGTCTGCTCATGGTCGACGAGATCTCCATGGGCCTCGCCCCCATCATCGTCGGCCAGCTCTTCGACATCCTGCGGGCGCGCGCCACCTCGGGGATGAGCGTGCTCCTGGTGGAGCAGTACGTCGACGCCGCGCTGGGCCTGGCGGACTTCGCCTACGTGCTCGACCGGGGAGAGATCGTCGACGTCGGCCAGCCCGCCGACGTCCGTGCCGGCGGCCTGGTGGCCGCATACCTGGGGGGCTGACATGCGACGGGTGGTCATGCGGGTCGGTGCCGGGCTGGTGCTGTGCGCGGCGGGCGCGCTCGGCTGGGGTGGCACCGCCACGGCCGACACGGGGACCGTCGCCGGCTACACGCTCCAGGCCCAGGCGCTCGGGTTCCAATTCGCGTTCAACATCCCCGGCCTCGTCCCCCTGCCCAACCAGAACCTCCTGGAGGACGACGTGCCCTTCGCCAGGACGTCGGTGAGCAGCGGCCCCGTCGTCGACGCGCTCGGTGCGCCGTACTACCCGGGCGACATCGCGGCGAACGTGGGGACGCTCCTGCAGACCTTCGGCGTCCCGCTCCCCGTCCCGAACGACACCGCCCTGGCCGAGGCCAAGTACCCCACCAGCCCGGGCCACGGCGCGGACGCCACCTTCGGGTCACCGCCGAAGGCCGGCTCGCCCGTGGCGCCCAACGTCTTCGACGCCACCGCCCACGCGGACACCGACGGCGGCACCGTCACCTCCTCGGTCAGCGACGTCACCTTCGGCCTCCCCGCGCTCCCCGTCGTCAAGGTGGGGACCATCCAGGCCACCAACGCCGTCACCCTCGGCGCCTCGTCGGTCGCCGCCACGGCGACGTCGGTGATCGACGCCGTCGACATCGCCGGCATCCTCGACATCTCGCAGCTGACCGGCCAGTCGTCGTCGACGTCGGACGGCACCACGGGCACGCCCGCCTCGACGCTGCACGTGGGGCAGGTGACGGTGAAGGGGATCCCGGCCTACATCGACCAGTCGGGGGTGCACGTCGACACCACCGCCCCGCCGGCCGACGGCGTGACGCCGCAGCAGGCCCAGGACACGCTCAACCAGACGCTGGCCCAGGACGGTATCTCGGTCCGCCTGGCCGACCCCACCACCACGACCTCGGGGGCCGAGGGCAAGGCCGACGCCGGAGGCCTCGTGGTCGCCTTCACCCACCAGTTCGCCGTCCCTTTCATCCCCAACCTGCCCTCGCTCCCCTCGGTCCCCTATCTCGGGAGCGTGGGGCTGCCGGCGGGCGTGTACACGGTCACCGCGTCGGTCACCCTCGGCTCCGCGGTCACCGACGCGGCCGCCGCGGTGCTGGCCCCCTTCGCCGACGACGGGGGTGGCGGCCTCGGCGGGCTGGGCGGCGCGCTGGGCACCTCGAGCCCCGACCAGGGCCTGTCGTCGCCGGGCGCCTTCGACTCGCTGGAGACCTCGCCCGCCATGGGCCCCGGGGCGGGCGGCGCGCCGGGGACCGCCGCCATCGGCCCGGCCCGAGGCCTGCTCTCCGCCCTGCCCTTCGGCATCCCGGCCCCCGTCGGCTGGGTGCTCGGGGCGCTGGCGCTGTGCGTGCTCGTGATGTACCCGATGCTGCTGCTGGCCCGCTGGCAGTTCCTCGGGACGAGGAGGAGATGATGGCTCGTTTGCTCTCCGGCACCAGCCGGGCCAGGACCGTGACCACGCCGACGCTCGACCCCGACGTCACCACCTGGGTGCCGGTGGTCGACCCGGAGGGCAACGGCGTGGCCGGCGACGAGGCCCGCGGGGCGGACGGCGTCCGGGAGACGTGGCCGGCGGCGCCCGACGCGCCCGACGAGGGCGGCTCGGGGCACGGGGGCCGGCGGCGCTCCGTCCGCCCGCGCGGCGGGGGCGACCGGGCCGCCGTCGACCTGCGCAGCACGTGGCAGGTGGTGGCGGGTTCCATCCTCGTGCCCGTCGGCGTGGTCATCATCCTCCTCGCCTGGTACGGGGCGGCGCACACCCGCTACGTCCAGCAGCAGATCCCCTACCTGGTGAGCGGTGCGTTCATCGGGCTCGGGTGCATGGTCCTCGGCGGGCTCCTCTACTGGGCGCACTGGCTGTATCGGATCTACGACCAGGCCGACCTCAACCACGAGGAGCTCATGAAGGCCTTCGAGCAGACGCTGCGCGTGGTGGCCGACCGCCTCGCACCCCCGGGCGCCGACGGAGCGCTCGGCGCCGGCGCCACGGGCACGACCGACGACCCCGCGAGGGCATCGGGGGCCGGGGTGGTGCCGGGGTCCTCCGGTGCGGTGGCGCCGGCCAGGAGCGCGTACGTGGCCACCAGCACCGGGTCCGTCTACCACCTCCCGAGCTGCCCGGTGGTCGCCCACCACGGCCGGGGCCTGCATGCCCTCGCCCCCCACGAGGTGGAGTGGATGGAGCCCTGCCGGATCTGCCTGGCGCCGCCGCACGCCTGACCTGGCCTCCATCCCCGTCCCCGCGACCCGTGCCCGTGGCCTGACGCCACCGTCACCACTGACGCCACCGTCACCACTGACACGGCTGTCACCACTGACACGGCTGTCAGGAAACGGCTATCCTGGCCGGGTCGCCGGGGGAACGACGGCGGCTGCGACACAAGGCCATGGAGGGCGCCCAACGTGGCGGGCCCGACCCGGGCACGAAAGGGGAAGGCACATGGCAGCTGCCGACGACGCGGACGCAACGGCTGTTTCCGCCATGTCCGACGACGCGCTCCAGGCGATGAGCGTCTTCGACCTTGCCACCTCGGACGACCCCAGGGCGGTGGCCCGTGGGCTCCGTGAGACCCCGGTGATCCAGATCCCCGAGCTGTTCTCGCTCGTCACCCGGCGTCCCGACGTCGAGGAGGCCCTGCGCCGGACCGGGATCTTCTCGTGGAACGCGGTGGGGATGGACCTGGGCAACGTGCGCCCGCTCATCCCCCTGCAGATCGACCCGCCCAAGCACGTGAAGTACCGCCGCATCCTCGACCCGCTGTTCGCGCCCAAGCGCATGGCGGAGCTCGAGGGCGACGTGGTCCTGCTCGTGCAGCAGCTGGTCGCCAAATTCGCCGGTCGGGGCTCGTGCGACTTCCACGAGGAGTTCGCCGTGCCCCTGCCCTGCACGGTGTTCCTCCGCCTGCTCGGCCTGCCGTATTCGGACCTCGACACGTTCCTGTGGGTGAAGGACGACATCATCCGGCCGCCCGGGGACGTCGAGGAGCAGGCACGGCGCCGGCGCAAGGCCGGCGACACCGTCTACGAGTACTTCGAGAAGGTGATCGCCCAGCGCAAGACGGCGCCCACCGACGACGTCCTCACCCAGATCATGAACAGCGAGGTGGACGGCGAGCGCCTGACCGACGAAGAGGTGATGGACATCTCCTACCTCTTCCTCATCGCCGGGCTCGACACGGTCACCGACTCGCTCGACTGCTTCTTCGCCCTGCTGGCCCAGGAGCCCGAGCACCGACGGCTCGTCGTGGAGGACGAGTCGCTCATCCCCTCGGCGGTGGAGGAGCTGCTGCGGTGGGAGAGCCCGGTGCCGGCGGTGCCGCGCCGCGCAGTGGAGGACGTGGAGATCGCCGGCTGTCCGATCCCCGCCGGGGAGGCCGTCATGCTCCTGCTCGGCTCGGCCAACACCGATCACGACGCCCACCCGGGGCTCGACACCCTCGACCTGGCGCGCAACCCGAACCCGCACCTGGCGTTCGGGGGCGGCGT
>DASPTT010000016.1:0-9142 GCA_035623275.1 Acidimicrobiales bacterium
TGGTCGGCAGATCGTGGAGGACATGGTCGGATTCTGGGTGCTCTGGCACCTCTACGGGGGCTTCGAGGGTCTCCAGCGCTTCGGGATGCACCCGTCCACGATCTGGCGGAAGGTGGCCCGGTTCCGGAAGATCACCGGCCACCACCCGGACGAATACGAGTTCCCAGGGATCACAGTCGACGCCAAGGCCTATTGGGAGGCCGGAGGCCGGAAGGTCGGGAATAAGCCCAGGTAGGGAAGTCGCGACTCGCCGCCTTGCAAGTCACACGCGTGTAATTTACACTCGTGACTCTGCAAGTAGCAGGCCGTCGGAGGTGGTCGTGCACCCCCGGGGGATTTCAGTCCTTGGGGGGTGGTCGAGTTGGACACGACCGAAATGAATGGGCTCTTCCTGTGCGGGGTCGTCAAGCGCGTCGAACAGGTGATGTACGGGGCGAACCACGCCAGTCGGCCAGGCCAGCCGGTGCCGGGAATGTTCAAGATCGTGGTGGGGGTCGGGCCGAACTACGCCTTTGAGCAGCATGCGTCCTTCAACCGGATGGACCTGGCAACCCACGAGGAGTCGGTGGTGAGTCGGGTGGTCGGGGATGGTTCCGGCCTGGTCGGGCGTCTCGTGTACATCCGTATCGGCGTGCGGGGGAATAAGCAGGGGTTCGCCAACCTCGAAGCGCTCAACGTGTACGTCATCGACCAGGATGCCGTCGCATGAGCGCGTGGGCGGCGCCAAGGCGGCACTACTGGATGGAGGCGACGCCGGGGTCGGTGCAACTGAGGTCGAGCATGTACGACCCCGCCGAAGGCCCCCCGAAGCCGTCGCGAGCGGGCGGCAAGGACGCGCCACGTCCGGGGCGTCCGACGAGGAGCAAGATCACCGGGTTCTCGTCGGATTCACGGGAGCGGCTCAGGCGTCGGGCGGTGTCGCTGCCGTGGGAAAACGCGGTGGGTCCGGGTGGGATCGGCATGGTGACGTTCACGTATCCGGAGGCGTTTCCGACGGACGGAGAGGTCAGCAAGGCGCAGCTGAAGCGGCTTTACGAGCGGTGGCGGCGCCGGTACGGGAAGCCGAGGGGAATGTGGAAGATGGAGTTCCAGCAGCGGGGGGCTCCGCACTTCCATTGTTTCGTCGGGTTGCCGGAGCCGGAGGACGAGCTTCGGGCGTGGCTGTTGCGCCAGTGGTACGAGGTCGTCCGATCGGGCGATGAGCGCCACCGCTTCCATGGGGTGGACATCTCTCGGTGGCGGTGGGGCACCCTCGGGGAGAATCGGGCCCGGGTGGGGGAGTACTTCGCTCGTCACGGGGCGAAAGGGTGGAAGTCGTACCAGAACCGGGTGCCGGAGGGCTATGTGTCGCCGGGCCAGTTCTGGGGGGTCTGGGGGCTGAAGCCGGACGTAAGAGTCTTCCCCTTGGACTGGTCGGAGTTCGTGCAGCATCGGCGCCTGGCTTGGACGCTGGACGGCAAGAACCGTCAGCGGAAGGTCCGGAAGGGCGGCGGCGACAAAGGGGCGTTCGCTGTGTCCGTGGACGGGCATCACACTGGCCTCCGTTGGGTGGGTGCGCTCCGGCCGGCGGATGACGGCCGGGAGCCGGCGTAGCCGGGCGGGATCGGCCATCGGGGGAGGCCCGCGGGGGGCGGGGCACCGGCGGGCAGCCGGGCCCCCGCCGCCGCAGGGCGCCCGGGGGGCGGACCCGGTGGTGCACCGGCTCGGGGCGTTATCGGATGGGTGGGCCCGTCCTACGGGGGCGAAGTATCCGGCAATCCCGAGCGGTCTTGGTTACCGTCACGTCGTGGCTCGGGACTGGCTGGACTACGAAGCGGAACACGGCTTCATCCGGGTCCGGTTGCGTCTACTCACTGCCGAGGAAGGCGGTCGCTCCCGCCCCATCTACTCCGACTACCGGGCATCGTGGGACATCGGGAACACGTATGAGGGCGAGTGGACGGTGAACGATGCTCCCCTGGTCCTGGAGGACGTGGACAAGCTCGATCCAGGGGACGAAGCCCTGGCACGAATCCACCCAATAGCACCCCAGTTCTGGAACCACGTTGAGCCCGGACTCCGCATCTACGCCCACGAGGGTCCCCGTCGAGTCGGAGAGGCCACGGTGATCGACCGAACGGAGCGCCTGGCCCCACCCTGACCGCCCTGAAAGTGCCGGAGGGGGTCGCACACCCACCACGGCAAGCCACCCGATATCGGCGATTGAGCAATACAGGATGGTCTGATGGCCGGTCGGGGCGCCCGACTTCGGCACGTTGCGAGCGGTCTGACCCTCACGGCTCAGTCAGAGTCGCCACTTTCCGCAAGCATGGACTCGATCTGGGCCAGCGTCTCTTGAAGCTGCAAGCGCACTCGGTTAGCAGGGTCAAGCGATCCCTTCGCCTGCACGGTGGCCTTCCGCAGAAGATCCAGAGATTCCCCTGTTCTCCCAAGCAAGCTGAGATCACCAGCGAGGAATAGTTCCGCCTCCAGCGTCTCCTCACGCCCCGGTCCGTACACCCTCCAGGCGATGTCCACCCGGCGCTCGTCGAGTTCCCTAGCCCCTTCGGTCTTGCCCAGGATCCGTCGGGTGTTTGCCAGATTGTTCAGCGGCACCAGGGTGGCTTCACTCTCAGGACCCGACCGGCGCTCGACGGAAGCCAGCATCTCTTCCCCTAGCGTTTCCAGCCGAGCGAAATCCCCGAGACGGTGACAAGTGATTTCAAGATTCCGGCGGGCATTCACGCTCCGATGGTCGTCGGCGCCGAACAAGCGAACGCTGGTGCTCAGGACTCGCTCTCCGACCTCTCGGGCGGCATCCATTTGGCCTGACCCGCCGAGTATTGGCGCCAGGACGTACAAGTCGGCCAAGGTCTTCGGGTCCTCGGCTCCGTAGTCCCGTTCCCGAATCTCGACAACCCGCTCTTGAAGTCTGAGTGCCTCCTGGTAACGCCCGGCGGAGTAGTACAGCTTGGCCAGCCGAGTCATGCCGTCGAGGGTCTCTTCGGCCTCATCGCCGTGGCCCTCCCGCAGCGAGCTGAGTTCCCCTTCGGCTGCTTGAAGCTCCTTCTTGCTCGGTTCTTTCGCCACGGATCGTGAGCGTAGGCCGAGTAGTTCAGACCGCACGCTATTGCCGGGAGGAGAATGGCCTAAGCGGGGCGCAGGGCCGCCCGGTATCACCCGGTGAGAGGCGAGATTGGCGCATTTGGGGGGGTCAGGCGCTCCCGACTAGGGTGTCCGGCCGTGGGTTCTCTCATTAAGAAGCGCCGCAAGAGGATGCGGAAGAAGAAGCACAAGAAGATGCTGAAGGCCACCCGCTGGCAGCGGCGGGCGGCCGGTAAGTAGCGGGGCTAGTCCAGAACCCTCGCTGCCCGGTCCAGGACCTCGGTGTCCATGGGGTCCAGGTAGCACTTCATGGTGGTCACCGGGTCGGCATGGTGCAGGACCTTCTGAATGTCCAGGAGGTCGAACTTGTGTGAGCCGTCCGGCCCCTTCTCTCGGTGGAGAATCCCGGCAGCGCTCCGGCGCAGGTCATGGGGCCCAACGTGGCCAAGTCCCGCACGGCGAGCAGCTCCGGTCACGATGTTCCATACTGCTGCTCGGCCGCTGGCACCTGGGGTGAGGCCGGTTCCGTAATCCAGCCGGTGGGGCTGGCCTTTGGCAGTGCGGCCTGGGCGTCGGCGGCAGATGAGCGGTTGGTCAGCTGAGGGCTCCGCCCCGAGGTGCGCCCGGTAGTCGGCCAGGTATCGGCGCAAGGCGGCGACCGTTTGCGGGCCCAGGGCGATGTGTAGCGGCTTGTAGCGCTTGCCGGTCCAGTGCAGGGACGGGTGGTCGGTATCCAGGTCCCGCAGGTCTCCGATTCGCAAGGCGACGATTTCCTGCGCACGGACCCCGGATAGCCCGAGTCGGAGGACCAGCTCGTCCCGGCGACCCATTGGCGTGTCGTCCATGGCACCCAGAAGCGTTGTGTAGGCCTCGTCCTTGGTCAGCCAGCGTGGGGGATTCTGCGACTGCGCCTTGCCGTAGGTCGGTCGGAACTGGCGAAGGGGGCTGTCGGAGTCGGTCAGGTGTTCAGCGGCGGGGGCAGGGACGCCCGAGCGGGCGCACCACCGCAGGAGGGCGGCAACGACCGTGGTACGGCCTCGGATCGTGTTGTTCGCCAGGGTGCGATCGGAATCGGCTCCGGCGCACCAGCGCAGGACGTCGGTCGGCGTCAGGTCGCTAAGGGCTTGGACGTCGTGGTCCCGGACCAGGCGAAGGAGGATGTACTGGTTGCGCTCAACCGTGGTGGCGTTGGTCCAGCGCTCCCGGCAGAACCGGCGGATTAGGTCCTCGGCCGATTCGGGACCCTGCGATCCCGGCCCCGTGCCTGGGACCAGGCGGATTATGGGATCTCTTATTTCTTGATCAGGGATCCCATGCCGTCGCGGAGGTTAGCGCCCGAGCCGGTCTGTCCGCCAAGCCTGCCGGTAGCGTGGAGGCGTGTCGGAGCACCTCGTCGCCGTCGACCACGTCCAGCTGGCCATGCCGCCCGGCGCGGAGGAGGAGGCCACCGCCTTCTACGAAGGGGTCCTCGGCCTCCAGCGACGGCCCAAGCCGGCCGCGCTGGCCGCACGTGGGGGCTGCTGGTTCTCCAACGGCCTTGTCGAGCTACACCTGGGCGTGGAGGAGGATTTCCGCCCCGCCCGCAAGGCCCACCCCGCTTTGGTCACCAGGGCACTCGACGACCTGGTGGCGAGGCTGGGGTCGGCCGGGCACCCCGTGCGGTTCGACGACGAGGTCCCCGGCGTGCGGCGCTGCTTCGTGGACGATCCCTTCGGGAACCGCATCGAGCTGATCGAACGGTGAGTTGTCGTAGCGTGGTGCGCGCACGCACCCCACTTGGCGGGTAGTTCAATCGGCAGAACGTCGGCCTTTGGAGCCGAATGTTGGAGGTTCGAGTCCTCCCCCGCCAGCCAAAGCCGCAGCCAGGGAAGGCACTGTTCTCCGACGCTGCCGAACGTGCTACTCGACCTCTTCGTGACCGGCATAGATGACACCAAGCAGCGCCGCTCGAGAATGGACGCCGAACTTGCGATAGATCTCGCTGAGTTGATTGCGGATGGTTCCGACACTCAGGAAGACGGCGGCTGAGATCTCCGCGACGGACTGGCCTCGCATCAGCCGGACGACAAGCTCCAACTCATGAGCGGTGAGCTGGTGGGTCTTCGCCGCTTGCTGGAGGACGCTCTTCGCCAAGTCGGGAAGGATCTCGCCATGGACCGCTTCCGCCACCAGGCGCATCACCGTGGCGTCGGGGCTCGGCGGCGATGCGGAAAGCACCGCCTCTTCGCGCGTCGAGAGGGCACACGCCAGCCGGGGCGGCGAATGCGAGCACAGCTTCACCATGGTCAGCAGGCCTGTCCTCCACCGACCCTTCCAACCGAAGCGGACGCCGACGGACGACGCGTCGTGATCGTGGATCAACTCGGCCAGGGCGACGACGGCACCGCCGACGTCGAGGGGGTGGAGCAGACCCAGCAACGGAAAACCCGCCAACGCGGCCTGATCCGCGCCGATGATCAGGTCGACGTCGGTGCTGGTGTCGACGATCCGCCAGTCGTGGTCCGTCGTCAGAACCGCGAGCTGGCTCCTGCCGACGGGCTCCGTCCAGGCCAGTTCGGTGTTCGCCTCCCCGGGGAGAAGGCAGAGCACGACGACTGGGCCCTGCGGGGTGCGAACGCGCCGCGCCGATTGGCAGGTCTCGATCACGCCGCCATCCGCTTGCACATTGCGCGCCCGAAGGGTGAAACCGTCGACGATCCCGTCGACCAGGATCTGGAGCCGGCGACGCGCGAGATCGGCGTCCTCTGGCGGCAAGAAGCGGAGCATCGACTCGCCGATGACTTGCTCGGGAGCGTGAAACCCGATGAGGTCGACGGCGGCGGCATTGACGTCACGAACCCGACCATCGGCGTCGATGACGCCGAGCGCTACCGGCGCCGAGACCAGCGACTCGTGCAGCTCCTCCAGGGTCAAGACGGGCTCGGTTTCGACCATCTGTGACAACGATGCACCGCCAGAGGCGTCGGCGAAAGACCCATACCCGTGGACAGGTCCATGACACGCGTCACCTCGGAGCCGAAATACGTCATGACCTGGGCGAATTCCGCCCCAACGCGTACGACCAAGCCCGTAGGTTGTCGGGTCAGTCGAGCAACGAGGAAGTGGTCATGACGACGGCATGTCCAGGCACTTGGGTCACCCACGAGAGGCGAGGCGAAGCCTTCTGCACCGAGGCCATTCGTGGCGGGCCCTGTGGAGCACGAGCCGAGGACCACGAGATGCTCGTCTCGTGCTCGAAGTTCTTCCTCGGTCGATGCCCCACGTGTGCACCCCTCGGCAAACCCTCTGGTGCGTGGTCACCCGATGGCGGTTTCGCCCCGAGGGTCGGTGTCCCATTCGCACCATGCCAATGGGATCTATTCCCGACTGCGACGACACAGACTCGCTCCCTGATCTAGATGTCCGCCGCGCCGGGCAACACCGAGCGGAAATCCTCGGCACCAGACCATGAACGGAGACCCCAGGTCCTCGTAGCTCATTGTCAGGCCCCTGTTCGTGAGGCTCTTTCCGGCGTGCTCGAACGCCAGGGCTATGCCGTCGAGGTCACGGGTGACGCCCGTGAGGCGCGGTCCCTGATCTCGCGAGGTGTCGATGTGCTCGTCATCGGCGTCAACTTCCCTCCAGCTGGGTGCGCAGCCGTGTTGGACATGTGCGGCACTCCTCCGCCGACGGTGGTCATTGGCGAGCAAGGCGAAAGAGTGGACCAGACCGTCATCGACGATCCGCGCGTCGATCGTGTCCTCGACCGGCCGTACACCCTTGCCGCTCTTCTCGAGTCGCTGGAAGCGGCGATGGATGCCCGACCGGGGTGATCGTGACGGAGCCCCCGCTCAGGAGACGGGTGCCGGCGGTGCCAGGAAACCGTAGGCCAACGTGAACCCGTCGCCGTCGCCGTCGGGGCTCGACGGCGTCGACACCGCGTTCGGGCCCTGGTAGAGCTGCCCGGCCTCGCTGCTCACCAGCCCTGGGGACCCGCCGTCGACGGTGGCGTCGTCGAAGGTGATCGGGGTGTACGTCGACAGGGTGGCGGTCCTGCCGTTGACGCACGGCGCCTCCATGATCCACTCCGCCGAGTCGCCCGGTGTCGAGAACCCGGTGATCCACACGGAGTACGACCAGTACCCCGCGTCGGTGGCGTCGACCTCCCACGCGGACCCGTGCTCGGCGATCTCCACCTTCATGGTGTCGCCCACGGCCACGGAAAGCGGGATCTGCTGCTCGGTGAAGTTCTGGGCGGCGGTGGTCCACCACGCCGTGAAGTGGTTCGAGCCGTTGGCCGAGTCCTGCTCGGTGCCGGCCTGGATGAGTGAGCCGTTGTCGTACCCGTCGATGCCCACCCACGTCGCCGAGTAGGTCGGCGACTGCGACGGGACGATGGCGGGCACGTTCCACTGGCCGCCGACGCTCGCGATGTGGTGGCCGGTCAGCGCGTAGCCGGACCAGTTGGCCGAGGCCCAGCCGACGGCCTGCGGCGTGCCCTGGCCGCTCGTGCCGCCGGGGCGGACTCCGGACGTGCCGGGGAAGTGCGGCGTGCGGACCGTGCTCGGCACCATGGCGGGAGCGCCGCCCCAGGTGGTGACGGGCGATGCCGTGGCGATCCCGCTCGGCACGGCAGCGGCCATGGTCGGCGAGCCGGCGATGGCGACGCCGAGCCCGGCGAGCATCCCCGCCCCGAGTGCCGCCGTCCCCGTGCGACGAAAGGGTCCGCTCCGCCCGTCCCGCCTCGACCCAGCGCGCATCTCGTCCTCGTCCCTCGCTCGCGTCCGCGTGTCGTGCCGTCCGCTCGGGAAACGCCCGGTCGCCGAGGACCTTTCGCGCCAATGTCCTTGGTGTCGTCAACGACCGCGGTCGTTGGCATGCGCAATCGGCGAGGCGCGCGTGGAGACGGCGCGCGTAGCGACAGGGTCAGTTGGCGACGGCCCAGAGCCCGTCGGGGACGAAGTCGGGTGCGAGGATGAGCCGACGTCGCATGACCTCGTCGCAGTGGCGGCAACGGGTCCCGCGCGGCGTGACGCGACACGCCATCACCCCGGCGAGGTGGGGCGCGTCGTAGCCGAGGCAGGCCTTGCCGTCGAGCTCCTCGGAGCAGTAGGCGATCTCGCCGTCCCGGTGGAGGACGAGACACCCGTTGCACATCGCAGCCATCACCATCACCTCGTTCGGGGCGCCGCCCGAGCGCCACGGACGCGGGGTGTGCTCCGTGCCCCTTCCCGCCGTCCAGGTCGCCCCTGTGTCCTGACTGGCATCGGCCCCGGGGTGCCGGGGGTCGAGCAAACGACGCACAACGGACGCACACGCGAGCGCCGCGGCCGTCCACACCAGCGCGCGGGCCTGCAACGCCCACCTTCGGGACCGGCGCGGGACGTGGGACGGCTGGCGCGACGGGCGCTGCCGGGAGGACGGTACGGACATGGTGCGTGGCTCGGGTGCGCTCGCCGACTAATGGCCGGCGCGGGACGCGGGGATGGTGACGGGGTGGCAGTAGGTGCAGGCCTCGCCCTCGACCAGGCGGCACGCGAAGACGCCCCCCTGATGGGGTCGGTCCTCGCCGGCGCACTGGCGCCCGGCGCGGTCCTCGGTGCAGAAGGCGACGGTGCCGTCGCGGTGGACCACCAGCAAACCGCCGCAGCTCGTCATGCCTCTCCCTCGCAGTCCGTTGCCTGGTGGCCGGCCGTGCTGGTGCGGCGGGCCACTCGCTCCGGGTGCCGTCCTGGCTCCCTGTCCACTTGCAGTATCGGGACGCTACGTGGCCGACTTGAGGGAAAACCCAACGGCCTCCCAATCCTCTACGCACGCCGTGGGCTCGGGGAAGGCGCGCGTGCTCACGCAGCGTGTTAAGGGGTGTTGCTCCCGACCGTCGGTCCCCCGGACCCCAGGGTCAGGTCCCACGCATTCCAGAGGACGCCGCCGACACCACCGTTGTCGTACTCGGTCAGGTCGTGGCTTGCGGCGGCAACATAGACGTGGATGAGCCCGTCGCCCGCGTCGAGGAAGGCGTCGGGCGATCCGCCGACCGGCCCGCCGCCGCTGGCCCCGGTGCTCAGCCCCCAGGCGTTCC
>DASPTT010000017.1:0-7143 GCA_035623275.1 Acidimicrobiales bacterium
CCCGACGACGAGGTCGTGGTGGTGGCGGACGCCTCCGGTGACCCGCCGAGCGACGACCGCCACGACATCCGCCTCGACCCCGAGCACCCCGAGCGCTCCGAGGTCGTCGTGCACCCGCCGCCCGAAGAGGACCGGGCCTAAGATCCCGGCACGCCTCGTGCCGGGCGGGGCGGCGCCGGCGGACCGGCGAGCGCCGGGGGGACCGGGAGGGAGACCATGGCCGAGTTCACCATGACCGTCGACGGCGTCGCCGCTGCAACCGAGGAGAGCTTCGGGGTGCGCAACCCGGCCACCGGCGACGTCTTCGCCACCGCACCTCAGTGCACGCGGGCACAGCTCGACGCGGCGATGGACGCCGCAGCCAAGGCGGCGCGCGACTGGCGCAACGACGAGGACCAGCGGCGCGAGTGCCTTCGGCAGATGGCCGCAGTGCTCCTCGCCAACATCAGCGAGATCGCCACCACGCTCACCGCCGAGCAGGGCAAGCCGCTTGCCGACGCCAACGTCGAGGTGTTCGGGTCGTCGGTCTGGCTCCAGTACTTCGCCGAGGCGGAGCTCGGCCGCCAGGTCATCCAGGACGACGACCAGGCCTTGGTCGAGGTGGTGCACCGTCCCCTCGGTGTGGTGGCGGCCATCACGCCCTGGAACTTCCCGCTGACCCTGGCCTTCTGGAAGATCGCGCCGGCGCTGCTGGCGGGCAATACCATGGTGCTCAAGCCCTCGCCCTACACCCCGCTGTCGACGCTGCAGGCAGCAGAGCTGCTGCGCCCGTTGCTGCCCCCTGGCGTGCTGAACGTCGTCAGCGGCGGCGACGAGCTCGGCGCGTGGATGACGGGTCACCCCGTCCCCCGCAAGATCAGCTTCACCGGCTCCATCGCCACGGGGAAGAAGGTGGCAGCGGCGGCGGCGTCGGACCTCAAGCGCGTCACGCTCGAGCTGGGCGGCAACGACCCGGCAATCGTCCTCGACGACGCCGACCCGGCGGCCATCGCCGCGGGCCTCTTCGGGAGCGCGTTCGCCAACTGCGGCCAGATCTGCTCGGCCGTCAAGCGCGTCTACGTCCCAGAGGCGCTCTACGACGACGTGGTCGCCGCGCTTGCCGAGCGGGCCGCCGCGGTCAGGGTCGGGGCGGGCACCGAGCCCGACGTGAAGCTCGGTCCGATCAACAACGAGCCCCAGTTCGAGCGGGTCAAGGAGCTGGTGGCCGACGCGCTGGCCGGCGGCGCCACCGCGGTGACCGGGGGCGAGCCCATGGACCGGCCCGGCTACTTCTTCGAGCCCACGATCCTCGCCGGCCTGTCCGACGGCACCCGCATCGTCGACGAGGAGCAGTTCGGCCCGGCCCTGCCCGTCATCGCCTACCGAGACCTCGACGAGGCCGTGGAGCGGGCGAACGCCACGCACTTCGGCCTGAGCGGCTCGGTGTGGGGCGCCGACGAGGAGCGCGCCGCGCAGGTCGCCGGGCGCCTCGAGTGCGGCACCGCCTGGGTCAACGTCCACCTGGCGCTCGCGCCCCACCAGCCCTTCGGCGGCTTCAAGTGGAGCGGGCTCGGGGTGGAGAACGGCCCGTGGGGCCTGGCCGAGTTCACCGAGATCCAGGCGCTGCACCGCTCCCGCACCGGCACGGGGCTGAGCCCGATCGCGGCGATGACGGCCACCTGAGCCGCTTGCGTCCCCGCGGTCAGGCGCCGACCGCCAACTCCAGCACCGACCCCGCGGCGAGCAGCGCGGCCTCGCCGTGCTCGGGGCCGACCAGCTGCAGGCTGGCCGGGAAGCCGCCCGCCGCGGGCACCGGCAGCGCCAGCGCGGGCACGCCGCCGAAGTTCACGGGCAGGGTGCAGCGGGCCATGAGCAGGTTCTCGCCCTCAGCGATGGTGGGCGGGAAGATGGTGAGGGTCGGCGTGGCGATCATGTCGAGCTCGCCGAACAGCGACGCCAGGCGCGCCCGCCACTGTGCCTGGGCCGCGCGCGCCGCGGCCATCGCCGCCTCGTCGACACCCGCGCCGAGCCGGAGCCGCTCGAGGACGTCGGGGCTGATGCCGTCTGGCCGGGTCTCGGCCACGGTCCTGTCGGAGCGCCAGGCCTCGCCGACGAGCAGCGCGCCGGCCTGTACCGAGACCGCGTCCCACTCGGGGAACACCAGGTCTACGACCTCCCACTCGCTGGCGCGCAGTGCTGCGTCGATCGCCAGCTCGATGGCGGGATCGGCCTCCACCCGCAGGCACCCCACCCGGCGCGAGCGCCCGTCGTCGGCGGGGTCGAGGGCGAACCCCGGCTCGAGCAGCGCCATGCCGGTGACCAGACCGGCCACGTCGCGCGCCATGGGGCCGATCGTGTCGAGGCTCGGGGACAGCGGCCACACGCCCTGGAGCGGGACCCGACCGAAGGTGGTCTTGAGCCCGGCCGTGCCGCAGCAAGCCGAGGGGATGCGGACCGAGCCGCCGGTGTCGCTGCCGTAGGCGACGTCGGCCTCGTCGGTCGCCACCGCGACGGCGGACCCGCTGGAGGAGCCGCCGGGCACGCGGGCCGGGTCGAGTGGGTTCACGGGCGTGCCGAACCAGGGGTTGACGCCTGTCACCCCGAGAGCGAGCTCGTGGAGGTTGGCCCGGCCCACGATGCGCGCGCCGGCGGCGCGCGCCCCAGCCATGCACGGTGCGTCGCGCTCGGCCGGCTCGGCGATGTCGGCCACGGCACGAGAGCCTGCGGTGGTCGGCACGCCGGCCATGTCGATCAGGTCCTTGACCGCCAGGCGCACGCCCGTGCCGCTGGTGTCGAAGCGGGTGATGAACGTGGACACGGCGCCGACCCTAGTGGTGCGGCTCCGCCAGGCGGTACGGTCTCGGGCGTGCAGGGGGACGGGGGAGCGACGCGGCGGCCCAACATCCTGCTCGTGGTCTCCGACCAGGAGCGCCAGCGCGACTGGCTGCCCGGGGGCGTGTCGCTGCCATGGCGCGAGCGTCTCATGGCCGAGGGGCTCGAGTTCACCCGGTACTACACGCACTCGTCGCCGTGCTCCCCGAGCCGGGCGAGCCTGTTCACCGGCCGGTACCTTCCCGGCCACGGCGTGGTCGACAACGTGATCATGCCCGAGCACGTGGAGCTCGACCCCGTGATCCCGACGCTCGGGTCGATCCTGCGGGGCGCGGGGTACCGCTCCTCGTACATCGGCAAGTGGCACCTCTCGCATGCCGTGTCCCCCGACATGGAGGCCTACGGGTTCGCCGACTGGGACGGTAACGACCGCCACTTCATGGGCTGGGCCGGCACCGGGGTGCACTTCGACCCGATCATCGCCGAGAACGCGGCCTACTGGCTCCGGCGCCGTGCGACGCCGCCACCCGGCACCGGCGGCGGGCCCGGTGCTCAGGCCGACGTCGGGGCGCCGCACGACGGCGCGCCGTGGTTCCTCACCGTGGCCCTAGTCAACCCCCACGACGTGATGTGGTTCCCCGTGGACCAGCCGGGCTACGCCGATCGGCACCCCGAGGAGGTGGCGAAGATCCGCCAGGTCCTCGAGATGGCGGCGTGGAAGGAGGACGACCCGCTCCCCGTCTACCGCCACGGCTACGAGCGCGTGTGCGACGAGTTGCCGGCCAACTTCCACGACGACCTCCACACCAAGCCCGAGGCCCATCGGCAGTGGCGCTACGACCAGCAGCACGGGCTCTGGGGCTACATCGACCCCACGGACACCGCCTCGTGGCTGCGTCACCTCGACTACTACGTGGAGCTGCACCGCCTGGCCGACCGCTCCCTCGGGACCGTGCTCGGCGCCCTGGAGGAGAGCGGCGCCTGGGAGGACACCGTGATCATCTTCACCTCGGACCACGGCGACATGTGCGGCAGCCACGGCCTTCGTTCCAAGGGGCCCTTCGTCTACGAGGAGATCATGCGGGTGCCCATGTACGTCCGGGTCCCGGGCACGACCCGTCCGGGCACGCACACCCCTGCGCTCGCCACCCACGTGGACCTGGCCGCGACCATCTGTGCGCTGGCGGGCGTGGACCCCTCGGCCGTGCGGGACGCCGACGGTCGGCCCACCCTGCAGGGCGTCGACCTCGCACCGGTGCTGGCGGACCCGGACACGTCGGTGCGCGACTACGTCCTCTTCGCCCAGGACTCGGCGCAGACGGAGCGGCTCAACGGCGTGCGCTACGCGCTGCGCGGCTTCTTCGACGGGCGGACGAAGTACGCGCGCTACTACGGCGTGGGCGGGGGCAAGCCCTCCACCGGCCTGTGGGGCAGGGACCCCGGCGACAAGCTCTTCGGCATCGACAGCGACTTCGACGACCAGGACCACGAGTGGTACGACCTCGACGCGGATCCCTATGAGCTGGTGAATCTGGCAAACGACCGTGCCCGGCGCCACTCGCTGCGCGCCGAGTTCGAGCGCCTTCGCGCCTACGAGGCCGCGCAGCTGGTCGCCCGGCCCTAGCGGCCGAGGTCGGGACGGTCGTTGCCGTCGCGAGCCCCCTGTCATATCGTTCCCCCACGACCCGGGCCGATGGGCGTCGGGCGGGCGAGCGGAGGGCTGATGACACATCGGATCGTTTGGCATCGCGTTGTGGCCGCTGTCGTGGCCGTCGTGCTCGTCCTGGCCCTGGCGGTGGCCCTGGGTACGGCCACGAGGACCGCGTCGCATCCACACTGGAGCGCGGCCTCCAATTACTTCCCCGCCAGCGGCAGCGACGGTGCCACGGTCACCTGGGACGTGGACGGGTTGACCCACGACTACGTGCAGACGGCCAACGGTCATCTCGTCGAATTCGTGAACGACGACGTCGGCGGACATCTCTGGAACGCGTACGACCTGAGCGCCGGGGCGCCGGGTGGTGGGCTGATCGCCTCGAACCCGATCGCCGAGTACGGATGCTGCTTCATCTCCACCGACCCCTACATCCACGTCTACGTCCGCACGCCGGCGGGCGACCTTGTCGAGTACGTCAACAACAACGTCGGCGGGCACCTCTGGAACGCGTACGACCTGAGCGCGGGGGCCGGTGGGGGTGGACCCATCGTCGGCAAGCCCGCCGTCGCCTACGACTACTACGACAACACTCCGCACGTGTACGTCGACACCCCGTCCGGGCAGCTCACCGAGTACGCGCACGACAACGCGAACGGTCATGCGTGGAACGCCTACGACCTGAGCTACGGCGCCGGCACGGGCGGACCGATCGCCGGGGATGCGACAGCGTTCGAGTCCTACACCCTGAACGACAGGTTCATCCATGTCTACGCACGTACGACGGGCGGTGACCTAGTCGAATATGTGGACAACAACACGGGTGGGCATCTGTGGAACGCCTACGACCTGAGCTACGGTGCCGGTGGCGGCGGGCCCGTGGGCGGTTCGCCGGTGGGGTTCCTCCTCGACACACCCTGTGGCGGGGACGGGCTCATCCACGTCTACGTCACCACGCCGATCGGCCTGCTCACCGAGTACGTGAACGACGACGTCGGCGGCCACCTCTGGAACGCGTACGACCTGAGCGCCGGCGCCGGCGGCGGCGGGCCGGTCACCGGCACGCCGAGCCTCACGTTCGCGGACTGCCTCGACAGGTTCGTGCACCTGTACGTCGACACCCCGGCGGGCCAGCTCACCGAGTACGTGAACGACGATGCCGGCGGCCATCCCTGGAACGCCTACGACCTGAGTGCCGGTGCCGCGGGCGGGGGTGCGATCACCGGAGACGCGAGCTCTGCGGAAGGCCCGGGCAGCGGGAGAGACCAACTGAACGTGTTCGCCTGGAGCACCGGCGGCGACCTGATGTACTACGTCGACACGAGCTCAGGCGGCCATCCCTGGACCGCCACCGACCTGAGCACCGCCACCGGCGTGCGATAGGGGCGACGCCCCAGGGCTCGGCCGGACCTTTCCCTCAGGACGGGAGGCGGACCTTCGGGACGGGCTGGCCGCGCCGTGCGGCCTCGGCGCGCAGTTGCGGTGCGAGGTGCCGTCCGGCCCCGAGGAAGGCGGTGGCCGCCCGGGCCTTGCCGCCCCCGAGGCTGCGCGCCGCGGGCCAGGCCTCCGCCGGCGTCATCAGCCGACGGCGACGAACAGCTGCTGGCTGAGAGTCGGCTCGATGGCGAGCGGCGAGCCGTCCACCTCCAGCGTGAGCGTGCCGTCGGCCGCACGCGTGCGCACCAGCGCCGAGCGCCCGGGAACGAACCCGTGCTCGTCGAGGTAGGCGAGCGAGGCCATGTCCAACTCGACCTCCTCAGTGATGCGCTCGAGGCGCACGGTCTCGCCCGCCTCGACCTGCGCCAGGCTCACCTGGGACTCGCCCGCGCCGTCGCCCCCGCCGGAACCCGGGATCGGGTTGCCGTGCGGGCACGTCGTGGGATTGCCGAGCAGTGCCACGAGACGGGTCTCCACCTCGTCGGAGATCACGTGCTCCCAGCGGCCCGCCTCGAGGTGCGCCTTGTGCCACGGCAGCCCGATCACGTCGACCAGGAGGCGCTCGGCCAGGCGGTGCTTGCGGATCACGCTGTCGGCCAGGGCGCGCCCTTGGTCGGTGAGCGTGATCGAGCGCCCGGCCCGCTCCACGTAGCCGTCCGCCGTCAGGCGATCGAGCATCTCGGACACGGATGGGGCGGAGCGCCCGAGGCGCTCGGCGATGCGCGCCTGGATGACCGGGACGCCCTCCTCGGTGAGCGATTGGATCGTCTCGAGGTACTCCTCCACGGGCGGGTGGAAACCGTCGGTCACGGCGCCGATCCTACCGAGTGGCGGCCGGCGGACCGCCCGGCGGCTGGTCGCCGCGGGCCCCGGTGTGCCTCCGGCGGGTGCCTCCGGCGGGTGCCTCCGGCGGGAGCCTCAGGCGGCGCGGCGCGAGCCTCAGGCGGCGCGGCGCGGCGGCGTTGGGTCGGCGACCCGGCGCAGCTGGGACTCCAGGTCGAACACGCTCTCGGCGGCACCCACGACCTCACCCCGGGCATTGCGCAGCGCGCCGGCCCCGCTGAGCCGCCGGACCATGTCGGACAGGGTGTGAAGGGAGATGCGCACGGATGCCCCTCCTACGGTGTCGAGAGAGTGCCCACCGCGTGCGAGGGTACGGGAGCCACGTTTCCCGACGGTCACGCCAAGGTGAACGGGGCACGAATTCATCGGCGCGCAAGACGTCGGCCCGGCGTCGGAGG
>DASPTT010000018.1:0-4903 GCA_035623275.1 Acidimicrobiales bacterium
CGACGTGTGCTTGAACTCGTTGAGCTCTTGGTGGTCCGCGAGGAGTCCCAGGACGTGCTCGATGGTGCGCCGCGCCGCGTCCGGGTCGCCCTCGGGCCGCGTCATGATCCGGACGAAGGCGGCCCGGTCGGCGAGGACGAACGTCGGCACGCCGAAGACCCGGTGACCTTCGACGGCCGCCTCGTGCTCCTTGCGGTAGGCGGCCCGCGGCCAGCCCTCGGCGACGGCGGCCAAGACCTCGTCGGCGTCCACCCCGTTGCGCTCCATGACCTGGCGGACGACGGCCTCCTCGCGCAGGTCGCGCCCCTCGTCGTGTCGGGCGGCGAACAGGGCCAGATGCACGTCCCAGAAGCGATCCGGGAACCGGTCGCGCACGACCACGCCGGCTTCCGTGGCCAGCAGCGACGACGCCTTGGCGGGGTCGTCCCACACCGCCGTCCCGCCCTCGTCGACATGGACCTGGGAAAGCGAGAAGGGGACGAACCCCACGTCCCAGTCCGCGCCGGCGCGAAGCGCCTCGACGACGTGCTCGTGCGCGTTGCGCGCGAACGGACACCGGTAGTCGTAGGTCACGGAGAAGGACACGCTCACCTAGCCGTCAACGCCGCCCGCCGGCGCCGCATTCCGCCCCAGACGGGGCGAGACCGGGCGAGACGGGGCGAGGCGTGGCGACGCGGGAGCGACGGGGAACACGGACCGGCCGAGACGGCCGAGGCCGGCCCCGAGGACCGCCCCCGCCACCACGTCGGAGCCGTGGTGCAGGCCGACGTGCACGCGGCTCGCCGAGATCGCGGCGGCCAGCGCGTAGTAGGCAGGCGCGAGGGGGTCGCCGTCCGCCAGGAGGGTGGCGGCGCACCACGCCGCCAGGCTGTGGCCGGAAGGGAAGCTCGCCGTGCCCGGTACCCGCACCGGCAGCGGATGCTCGCGCCCGGCGGATGGGCGACGGCGGTCGACCGCACGCTTGACGGCGGCGTTCACCACGGGCGTGACGAGCCCGGAGAACACCACGGCGCGCACGGCCACGGCCCGTCGGCGTCCGGGACGCCGGCCGCGCAGGAGCGCCAGCACGAACCAGACGAGGCCGTGGTCGCCCACGGCCGAGGCGCCGTATGCGGCCACGTCGCAGACGCGTCGGCCGCGCAGCCGCGCGGCACCCGCTTCGACGGCTCGGTCGAATCGCCCGACCGCGGAGCGCCAGCGGGCCGACGAAGAGCCGACGGGTGGCGCCGATGCGGCGGGCGGGGACAGCGGATCAGCCGGCGACGGCACCCACGGGGCTGCTCGCGCCCTCGAACAGGCCGTCGGACGAACCGTCCGCGTCCGCCATCTCGTCCATGCCGATCGGACCATCGGCGCGCCCGGCGAGGAACTGCTGCACGATCGGGTTGGGGGCGGAGACCATGTCGGCCTTGGAGCCGAACTTCACCAGCCGCGACCGGAAGAGGATGCCCATGTAGTCCGCCGTGCGCTGCACCGACGGGATGTTGTGCGTGATGATGAAGAAGGTCGCGTTCGTCTCGCGCTGCGCGGTGTTCACGAGGTTGTCCAGGTAGGCGACGCGTACCGGGTCGAGTCCCGAATCCGGCTCGTCGAAGAGGATGATCTCGGGGTCGAGCACCAGGGCGCGCGCCAGGCCGGCCCGCTTCTTCATCCCCCCGGACACCTCGCCGGGGAGCTTCGCCAGGTGGTCCACCAGGCCGACGAGCTCCGACTTGGTGAGGACGATGCCACGGATCTCGCGTTCGGTCTTGTTGGTGTGCTCGCGCAGCGGGAAGGCGATGTTGTCGTACAGGCTCATCGAGCCGAACAGCGCACCGTCCTGGAACAGCACTCCGAACTTCCGGCGGATCTGGAAGACGTTCTTCTCCGACACGCCGACGATCGGCTCACCGTCGACCAGGATCTGGCCGGACTCGGGCTTGAGCAGCCCGATGACGACCTTCAGGAGGACGGACTTCCCCGTGCCCGACGGGCCGAGGACGGCGGTCGTCTTGCCCCTCGGGACGTCGAACGTCACGTCCTGCAGCACGGTGTGGCTGCCGAATCGCTTGGTGACCCCGCGAATGGAGATGATGGCGTCGTCAGCGCTCACGGAGGGGAAACGACCAGGCGCGTCGGCCCTTGCGGGGAGGGCGCCCATCGTGCGCGCCCGACGCCCGGTCAGCACCGGTGGCCTAGGGAAGCTGCCCACCGAGGAGGCCACCGACGGTGTTGGTCACCCCGGAGAGCGCGCTCGACGCGCCGGTCCCGGCCGAGGAGCTCGAGCCGCCGGTGGTGCCGCCGAGGCCCGTGCCGAGCGACCCGAGGGTGTTGGACGCAGTCCCGGTCAACCCCTGCACGGCGCCGCCGAGTGTCTGGCCCACGACCGGCAGCCCGCCGACGAGGCCCTCGACGGGCTGGCCGAGGTCGTTGACCGTCCCGCCGAGCCCGGAGACGGTGTTGCCGAGCGTGCCGGTCACGTTGCCCGCAGCACCGCCGAGGCCGTTGGCACCGGAGGCCGGTGTGCCGCTCGAGCCGCCCTGTCCGGTCGACGAACGGGTGCCGGACCCGCCGCCGCCCGACGTGCCGGCGGCAGTCGAGGAGCCGACGGGCGCGACGCCGCCACCGGGCGACGTCGACGACGACTGGGTGATGGACGACGACGAGGGTGGCGCCGGGACGTGCGCGGGCGCCGATGGACCGCTCAGCACGGCGGTGACGATGACCGCGGTGGCCGCCGCCGAGCCCATGGTGGCGAGCGCGGCCGTACGCGGGCCCGCGGTGGCGACGCGCCGCGCACCGTGACGCACCAGCCGGCGCAGCGCGGAGAGGGAGAAGACGCTCCCGAGGATGCCGGCAAGGCGGCCGTCCGCACCGGCCAGCGAGGCGAACTCGCGCTTGAGCGCCTGACGGGCACGCCACAGGAGCGTCTCCACCGCGGTGATGCCCACACCTTCGTGGTCGGCGATCTTCTGGTACGACCAGCCGGACCCCTCTCGCAGGTGCAGGATCCGCTGGTGGCGGTCGGAGAGGCGGGTGAAGGCCTGGGCCACGATGGCCGAGTCGACCGCCGCCAGCGCGAGCTCCTCGCCCCCGTCCTCCGTGCTGGCCACGTTCCCCTGGTGGAACTCGGCGACCGGCGTGGAGCGGTTGCGGCGGCGCAACACGTCGGTGCACAGGTGTGCGGCGATGACGCTGAGCCAGGGATAGAAGCGGCGGTCGCCGCCGAAGGACGGCAGCGCGCGCCAGGCGCGCGCGAACGCCTCCTGTGCGACGTCCTCGGCCTCGTGCGCGTCGTGCAGGCGGCGGAGGCAGAAGCGGTACAGGCGCCGGTAGTAACGGAGATAGAGGTCGTCGAACGCGGCGCGGTCACCCGCCTGCGCCCGGGTCACCAGCACGCGGTCGCGCGCGAGGTCGACGTCGTCGTCGAGCGAGTCGCGGCCGCGGGTGTTCCCACCCGCTAGGAGCGAAGTCAACCCCCGTACCCCCCTTCGGATCCTGCTGACGCGCCTGGCCGCGACCCCGCAGTCGCCGCGCTCTATGCGCTGGTTCCGACGTACCGCCCTGTACGCCCACCACTAAGCGTACTCGATCGCTCTCCCAAGTCCACCCGTATGCGCAATGTTCACGAAAATATCACTGCTTGCCGTTTTTTTGACTACGTTGCGTGCTATCAGCTGACATCACCCCTGTTCAGGCGAAATTTTGGCCGAATTCAGAGACGGGCTGAACGCGGGACCCAGTACCTGCCACTACGCAGCGCGGCGCGGGCCTGAATTCCCACCGCAAGGACAACCGCGGTCCGCGGTTACCACATCGAACCGTGCGCACCAGTGCGTCCGTGGGGCGGCTGGGCGGGGGCGTCGGAGCGGTTCGTGAACCGAAGGCAAAGGGACGGAAGGAATCATGGCTCGAATTCTCCGCAGTACCCGTACCGGGCGTCGCAAGGCGGCCGCTCTGGGGACGCTGGCCACCGCCGCGATGACGGTGATGGCGGTCGCGGCCGGCTCGACAGCGGCCGGCGCGGGCACGACGTCCTCGATCCAGGCAAGCGCCCAGGCCAAGGGCCTCGTGATCACGGTCTTCGGCAAGACCCTGACCGGCGGCCAGGCCCAGGCACAGGTCGACACCTCGGTGCCGAGCGCGAGCGCCAAGGGGATCGGCACCCTCCTGACCGACCACGAGACCGATGCGTCGGCGACGGGCACCGACAGCAACGACACCAAGGCGCAGACCTGCACGGTCGGCACACCGTCGTCGGTCCCGCTCGTCTCGCTCGGCGTCGCCTGCAGTGACGCCGCCGCGGTCATCGACGGGTCGGGCGACGCCACGGCCAAGGCCGACGGCACGACCGCCCAGCTGACGGTGAACGCAAACTCGGTGCTCAACACCCTGCTCGGCAAGATCCCGACCGACAGCGGCAGCTCCGACCCCTGTGCGTCGGGCAGCTCGGTCAACTCGCTCTTCGGCGCGGTGTGCACCCTGGCCGACCAGCTCGGCTCCAAGGCCACCGAGACCAACACCCTGGTGCAGGCCGTGGACGGCGCGCTCCAGAACCTCAGCGACATCATCACCAAGGCGACGTCGATCCCGACGCTGGTGGTGAAGGTGGGGGCGGCCTCGGCCGACATCACCACCACCGGCGACACCGCCACGGCCACGGCCACGGGCGAGACCCTGGAGATCCAGGTCCTCCCGGGTGTGGGCTGCGACGTCGGCACCATCCTGAGCGCGGGCTGCACCACGCCGGTCGTCGACATCCAGGTTGGCCCGGCCACGTCGACCTCCACCTTCGACGGGACCAAGTGGACCCCCGAGAACGACGGATCGGTCGTGACCATCACCATCTGCCTGCCCGGCCTCGGCTGCCAGACGCCGATCCACGTGGCGCCCGGCATCGACCAGACGATCCTGAGCGGCACGC